>JBFXEX010000016.1:0-63118 GCA_050179645.1 Xanthobacteraceae bacterium | reverse complement strand
GTTGCGAGCCCCCGCAACCAATTACTTGCGCCCCAGTTCGGCTGGCGGCGGGACGCTCATTAGCGAGCCTGATCGAAGCTCCTAACTCGTCGGATGTAGGATCGCCTTGCCGTCATCCGGCAGGGACGGCTTCAACGTCCCGATGGTATGGGCCCGGGGCGTCGTTCGCCGACGATGTCACGGCGAAGTGGATTCTCGACTTCAGGCGGCGCTGCTTTCGCGGAGCCTTGTTGACGGAACTTATTGCTTGGCCGCGGATTTGTCAGGCACATGCGCCATTTCGGACCAGGAGAAATCCAATGGGCGGCCTGATTTATCTGATCGGCTTGATCGTCGTCGTCATGTTCATCCTTTCGTTTCTTGGCCTTCGCTGAAAAGGATTGACGCAGATGACCATTGTCGAGCCAGTCGCGGTTATCACGGACGAGGAGCAGACGCCCTACGTGCAATGGGGACCGGCCATCGCCGGCGCCCTTACGGCTACGGCGCTGGCGTTTGTGCTCCACACCTTCGCGGCGGCCATTGGGCTGGCGGTTAGTTCGTCAGCGCCGACGTGGCGCGATTCCTCCTTCATGCTGCAGTTGCTCTCGGGCCTTTATTTGATTTTTGCCGCGATTCTGGCGTTCGGCGTCGGCGGCTATTTGGCGGGACGCCTGCGAACTCCGATCTCCGGAAACGATGACGAAATTGAATTTCGTGACGGGAGTCACGGAATACTGGTGTGGTCGATAGCAATTGTCCTGACAGTGCTGATGACCTGGGCGGCCGCTCAGTCGCTCGCCAGAGTCGCGCCTTCGGCGGGCAGCCCGGGAGTGGCCCAATCGGTCGCCGGCGAAGACCTCATTGCTTATGACCTCGACCAGCTCTTTCGTGCCGACCAGCGTCCGCAGAATGTTGATCTGGTGTACCCTCGATCGGAAGCGGCGCGTATTCTGCTCACTACCGCCGGGCATGCCGGCATCACCCCCGCCGACCGGGCTTATCTTATCAGGCTGACTGCTGCCCAAACCGGCCTCCAACCGCCAGAAGCCGAGCGGCGCGTCGACATCGCGATCGTGCAGGCGCGCGACAACATCCGGAAGGCGCGACGTACCGGCGTGATACTCGCTTTCATGGCTGGCGCGGCAGCGCTGGTGGGTGCGGCGGTCGCATGGTTTGCGACGTGCACGGGTGGGCAACATCGCGACGGCAAGGTCGCGCCGCCTAAGATGCTGCGTTCGCAGTTCTCGCGCCCGGTGCAGAGGGGACAGGTCCGGGGCGCATGAGGCGAAATGTCTTCGCCCATGCTGTCGCGCCTGCCATGGGAGTGTGCGGCCTTGTAGCGACTAACCTGCCACGTGTGGGATGAGTTCAAGTGGATGGAAAATATACCAGGTTACGCCGACGGAAAGTAGCACACCCACGATGAGCAGCAGCCACGGAGGCCCGCCGTGGGAAGGACGTTCTCCGAGTTCGGTCGGCGCCGCGTAGCGTCGCATTGTGTGCGAAGGTTTGACGTGCGGATCAGCCATAGTCGCCTCTATCGGACGGATTGAAGGGTGAACTGGCATTGACGCTCCGAGTTCCCGTTCCGGATAGGCCATCTGCTAAGATCTGTCAGGGCGACGCAGCGCACTTTCGCCGAGGGTGACCGTCATTGGCTGGAATCAAATGACGCAGGGGACTTCCGGAACGAACCAACATGGTGCAGGTTCACCGTTGGGAACCGCGGGCTTTGCAAGAAGACTGCTGGAACCTGCGAGGGGCTCGCACACCCTGAAAAGGGAGCGGGCCCCTTGTCGTTGATCCAGCAGTGTCGGTTGATCCGGCAGTGTCGCCGGCCGCGACGCAGATGTTGCGACGTGGTTGAGCGCGGACGTCCGGAACCGTTTGAGCGCGAGCAAGTTACGTGCCCGTGGTCTCGTGTCCCCATACCCCCAAAGAGACCATTGGCTGAAACTTCCTCGCCGTTCGGTTCTCCCCACCGCTGCGGCGGGGATTTCGCTTTTGTTCGATCCGCTCGACCCTCATCCATCGCACCCGCGAGCCAGATCACCGCTCCCCCCCCCTCAGCTGCCGTTGTGTGGCGACGAGAGGGCCTTACTGCGCATCTGATCCGCTGGCGGAGCTCCCGACGCCGCCCGACGGCCAAGTTTGGCTCGTGGAACGCTTTGGAACGTGACGTCGTTGTAGATGGAGAAGCGGCGTCACGAGAGCACTGGGAGGTACAATGCGATTGGTGATCATGTGTCTCTCAGCATTTGTACTCTCAGCGACGACGTCGCACGCTCGTGCCGACATCATCGTCACGGAGGCTGAATATGCTGGCGGAGTATTGGTTGTACGAGGCCATGCCGGGCAGCCGGACCATCGCGTAACCTTGGATGGCCGTTATTTCGAAAAGACCGACCGTTCGGGTCAATTTTTATTTCGCGTGCGCTATTTGCCGGATGACTGCACAATCGAACTGGCCGCTGGCAAAGACGCTCTATCGACCTCCGTCAAGGGATGTGTCGCAACACCGGGCTCGGTCCCAAAGGCGCCACCGCCGCAGCGTTAGGGCTCGCCGAGTCCGCCGGCGCGAACCGACATTCGGGCTCGAACGCCTGTTTGCTACGTTCCGCCGTCCAGGACACGATGCGCCACGGCCCGATGCGCGACCGTGACGCGATAATTGGTTGAAATTCTGGAAAACCCCACAGTGACTCCGCAGCGTTCCCCCAGGCTAGCGCACGAAATCTCGTAAGGGACTTCTGGCCCTGACTTTTTCGCAAGACAGGCGCACGATCCTCCGCCACAATCCGGGCCGCCGGAGTGCCTGTGCGAGAATCAAATGGTCACTGCAAATATCGACAATCAGAGCCTGCGCGGCTTCCTGCGTATGGTGGAGACGGATTTCCCCGACGAATTCCTGCGTGTTCAACATCCGGTCGATCCGAAATTCGAATCGACGTCCATGGTGTTCGAACTCGATCGGATCGGCCGCAGCCCGGTCATCATGTTCGATAATTTCAACGGCAGCAGCATGCCGATGGTGACGAACGTCGCCGGCAACCGCAAATTGCTGGCGGCATGTCTCGGGGTGACGCCGGAGAAATTGCCGACCGCTTTTCGGGAGCGTTGCCAGAAGTACATCCCGTGCGAGGTGGTCGGCGCCGCCGCCTGGGACGACGTGGTGCTCGAAGGCGATCAAATCGATCTGACCAAGCTGCCGGTGCCCCTGCAATTCCCCGTGGATGCCGCGCCATACATTACCGCTGGTCAGATCACGGCGCGCGATCCGGTCACCGGCGTGGACACGACGGGCTTTCATCGTCTCATGCTGAGGGGCAAGAACCGGCTTGGCGTGTCGCTGCATTCGAGGCGGCGGCTCTACGAGTTTCATCGCCGCGCCGAGGGGCGGGGCGAGCCGCTCCAGGTCGCCATCGCGATCGGAACCCATCCGCTGCATTACATGGGCTCGATGGTCTACGCCTATCCGCAGCACGTGCGGAAGTACGAGATCGTCGGAGGACTGTTCGGGGAGCCCTATCGCGTTGCAAAGGTCGGTGCCGCCGACTTGGAGGTCCCGGCTGGCGCGGAAATCGTCATCGAAGGCGAAATCCTTGCCGATGTGAGAGAGCCGGAAGGCCCTTTCAGCGAATTTACCGGATACGCCTCTCACCGCAGCACCCAGAACGTGTTTGTCGCGAAGCGCGTCCGGATGCGGCGCGATGCGATCTATCAAAGTGTCGTTTCCGGCATGTCGCGCGACCATATCCTGGTCTCGTGCATCACGCGCGAAGGGGAGATATTGAACGCGCTGCGCCGCAATCTTCCGAACGTCCAGGCGGTGCACGTGCCGCATACCACGTGCGGCGCTTTCATGGCGTTCATTTCGATGAAGAAGACCGCCGAGGGCGAGCCGCAGATGGCGATGATGGCGACCTTCGGAACGGAGCTTTACACCAAGCAGGTCATCGTGGTCGACGACGACGTCGACATCTTCAATCTCAGCGACGTGATCTGGGCGGTCGCGACGCGCGTGCGCGCAGAGCGGGACATCACGCTTGTCCCCAACGCCAAGGGCGCGATTCTCGACCCGACGTCGGATCCTGACACCTTCACGCTGACCAAAATGGGGATCGACGCGACGCGACCGGCTGGCCGGGATTTCGCCGAGCGCCTTGTTATTTCGGAGGAGCAACGGGCGCGTGCTCGCTCGCTGCTCGAGATGGCCGGCATGAAGCTCTGAGGGGAAGCCGGTTTACCTCCTCAATCGAGTTTCATCTTGGATTCTTTGACGGCGGCCTCCCAGATGCGGGCTTCCTCCGCCAGTACGGCGTCGAACTGTTGCGGCGTCAGTGCCTTTGTCTTGAGTCCGAGCTTGGCCAGGCTCGTTTGCACCGACGGCGTCTTCATCGCAGCGATCATTGCGGTATTGAGTTTGTCGATTACGGCATCCGGCGTCCGTGCGGGCGCCAGCAGCCCGCTCCAGAGGAGTGCCGGAATTCCCTCGAATTTGCTTTCCCGCATCGTCGGTACGTCCGGTAATTCCGGCCAGCGGTCGTCGCTGGTGACAGCGAGTCCTCTCAGCCTGCCCGAGTTGATCAGCGGAAGCATCACCGCCTTGGATGACATGCCGACCTGGATCTGGTTGCCCAACAGGTCATTGATGGCAGGCGCCGCGCCCCGATAGGGAATGAAATTCATGCTGCTGCCGGTCCGGGCTCGCAACAACTCCAGGCTCACATGAGGGCCGATGCCGAGCGTCGCGCCGGACGACAGCTTTCCCGGATTGTCCTTTGAGTACTGGAGCAATTCCTGAATCGTCTTCACCGGAACCGCGGCGTTGACGACCAGCACATTGGAATCGAAGCTGACGATGCCGACCGCCCTGAAGTCTTTCATCGGTTCGAACGTGAGGTTCGGATAGATCGATGGGGCGATGGCGTTCGGGTTTGTACCGCCGAGAAACAGCGTGTAGCCATCCGGGCTGGCCTGCGCGACCGCCTTGGCGCCGATCCTTCCGCCGGCACCCGCGATGTTTTCGACGATAACGCTTTGTCCCAGGATCGTACTCAGCGGCTGGGCGACCAGTCGAGCGGCTACGTCGGACGGTCCGCCGGGCGGGTATGGCACCACGATCTTGATCAGTTTATCGGGAAAGTTTTGCGCTTCGGCCCGATCCAGGGCCACGAAGCACACAACGGCGAGTGCAGCGAGAAGAGCTCTCCTGATGAACATGGAATCATCCTCCTCCTGGGTTAACCAGGAGAAGCAAGTTCCCTGCCGTTTTCTCAGTGCGCTGACAATTCAGCCGCTCGGCATTTACATGCGACTTTGACTGCCGACGGATTAGTCGGCATCGCGCAACGCTCGCAATCGAAGTCGCGCGTCAGCCCAGAGGCAACTCAGGCTGCCTCCGCCTGAGGCAGGATGGTCGCATTGGCATCATAGCGAATGCCTTCGCGCAGGCAGAAGGCTGGCTGCAGCAAACGCTCGGCCACGACCTCGTTCTTTTCGTTGTCGCGCAGGATGAACCGGCCGCGCTGGTCGGAGAGGACCGAAACGTCGGCAACCACTCCCGGTTTCAAGGTGCCGATTTCATCTGACATGGCGATCATGGCGGCGGCATTGGTCGTCACCATCGGTACGACCTGCTCCAGCGTCAGCCCAAGCGCGAGCATCGAACTCATCGCCTGAGTCAGGCTGAACTTCGCCTGCCCGAGGAACGGATGCGCCTCGTCGTCATCATGTTCCGCCGGGGTTCCGGGCGGCGGCGGCACGAACGTGTTGTAGCCATGCATGTCGGCGCCGAGCGTGTCCGGCACGATGCCGGCATCGAGCGCTTTGCGCGCCAGCCGGTAGGAGAAATGGCTGCCGTGTCCGACGTCCACCTTGAGGCCGCGGTCGAGCGCGGCGCGGATCACTTCGTGGACCTGGCCCTCGCGGTTGACGAAGCCGCCGGGATGGCGCGTGAACGGGTGCGCAAGAATGTCGCCGGGACGAAGTTCGGGAATCACGCGTTCGAGGATCGTGTCGGCGTCCTCGCCATTCGCGCCGCTCTTCGGAAGTCCCCAGAGCTGTCCGAAATGGACGTAGAGCGGAAGATTGGTCTGGCGGCCGATCTCGGCGGACATCTGAAGCACCTCGATGCCCCAGCGCGCGAAGCCGCCAATTTCGGCGTGCCCCTTGATGCCGCGTACGAGGTCGCGGTTGGCATTGGCCGCGCGCACGGTCGCGTCAATATTGACGCCGTCGGGGCTGTATAGGGTTGGATAGAGATGGCCCTCCAGGCCGCCCACGAGGTAGGCGGACAGGAACGCATAGACGCGGGACTTCGCCGGCTCGGCGACAAAGTGCCGGAAGCCTGGAAGCGTCATGCAGGATGGACCGCCCTGGTCGATCAGCGTGGTGACGCCCGAATGTACACCCACCATGTCGGCGTCGAGGCCGAACCGGCCGCTGACATAGCGATAGACGTGGGCATGGGTGTCGATCATGCCGGGCAGCACCAGCTTGCCGCGAACGTCGATGACCTCCTTGGCACTGGCGGGCAGAATATCAGTCTGGACGTCGGCGATGCGCCCGTCCTTGACCGCAACGTCCATGATCCCGTTGATCTTGGACGCGGGGCAGATGACATGTCCCCCGCGCAACAGCACATCATAGGATGGATTGGCAGCCATGGCACTCTCCGTGGTGGGCGGGGCGCAATCGAGATTCTATTGGATATTATGGAGACGCTGGCGTCATTTCCAGTATCCGGAATCGGCAGCGCATGCTTAATTCCTGTGCATTCACTTGGCCAGCCGGACTTCCGCGATCACGCTCCGCGCCCCATCAGCTTGGCGGCGAGGTTGCGGATGCGTGTCCAGATCGCCGAGCGAGCCACCGCACCGGCGTCCAGAGCGCCTACGGATTGGTCGGCCGGAACCTTGCCGGAAAGCCTTGCCTCCAGATTTTGCGCGAACATGAGCGTCAGGTGGTCGGCGACGTCCTTGACGAGACCGCCGCGGCTGAATTGCGCCAAGGCACCGGACAGCAGAAACTTTACGGACACATCGACCTGAGACGAAGAGGAGTCAGGCGCGGTGACCTCGTAGGCAATGATCGCCCGCGCGCTGGACGGACTGCGCGCGTCGCGCCCCGCGCCCCGTACCACGCCGCGGTGCTCGGCATCGTTGCGCGCGACGTCCAGCACGCCCTGGAACGTGCTGACGATCGGGCCAAGCTTCACGTTGACCTCGCCCTCGGCACGGCCGCCCTGGACCGCGGCGGTGAGCCGCGCTCCCGGAATGCAGCGCACGACCTGGTCGAGGTCGGCGAAGAAGCGCCAGACCTCGGCGCGAGGGAAGGGGATCGCGAACGATTGGCGAAGCTCGACGCCTTCGCGTTCGACGGCCGCCCAATCGATCAGGTCGAGGTTTTCGCGGCCCGCGGCCGAAATGGGAGTGACGGCTTCGCGCGCTGCGGGTGCCGGAGTTCGTGAACGGTCGACCGGGACGACAGGCGGATGCGAACCGACCGGCCCTATCCCGCGCGAGGCCGGCGACGGTCGCGGCGAATCCTTAAGCTTCGTCAGCGCGGCCTGGATCGCCTTGACGATGCCGACGTAGCCGGTGCAGCGGCAGAGGTTGCCGGCAAGCTCCAGCCGGATGCGCTGCTCGTCAGCCTCCGGCAGCCGGATGGCAATGTCGCGGGCTGTCATCAGCATTCCGGGCGTACAGAAGCCGCACTGCAATCCATGATGCTCGGAAAACGCCTCGCGGAGAACCTTCATCGCCGGATCGCCGTCGAAGCCCTCCAGCGTGGTGATCGCGGCACGGTCGGCCGCAACCGCAAGGGTGATGCAAGAGCGCGCGGGCGTGCCGTCGATCAGGATGGTGCACGCGCCGCAGACGCCGTGCTCGCAGCCGATATGGGTCGCCGTCAGATGCTGGTGATCGCGCAGGAAATCGACAAGGCTCGTGCGCGGCTCGACCGCTCCCTCGACCTTCTTGCCGTTGATGAGGAGAGAAATGGAGTTCATGGCACGCACGCCTGCATTGCGGCACGTTTCAGCGCGACGGGCGCAAGACTGCGAATGTAGTCGTCCGACACGTTTCGGCTGTCGAGCAGCCCTGAGACGGCTTGACGGTCGATGCGGTCCGCGATGCCGGCGTCGAAGCTGCCGCCGAACAGCGGGCGCGCATCCGCAACCACGATCGGCGTGGTCTCGATGGCGCCAAGCACGGCGCGGAAAATCCCGCGCGCCGGATCGTGCAGGACGCCGCCGATGATGTGAGCGAATTCACCGGCTTTCTGGCTGAACTTGAAGAAGCCCCAGCGCGCCGCTGCTGACAGCTTTGGAATGCGCACGGCCCGAATCATCTCATCGGTCTCAAGCGCGGTGGTGAACGACGACCGGACGAGGTCGGCGACCGGGATCGTGCGCGTCGCCCTGCTGGACCAGACGATCGCATCAGCCCCGATCAGCGACAGCGCCGAGAGCCAGTCGGCGGCCGGATCGGCATGGGCAAGGCTGCCGCCCACCGTGCCGCGGTTGCGCACCGCCCGGTAGGCAATGCGCCCGGCGACCTGCCGCAGCAGCCCGGCAAAATGATCGGGCACCCGGCCGTCCTCGATATCGGAATGCGTCACGCAAGCGCCGATGTCGAGGTGGTCGCCGCCATCCGTGATAGCCGTCAGTTCGGGGATCGACGTGATATCGACCAGAAGATCCGGTTGGGCGAGGCGCAGATTGAGCATCGGCCCGAGCGACTGGCCGCCCGCGATCAGCTTGACGAATCCGGCGGGCCGCGCGAGCAGCACACCGGCGTCCGACAGCGACGCGGCACGTTCGTAGTCGAACGCGACGGGCTTCATCTGATTTGCCTGACGCGGGAAGAGCTCATCAGAACCGCTCCTTGCGCGAGAGCGTATCGGTCACGAGGTCGCGTACGATCTCGAGGTTCGGCAGCGGATCGATCTGCATCAGCCGGGCTTGCAGCTTGGCGATGCAGGCATATTCGACGGTCCCGTCGATCAGCATCGTACATTCCTTGCAGACATTGGCATTGAAGCAGCTGAAGCGGATCGCCAGACTCGGATCGCTGTTGACGCGCAGCCGCACTAGCCCGTCAAGAACGGAGTCCCCGTCCTCGAACTCGACGTCGAATTCCTCATAGCGGCCGCTCTCGCGGTTCGTGCCGCGCCAAACGCGAAGCCGTGCTGTCTTGATGGCGTTGGAATGGTCTTGGTCGACGGCCGTCACGTGCGCACGTTCCTGAATTCTGAGACTAATTCATCGCGTTGCAGCTGAACCAGTTGGTTGGCGAGGAAGCGATCGTCGGCCGAAGGGAAATCGTCGCGCTGGTGCGCGCCGCGACTTTCCTCGCGGGCAAGGGCTGCTGCCGCCAGCGCCTCGGCGGCCAGAAGGCCGCCACGCAGTTCGAACCACTCGACCAGGCCATAGTTGAAGCGATTCTCCGATGCGATCGTGAGTGCATCAAGATCGCCCTGCCGCATGGCGCGAATGCGCGCCCGGGCGGACTCGAGATCGGGGCCGGTCCGGAATGCGCCGACCTTGCTCCACATGAGAGATTTCAGTTCTCCCATCAGTTGTCCCGGCGACGGGCCGTTTCCGTTGTTGCGCCCGGCCGTCTGCCGGATGAGATCGATGTGCGGCTGGGCGAGCGTGTCATCCCAGCGCGGGACCTTATTGCGTGTGCTGTACACTGCGGCCTTCTCTCCGGCTCGCGCGCCGAACACCATCGCCTCGGGAAGGGCGTTGCCGGAGAGGCGGTTGGCGCCGTTAGCGCCGCCAGCAATTTCTCCGGCCGCGTAGAGGCCCGGCACGGTGGAGCGCATGTCGGCATCGACCTCGATGCCGCCCATCTGATAGTGCGCGATCGGAAATATCTCGACTGGCTGACGCGTAAGATTGATGTTGTTCCGCTCGAAGATCTCCAGCACGGGCCCCAGCGCGTCTTTCAGCTTCTGGTCGTCGATATGTTGGAAGGACAGGAACACACCGCCGTGCGGCGAGCCCCGCCCGGCCTCGACCTCCTTGTAGATCGCATAGGTGAGGACATCGCGCGCGGTGTCGTACGAGGAGCCGCCCTCGTCCTCGCCATAGCGGTGGAGGAATTCCTCGCCCTTGCCGTTGAGCAGCCGCCCGCCAAGCTTGACCCGCGTCGGTTCCCACGTCGTCGGATCGAGACCCACCATACGCGGGGCAAGGTGGCCGTTCGGATAGAACTGCAGGAATTCGATATCGATGATCCGCGCGCCCGCACGCAGAGCGAGGCCGATGCCTTCACCGCACAGATTGTTGGAGGCGGTGGTCCGCTGGAACATCTTGGTCATCCCGCCGGTGCAGAGCACAACGGCGGAGCACTTGATCTTGACGGGCGTCGAGGTCGGCACGTCGATACCGACCGCACCGGCTATCTCGCCGTCGCGCAGCACAAGGTCGGTCACGGTGACGTTGCTGAGACGGCGGATTTTGCTGTCGCGGCTGGTCTTGCCGCGGAGCGCCGCGCAGATCGCGGCGCCGGTGCGGAGGAAGTCGACGTAAACGCAGCGCTTGCGGCTATGGCCTGGCGCCTTGACCTGATTGATCTTTCCATCCTCGCTCCGCGCCCAATCGACCTTCCAGTCGGCCAGTTCCCGGATGCGGTTTGGACTTTCTTCGCAGAGCAGGGCGGCAAGCGTCTTGTTGCAGAGACCGCGGCCCGCGCTGAGCGTGTCTTCCAGATGCAGTTCGGGACTGTCGGGCTCGGCTTCGCCGAGCGCCGATGCACACGTCATCTGCGCCATGATGGTAGCGCCGCCCCGGCCGACGACGTTCTTGTCGAGCAGGATCACGTTCGCGCCGTTGCGGGCTGCTGCAACGGCGGCGAACATTCCGGCGCCGCCGCCGCCGACAACCAGAACATCACCCTCGATGACAAGTTCGTCGGACATATCAAAACATTCTGCGCGTGTTTTTGTTATTTGCGGTATTCACGCTGCACGCTTCGCTTTTGCGATCGCCTGGAGAATGCGTCGCGGAGTAATCGGAATTTCGCAGATTTCGACACCGAGACGGTGGAGTGCATCGTTGACCGCGTTGGCGACGGCGGCGCCGGGGCCAATCGCGCCGCCTTCGCCGACGCCCTTCTGGCCGAACTCCGTATAGGGCGAAGGCGTTTCCATGTGCAGCACGCGCACGTCCGGCATTTCCGCCGATCCGGGCAGCAGGTAGTCTGCGAGTGTCGACGCCAGCGGCTGGCCCTGCGCGTCGAACGGCATTTCTTCGAACAACGCCGCCCCGATCCCTTGCGCGGTGCCGCCGTGGATTTGTCCATCGACGATCATCGGATTGATGAGGATGCCGGCATCCTCCGCGACCACATAGTCGAGGATTTCCACGCCGCCGGTTTCCGGATCGACCGCGACGACGGTGGCGTGCGCGGAGCCGGTATGTACACCGGTCAGGCGGTCCGGCGCATATCCGCCGGTGACTTCGAGGCCGTGCGGATCGATATCGCCGGGCAGCTCGGACGGCGCGAGATAGAAGGACCGAGCGATGTCGCTCAACGATACGCTGCCCTGCGGCCCGAATACGCCGCCGTCGCGGACCTGAACCGACGCCGCATCGGTCTGCAGCATCGCCGCACCGATTGCGGCAACGCGCGTTGCCAGTTCTTTGCAGGCACGCGAAGTGGCGCCGCCCGCCCACACGATGCCGCGCGATCCCCACGCGCCGCTGGAATAGGGCGACAGTTCGGTGTCGCCAAGCTTGACCTGGATCTTGTCGGTATCGATGCCCAGGCACTCGCTGGCAATCTGCGCGAGCGTGGTCTCAAGACCCTGGCCGATGCTCTGGATGCCGGCGCGGACGTCGAGCCGTCCGTCCGGCGTGATTCTGGCGAACACCTGCTCATAGAGTGCGCGTCGCTTGCCATCGGCGGTGGTGCCATGCGCGGTCTGCTCCGAGAAAACCGAGATGCCGACGCCGATCAGACGGCCGTCCGGCTCGCCGCGCTTCTGCCGCTCGCGGATGCCGGGGAGGCCGAGGGCGTCGACCGCCATTTTCAAAAGCTGCGGATAGTCGCCGCTGTCGAAATGCTTATCGGTGACGTTATCGAACGGCATCTGATCGGCGCGCACCAGATTGGCCAGACGGACTTCGTAGGGCTCCTTGCCGATCTGTCGGGCGATCGCGTCGATCATCAGTTCCATCGCGTAACAGACATTCGGCCGCGCCACGCCGCGATAGGGCAGCTGCGGGCACTTGTTGGTGACCACGCCCGCGGTCCTGCAACGATAGACCGGGATATCGTAGGGGCCGGGCAGGATGGCGCTGACCTGCGACGGCTCGATCGCGGAGGTGAATGGGTAGGCCGAATAGGCGCCGGAATCGACCGCGGCCTTGGCATCGAACGCAAGCAGCTTGCCGTTCTCGTCGGTATAGGCCGTGATGGCATAATGGTGCTCACGGCAATTCGCGTTGGCGGTGAGCTGCTCGCGGCGGTCCTCCAGCCAGCGCACCGGGTATCCGCAGCGCATCGCGAGCCAGCTCAGGCAGATCTCCTCGCTCGCCAGGATCGCCTTGTAGCCGAAGCCGCCGCCGACGTCGGAGGACACGACCCGGATCTGGAGTTCGGGCAGTTGCAGGACCTGTGAGAGTCCGGTGCGCACGACATGCGGAAATTGCGTCGCGCCATGCAGGATCAACTGCTCCAGCCGCGAGTCCCATAGCGCGACGAAGCCGCGGCACTCGATCGGGGACATCACCTGCCGTGCCGTTCGCAATTCGCGCGAGACCTTGACGGGTGCATTCCTGGCCGCCGCTTCGACCGGGCCGTCGAATCCGGTCTCCAGAAAGACGTTCCGTTTGAAATGGTCGTGCACCAGCGCGGCGCCAGGCTCCTGCGCCTTCAGCATGTCGACGACCGCGGGCAGTTCCTCGTATTCGACGGTCACCTGGGCGGCCAGGTCCTCGGCCTCGGCCCGCGTATCGGCGACGCACATGGCAACCAACTCCCCGACATGGCGCAGCTTGCCGGTGGCGAGGGGGTGCTGCTCGGAAACCTGGAAGCCGGGCAGGGGCGACACCGCCCTGATTGGATTGACCCCGGTCAAATCCTCGGCCGTGAACACCTGTGATCGAATCCGATCCGGAATCCGGATTCCGGTGAGGCGCGCATGCGCGACGGGGCTTCGGACAAACGCGATATCTCGCATGCGCGGAAATCGCAGGTCGGCGATGTACTGGCCCCGGCCATGCAGGAAGCGGCCATCTTCCTTGCGGCGCAGCCTGGCGCCGACGCCTTGGTTGGCCAAAAGTCGCTCCTCGCGTTCGCTCGCCGCCGAGATCAGGACTATTCTAGGTGCGACATCGCACAAAAATCCATCGGGTGTCCTGCATCTTTCTCAGTCAATCTCCGCCCGCCGCTGCCCATTTGAGTGGCGGACATCGCTGGTTGTCCTCGGGACGGCAGCCCCGCGCCGCTTTTGGCGCCGAAAGTGTCGCAGAATTCTGGCACGACCTATGCAGCGGTGCTCGCTTCGGAGGCTTCGACACAACTCGACGGAGGCGATTCGATGCGTTCAAGTGCGAAACTGCCCGGGCTGGTCATTCTTGCCGCCGGACTTGCGGCGGCGATGCCTACGTCGGCCGCGAAAGCAGATATCAAGATCGGCGCTCCGCTGGCGCTGACCGGCCCTCTGGCGGACGAAGCCAAGAAGCAGGAACTCGTCTGGAAGATGTGGCTTGAGAAGGTCAATGCGGCCGGCGGCATCGACGTCGGTGGCACCAAGCACAAGGTCCAGCTGGTCCAATACGACTACCAGTCCGACGGCCAGCGTGCTGCGCAACTCGCCGAGAAGCTGATTACCGACGACAAAGTGGATTTCCTGCTGGCGCCATTCGGCTCCGGCCACACCAAGATCGTCGGCACCATCGCGACCCGCTACCAGACGCCGATCATCGCCTGCGCGGCGTCGTCGGAGTCGGTGTTCGACCAGACCTCGGGCTATCTGTTCGGCACGCTGTCGCCGAACGTCGGTCTGTTCGGCCCGATGGTGAAGTACTTCAAGGAGAAGATGCCCCAGCTCAAGCGAGTGGCGGTGCTTGGTCGCGACGACGTGTTCCCGAAGGCGACGGCTCAGGGCATTTCCAAAGCCGCCAAGGCGGCGGGCCTCGATGTTTACTACGACCAGCTCTATGCGGTCGGCACCATGGACCACTCCGCGTCGCTGTCGGCGATCAAGGCCGGAAATCCGGACTGGGTTTACGTCACGGGTTACACCCAGGACCTGATCCTGGCGCGCAAGCAAATGCAGGATCTCGGCGTCAAGGCGCCGATCATCACGATGCTCGCCGGCCCGGCGTACAAGGAATACATCGACGGCCTCGGCGCGCTCGCCAACGGCGTGACCAGCTCGAGCTGGTGGCATCAGGCGACAAGCTACAAGGGCGTCGGCGTATGGCCGACGACCGAGGCCTTCTACAAGGAGTTCGTCGCCAAAGAGAAGGCCGATCCAGACTATGTGCACGCATCGTGTGCGGCGACCGTGGTGCTTCTGCAGAACGCGATCGAACGGGCAGGGTCAACCGACAAGAAGAAGGTGCGCGATGCGCTTGCCAAGACCGACATTCAGACCTTCTACGGGCCGATCAAGTTCAGCGCCAACGGCATGAACGCGCCCCGCGATCTGCCGATCATCCAGGTGCAGGACAAGACGATCAAGGTGCTCGCGCCGGCCGACATCAAGAACGGCGACATGACGCTGATCAAATAACCGCCGCGGCGGGTATGGCCCGGGCGCAAGCGCGGGCCATTTTTCATCCGATTGTCCTTAGTCGGGCAATGGACTTGCGCGTGCGCTGAGTGCGTCGCGGGCTTCCGGCTCGCTCGCGACAACAAGAAGCCCAAGGACAGCTTCCCCGCTTCGATGGCTTACCTGCAAACCCTGGTCAATGGAATCGTGCTGGGCGCGCTCTATGCCTGCCTGGCCGTCGGCTTTTCCCTGGTGTGGGGTGTGCTCAACGTCATCAACATGCTGCACGGCTCGCTCATCGTGTTCGGCGGATATCTGACGTTCTTCGCGTGGCACAGCTACGGCATCCATCCGCTACTCGCTTTGCCATTCGTCGCGTTGCTGATGTACGCGATCGGCTACGTGACACAGCTGTCGATGATCAACCGGGTGATCGATCAGCCCGTGCTGACCACGTTGACGTTGACCTTCGGCCTCGACCTCATCCTCTATAATTTCATGACGGTCTACTACACGGCGACGCCGCGCCGCGTGACGCTCGATCTTGGCGCGCTCGACCTGGCCGGCATCGCCATCCCGGTCGACCGGCTGTTCGGGATGGCGCTGGCGCTCGCCTTGACCGGCCTGCTCTATCTGATGATGCGCCGCTCGCGTATCGGCCGCGCGATCGTGGCGGTGCGAATGGACAGCGCCGCGGCCGCGCTGATGGGCATCAAGGTGGATCGCATCTACGCCATCACGTTCGGCATCGGCGCGCTGATGGCCGGCGCCACCGGCGCGATATTCGCGATGGTGTATCCGGTGACGACAAACCTGAGCGGGACTTATCTCGGTAAGGCGTTCGTCGTCTGCGTGATCGGCGGCCTGGGCAGCGTGCCGGGGGCGCTTGCCGGCGGCATCGTGCTCGGCATCGTCGAGAGTTTCGCCGGGCAGTTCTTCGGTCCGCAGCACGCGCTCACGGTGGGCTTTCTGCTGATGCTGCTTCTGCTGATGGTGAAGCCCACCGGGCTCACCGGCATCAAGGGCTACGAATGATGCCGCGCTGGTTGCCATATGCCGTATTTGTGGTTTGGGTGCTCGTGCTGGCCACGACCCCGCTTTGGGCTACCAATTACATCGTCCGCGTCGCGATCATGATCGCCATGTTCACGACCCTTACCTTGTCGTGGAATTTCATCGGCGGCTTTGCGGGTTACCCGTCGTTCTCGACGGCCGCCTTTTTCGGCATCGGTAGTTACGCCGGGGCGCTGGCGCAGCGCAGCGGCGTGCCGATGGTGCCGGCTTGGCTCATTGCGACCATTTTCGTCGGTGCATTCGCCGCGGCCCTTGGCGCCGTCATTCTCAAGCTGCGCGGCCATTATTTTGCGATCGGGTCGATCGCGGTCGTCGAAGTGGCGCGGCTCGTCATATCGTCCTGGGGTGACGTCACCGGAGGCGGAGACGGGTTGAACCTGCCGCTCCTCAGCGGCGGTCCAAACGAAGTCGCACGGATCTTCTTGGCCGCGATGATTTCAATCATGATCATCGTGTTCATTGTCACGGTGATCGTCGATCGCAGCCGGCTCGGATTCGGGCTGCGTTGCATCCAGCAGAACGAGGACGCCGCCGACATGGTCGGCGTCAACAGCAGGCTGTACAAGGTCATCGCGTACACGCTCTCGGCAATGTTCTGCGGGACGATCGGCGCGGCCCACGCCTCTTGGACCGGCTACATCGATCCGAGCGACTCGTTCTCGATCCTGATGACGGTGAAAGTGCCCGTGATGTGCCTTCTGGGAGGGCCGGGTACTGTCCTGGGGCCTGTCGTCGGAACCGCGGCTTTCATGATGCTCGAAGAGGTGTTCTGGGCAAATTTCCTCGACTACAACCGCGCGATCCTTGGCGCGGTCATCGTCATCCTGATCTTTTTCCTGCCGGGTGGTCTGCTGGCGTTACGTTATCGCGATGTCGCCAAGCGGTGGGGCTGGGTGCGAGAGCCGAAGTCTGCCACATGAGCACGACGATCCTGGTCGCGGAACATTTGAGTCAGCGGTTCGGCGGCATCCAGGCCATCGACCATCTGAGCTTTGCCCTGAAGGAGGGAGAGGTGGTCGCATTGATCGGCCCGAACGGCGCCGGCAAGACCACGCTGGTCAATCTCCTGACCGGCGTCCAGCGCCCGACGTCCGGTCGTATCCGGTTTCAGGGCGTCGATGTGACGTCGCAGAGGCCCTATCAGGCGGCGCGGCGGGGTCTGGCGCGCACGTTCCAGATCGTCCAGCCGTTCCCACGCATGACCGTGTTGGAGAATGTCGCCGCCGGCGCGCTGTTTGGAGGCGCGCGGCCGAGCGTTGCCGAGGCGATGGAGGTCGCCCGCGAGCAGCTCGAATTCACCGGGTTGGCTGCACTTGCTGATCGTCCGGCTTCCGCATTGACGCTGGCCGGTCGCAAGCGCCTCGAACTGGCCAAGAGCATGGCGATGGGACCCAAGATTCTCATGCTCGACGAGGTCAACGCAGGCCTCAATTCCAGCGAGATCGACGGCGCGCTGCGGCTGATCCGTCAGATCGCCGAGCGTGGCATCACCATCCTGATCATCGAGCACCTGATGAAGGTGGTGATGTCACTGGCGGAGCGAGTGCTGGTTCTCCACCACGGCCAGTTGATCGCGGAAGGCAGCCCGACCGAAATCATCCGGAACAGCAAGGTGGTGGAAGCCTATCTGGGACAGAAGTTCGCAGAGAGGTTCGGCGGGGAAGCGGTCAATGACTGAACCGCTATTGACCGTCGAAAGCCTGAGTGCCGGCTATGGCGACGTGCGTGTGCTTTGGGACATTAGCTTCGCGGTTCCGGCCGGCGAGATCACCTGCATCGTCGGATCGAACGGCGCGGGAAAATCTACCCTGCTGCGCACGATTTCCGGCCTGGTGCCGGCAAGTTCCGGACGGATGATCTTCGAGAACACCGATATCGTCGGCCTGGCCGCCGATGAAATTCTGGCGCGTGGGATCGTCCATGTCCCCGAGGGGCGCAGGCTGTTCCGTGGCTTGAGCGTGCGTGACAACCTGCTGTTAGGAGCCTATCTGCGCAAAGACGACGCAGCGGTGAAGCGCGACCTCGACTACGTGTTCACCTTGTTTCCGATCCTCCAGGAACGCTGGCGGCAGGACGCCACGACGCTGTCCGGAGGCGAGCAGCAGATGTGTGCGATCGGGCGCGGAATCATGTCGCGCCCGAAACTGCTGATGATTGACGAGCTGTCGCTGGGCCTTGCGCCGCGGCTGGTTGAGAGGCTCGCCGAGGCATTGCTGGAGATCAACCGCACCGGGATCACGATCCTGCTGGTCGAACAGGATGTGATCACGGCGTTCGAGATCGCACGTCACGGCTTGGTCATCGAAACCGGGAAAGTCAGTAAGACCGGATCGACGGAAGCCCTTTCCGGGGATCCGGCGATCCGTCACGCTTATCTCGGCATGTGATCCAGTGATGTCGGAGTCTCCGTAAGGACGATCAGGCGGGAACCGGTCGGAATTTGCGAAGGAGGACCTTCGCGATCTCCATTCCAACCAATAGCGACGCCGAAACACCCGTCGCGACCAGCCAATCCGTACCGGTGAGTGCCACCGTGTGGAACGCCGTCTGCAGGAACGGCACGTAGACGACAAGCACATGGGTACCAAGCGCGAACGCGATGGCAACTGGCAGCCACTTGTTCGCGAAGAAGTCATTGAATGCGCTGCGACGGCGCGAGCGGCAGTTATAGACGTCGAACAACTGGTACATCATCAGTGTGGTGAACGCCATCGTGCGGGCATGCGCCTCGTCGAAGGCATTCGGGGCCGTTCCGGTCGCAAACAGCGTAAGCATGCCACCGGGGTAGTACGCGTCCAGCACCAGAACCGTTCCGATCATCATCAGAAGTCCAACGCCCGCGAGACGGAACCAGTCCTCGTTCAGGAGTATGCCTGCGCCATGCCGGCGCGGCGCCCGCCGCATCACGTCAGGGTCCTTGGGATCGATGCCGAGCGCGAGCGCCGGCGGTCCATCGGTGACGAGATTGATCCATAGGAGCTGCGCGGCGAGCAACGGAAGGAACAGGCCGGCATCGTGCGATATCAGCCCCAGCATGCTGGCGAACATCACGCCGGCGAACATCGTCATCAACTCGCCGGAGTTGGTCGACAGCAGATAGAGCAGATACTTCTGGATGTTGTCGTAGACGCCACGGCCCTCTTCGACGGCCTTCACGATGCTGGCGTAGTTGTCGTCCGTGAGTACGATGTCCGCGGCCTCCTTGGAGACGTCGGTGCCGGTGATACCCATGGCGATACCGACATTGGCCGTCTTTAGCGCCGGTGCGTCGTTGATGCCGTCGCCGGTCATCGCGGCGATGTGGCCCTTGCGCTGCAGCGATTGGACGATGCGCAGCTTGTGGTCGGGGTCGACGCGCGCGAACACGCGCACATCTTCAACGATATCATCGAGCTGCGCGTCGTCCATGGCGCGCAACTCGCTTCCGGTGATGACCCGTGAGCCAGCCTCGAGGATATGCAATTCCCGCGCGATCGCAGCCGCGGTCGCCGGGTGGTCTCCGGTGATCATGACCGTGCGGATGTGAGCGTCGCGCGCAACCCGCACGGCCTCTTTGACCTCGGCGCGCGGCGGGTCGATCATTCCCACCAGTCCGAGCAGGACCAATTCCTCCTCGATCGTCTCGGGCAGTTCGATATCGGACGCGGGCATCGTGGGATCGATGCCCAGCGTCGTTGCCGGCATCCGGCGTGTCGCGATGGCGAGCACGCGCAGCGCTTGTCCTGCGAGCTCATCATTGCGTTTGCCGATATTGGTGCGCGCTTCGTCGGTGAGCGCCACGGGTTGACCATGCTCCATGACGTAGCGACAGCGCGACAACAGAATTTCCGGCGCGCCCTTTACCATCATCTGCAGGTCAGCCGGATTTTCCGCGTCGGCATGCACCGTGGTGTGCCGTTTGCGTTCGGAGGTGAACGGGATTTCCGCAATGCGCGGGTACTTGACCAGAAGCTGTTCGGTGATGCCGAACTTGCGCGCGGCCACCACCAGCGCGCCTTCGGTCGGATCGCCCTGCACGGTCCAGCGGCCTTCGGCTTTGGTGAGCGCAGAATCGTTCACAAGCGCCGCCGCGGTCAGTGTCTGCTCGACGCCCGCGTAGGTGTGCTGGCCGGGACTCACCGTCTTGCCCTCGCAGGTGAAGGCGCCTTCAGGGATGTAACCGCTGCCACCGACTTCGATGACCGATCCGGCGCAATAGATCGCCCTCACCGTCATTTCATTGCGGGTCAGCGTGCCGGTCTTGTCAGAGCAGATGACGGTAGCGGCGCCCAGCGTTTCGATGGCCGGAAGCTTACGAACGATCGCGTTCGCGACTGCCATCCGCCGCACGCCCAGGCTCAAGCCGATGGTCACGATCGCCGGCAGTGCCTCCGGGATGGCAGCGACTGCGAGCGCGACCGCGAACAGGAACATGCTCAACACAACGTTCAGCGTGAACGCCTTGGCGCTGAACACGCCGGCCGCGAACACCACTGCGCAGATGCCAAGCATCACGACCGTCAGTCGTTTGCCGGTGCGGTCCAGTTCCTGCTGTAACGGGGTCGGCTCTTTTTCGGCAGCCTCCAGAAGCCCCGCAATCTTGCCGACCTCGCTCTGCATGCCGGTGGCAACAACCACTGCGCGGCCACGACCGTAGGTCGCGACGGTGCCGGCAAACAGCATGTTGAGACGGTCGCCGAGGCCGACATCGCCGGCGAGCGGCCGCGGGTTCTTGGCGACCGGCATGCTTTCGCCGGTCAAGGGCGCTTCATCGGTATGCAGGTTGGCATCCTCGATGATGCGCGCATCGGCGGGTATCTTGTCGCCGGCTTCGATGAGGACGATATCGCCGGGAACGAGATCGCGCGCCGGAACCCGCTGGCGCTCTCCGTCGCGCACGACGGTCGCCTCCGGAGCCGCGAGCGCCATCAGCGCGCGCACGGATTTCTCGGCGCGCGCCTCCTGGTAGAACCCAAGCAGCGCGTTCAGCACAACAATGACCGTGATTACGATCGCCTCGTAGGGCAGCGCGGACTCGCGTGGGTCCTGCAACAGCCATTCAATCACCGAGATGACGATGGCAACCAGAAGGATGATGACGAGAACATTCTCGAACTGCTCGAGGAGACGCCGCCACCAAGGTGTCTCTGGCGCACCTTTCAGTTCGTTCGGTCCGAAACGTTGGATTCGCTGCGTCGCCTCCGCCCGTGTGAGACCTAGCTTGAAATCCGAGTCGAGGGCGGCGACGACGTGCGCGGCTTGTTGGTTATGCGGCGCTTGCGGACTCTGAACGGCGTCCGGCTTGAGTGCGGGTTCTGGGCTCGGCAGGCCCTGATGGACATTCATGTTGCAATCCTCCGATGTGATCGATGGAACGGGCGGAGGCCCTCGGATCACGGAAGGAATGCGGTGCGGTTCGGGCATCCCATGACCGAATGCCGAATGTCAGACGCAGGCTGATGCCGCGAATCCACAGTTCCAAGGGCCACTCCACGAATTCCAGTCCGACATCGCAGCGTGCGGCTGCCAGAGGGGCCCGGGCTGGGGCGGTAATGTGCTGTCGCTGCAGACCACGCCTCAGGGGCATGGATTCGCGATCGCACCATACAGCTGGTTTGAGTTTATTGACTTTGAAATAGACGGCGCAAGGACAATCTTCGAAAGTCGCGATGGGTTAAGAGTAAATTCGACGTAAAGCTGCGACGCGACTTCGACCATCGCGCGCCCACAGGCTTGACGCGGCGCAGGTCGGTGAGCGGCTCTCGTCTCGAATTCTACAAATACATTTCGCAATTCGAAGGCAACTCAGCACGACTGCCAAATTGCATTCATCGGGATATGGGTACCCGGTCCCGCAAGGAAGCGAGAGTGACCGAGCGCGTGGCCTGCTCAACGCCTACGCGCTGCCCCAGACCTCGCGTGCGGTCTCGACCACAAGGCGCAGCTTCTCGACCTCGCGCGCCACGTCCATGGTGTTGCCGCCGATCCCGCTCGAGAAGCCGCATTGCGGCGAAAGGGCGAGCTGCTCAAGCGGTGCGAACTTTGACGCCTCCTCGATCCGCCGCTTCAGTTCATCCTTGGTCTCCAACTGAGGGCTCTTGGTGGTGAGGAGGCCCAGAACCGCGACTTTGCCCTTGGGCAGATAGCGCAGCGGCTCGAAGCCGCCGGCGCGGTCGCTGTCGTATTCGAGGAAGTAGCCGTCGACGTTGATCTGGTTGAATAGCAGATCGGCGATCGGCTCGTAGCCGCCTTCCGCCACCCAAGCGCCGGCGAAGTTCCCGCGGCAGAGATGCATGCACACCGTCATGTCGGCCGGCTTGTCGCGGATGGTGTCATTGAGCAGCTTGGCGTAGGTGTTCGGCAGCGTCGCGGCGTCTTCGCCGATGTTGGCGACTTGGCGCCGCAGCTCGGGGTCGCACAGATAGGCGAGGTTGACCTCGTCGATCTGCAGATAGCGGCATCCCGCGCGGGCGAAGTCGGCGATCTCCTCGCGGTAGAGTCGGGCAAGGTCATCGTAGAAGT
This sequence comes from Xanthobacteraceae bacterium, assembly GCA_050179645.1. Lineage (GTDB taxonomy): Bacteria > Pseudomonadota > Alphaproteobacteria > Rhizobiales > Xanthobacteraceae > VAZQ01. Next base: position 40,828 of record JBFXEX010000016.1, on the reverse strand, counting down.
CGCCAAGATTCGGATAGGCGGCGCTGTCGATGGCTTCACGCCCACCGCGGAAGTGCATGACCGTGGGCGAGGGGATCGTGATCTTCGGCGTCGCGTGGGCGATCGAGACCAGGAACTTGAGGTCGTCGACGAAGATGCCGCCCTTGCCGGGACGGGCGATCTTGCCGGTGACCTTGAGCGCCGGCGCGCTGTTCTCGCGGTCGCCCTCGGCGGTATGAAAACGCACTTTCATCTTCGAGGGAACGAGGCTGACATTGGCGAACTTCAGCATGAAGTCGCGGTGCCAGGAGTGACGATTGAACTCGCCGTCGGTCACGACCTTGAGGCCGATTTCTTCCTGCAGCCGCACCACGTCGCGGATCGCGGCGCGCTGAATCGTCTGTAATTCGGCTGCGGGCAGTTCGCCCTTGTCGGCGCGCTCGCGCGCCCGGATAAGCGTATCCGGCCGGATCAGGCTGCCGACATGGTCAGCGCGAAAGGGTGGCTTGCTCCGTTCCGACATCACGATCTCCCGGGCCGCTGCCCACTGGCGAAATAGAAAACGATAGCACGCCTTCCCGCGACGGCGCGCTGATGTAGACTGCGTCCGGCGCGCGTTATACTGGGAGCGCCGACGCGCGCAAATAAATTTCAGGGAGGAAAAGGATGAACATCAGACTTGCTTGGATCTCCGCGATCGCAGCTGCCGGCATCGCCACCGCTTTCGCCGGCACGGCGCAGGCGCAGGGCGCCTATCCCGACAAGGTGATCAAGATGATCGTGCCGGCGCCGCCCGGCGGCCAGACCGACGTGCTGGCGCGGTTGCTGGCGCAGAAGATGCAGCAGGGCCTCGGGCAAAGCGTAATCATCGACAACCGCCCCGGTGCCGGCGGCGCGCTCGGCGCCAGGGTATTGGCGGCGGCCGAGCCCGACGGCTACACGCTGTTCTTCGGCAATACCTCGACGCTCGCCGTGATCCCCGCGGTCGCCAAGAACCCCGGCTACAGCCCGGCCAAGAACTTCGCGCCGGTCGCCAGCGTGTCCGAAAGCTACATGATCCTGGTGGTTCACCCGGATTTTCCGGCGAAGACCGTCGCGGAGTTCGTGGCCTACGCCAAAGCCAATCCCGGCAAGCTCAATTTTGGGCACGCCGGCTTTGGCAACGTGACGCACCTGACCGGCGAGATGTTCCGCTCACTTTCTAAGATCGATTTCCTCGGCGTTCCGCATCGCGGTGGCGCCGAGTCGATCACCGGTCTGCTCGGCCGACAGGTGGATTTCCTGTTCGAGAGCCCGGTCGTACTGCTGCCGCTCATTCGCGACGGCAAGCTGCGCGCGCTCGGCGTGACCAGCGCCACCAGCCAGGCCGGCATCCCCACCATGGTGGAGGCGGGCGTGCCCGGTTTTGTCGCGACACTGCTGACCGGCATCGTGGCGCCCGCCGGCACGCCGCCGGCTATCGTCACCAAGCTCAACGGCGTCATCAACGACACGCTCAAGACGGCCGACGTGCGGGACCTACTGGCGAAATTCGGCTCGCAGCCGCGCATCGGCACGCCGCAGGAGTTCGCCGCATTCCTCGCGGGCGAGACCCGCAAGTGGTCGGAGATCGCCAAGGCCGCGAACGTCTCGATCGACTGACACCCGCGGACATGGCAATTGGGGAGATAGTGCGATGAAGGCCGGCGTTGCGAGTGAAAAGGGCGTGGTTGTCGCTGATGTGCCGGAGCCGAAGCCAAAACCCAGCGAGGTTTTGGTCAAGGTCAGGGCCGCGGCGCTCAACCGCGCCGATCTCACCACCGCCCGGGGGCTGCCGCACGGCCCGGGCGGCGGCATCGGCCAGCCGATCGGCATCGAATGGGCCGGCGAGGTGATCGCGACCGGCCCCGACGTCAAGGACATCTGGCCGGGCGAGCGGGTGATGTGCTCGGGCACCGGCGGCTATGCCGAATACGCGGTCAGCGACTGGGGTCGCGTTTGGCCGATTCCCGACGGCATGAGCTTCGAGGATGCCGCGACGCTTCCGGTTTCGCTCATCACGCTGCACAACGCGCTGGTCACTGCCGGTCGCATGCAGCCGGGCGACAGCGTGCTGATCCAGGGTGCGAGTTCCGGCGTCGGCCTGATGGGCTTGCAGATCGCCAGGCTGATGGGGGCGAAGCTGGTGATCGGTACCTCGACGCATCCCGACCGCCGCGCCCGGCTCACGGAGTTCGGCGCCGATCTCGCCATCGACACCCGCGACCCGACGTGGCCCGACCAGATCCTCCAGGCGACCGAGGGCAAGGGCGTGAATGTCGTGGTCGATATGCTGTCCGGCCCGCTGGTAACGCCGTTGATGCGGGCGACCGCGCTGCTTGGCCGCATCGTCAATGTCGGCCGGCTCGCCGGCACCAATGCGGACTTCGATTTCAATCTGCATGCGCTGCGGCGCATCGAATATATCGGCGTGACCTTCCGTACCCGCACCGTCGACGAGGTGCGCATGATCAGCCGCCAGATGCGCGCCGACCTGTGGGACGCCGTCAAAGCCGGCAAGCTCAAGCTGCCGATCGACGCGCGCTTCCCGCTCGATCAGGTGCCGGAGGCGCATGCGCGCATGCACGATAACAAGCACTTCGGCAAGATCGTCCTGACGATGTAGCATTGCGTCGTCTTCGCTCTCCCGCAGCAGCTTCTGAACGCGGAGGTGTCGATGCAGCGCCGAATTCCGCTCACATTCGCCCGCGGCGATTCCGAGATCATGCGTGGGTTCGGGCTATCGAATGATCCAAGAACCACAACGGACGAAGCAAATATTGGGAGGATCGGCGTGAAACGTCTCGCAGCAACCTTGGTGGTAATGGCTGTCCTTACGACCACCACATCGGCACAGGACTGGCCGTCGCGTCCGGTCCGCATCATTAACACCTTCGCGCCCGGCGGGGCTGCCGATCAGCTCGCGCGCATCGCTGCCGATCACCTTTCGACGGCATTCAAGCAGCAGTTCTTCGTCGAGAACCGGGCCGGCGCCGCCGGCGTGATCGGCATGCAGGCGGTCGCCGCCGCCGAGCCCGACGGCTACACATTCGGCATCAATACGCTGTCGCTCTCCGTCATCATCCCGATGACCAATCCCAAGGCCGGCTACGATCCGGTTAAGGACCTCACGCCGGTCGCCTATCTGGCCGGTACGCCGATCGTCCTGGTCGTCAGCCCGAAGAGCGGCATTCGCACGCTCAAGGACTTCGTCGCCAAATCGCGGGCCAGTTCGAAGCCGTTGAGCTACGGCACGTCGGGGCTGTCGAGCGTCGGACAGATGGTGGCGCAGTCGTTCGAGCTTGCGGCCAAGCTCAAGTTCGATGTGGTGCCCTACAAGGGCGCGGCGCAAAGCTTGCTGGACGTCATCGCCAACCATATCGACTTCGCGACCCCGACCCTGACCTCAGCGGCGGGGCAGATTCGCGGCGATGCCATCGTTCCGCTCGCACTGGCCGCGGACAAACGCATGCCAGACTATCCGGACCTGCCGACGTTCAAGGAACTCGGCTACGACGTCGTGGGGGTTAACTGGTTCGGTCTTGTGGGACCGGCGCGGCTGCCGAACGACATCGCCGTCAAGGTCAACCGCGAGATCAATGTCGTGATGTCGAAGCCCGCAAGCCAGCAGCGCATGCGGGCGGACGGCATGCTGGTCGACCCGATGGATGTCGTGCAGTTCCGCAAGTTCATCGCCGACGAGACCGTGCGCTGGACGCCGGTGATCGAGAAGTCCGGCCTGCTGAAGAAATGACGTATTCTTGGGATGCGTATCCCGGGCGCAGCGCAGCACGAAGTGGTGCGCTGCAGACCCGGGATCGTAACGGACACCACCTTTGGTACGGTCCCGGATCAGCGGTGCACCACTTCGTGATGCACCGCGCCCGGGACACGAGTCTCACGCGCCCGGCTTCAGCGTGTCCTCGATCCAGTCCCACATGAAGTGCACGCCGATGGTGACGTTGTCGATCTGACAGTGGTGAAAGCCGCCTTCCTCGCGCTCGAACACCTTCAAGGTCTTCTGCTTCGAGCCGACCGCCGCAAAACACTTTTCCGCCAGCGCCAATGGAATTTGCTCGTCGCCGCCGCCGTGCAGCAGCAGGAACGGGCATTTCATCTGCTGCACGATGCCGTCGAGGCGGAAGCCTTCGAGCTTCTTCAGCGCCGCCGCGTTGCTGTCGACGCCGAGCACCCATTGCAGGTGCTCGGGCGGGACTGACAGCGACAGCACCTTGCCGGAGGCGAGCTCGTCGAGCCGCTTCGCCCAGATCGCGTGGTAGTCCCATTGCGCGCCCCAGGCGACGCAGCAAGCGTAGCGCGGCTCCAATGATGCGGCGCGCGGCGCGTAATAGCCGCCGAGCGACAGTGCCATCACGCCGATGCGCCGGGGGTCGAATTCGCCGCGGCCCGCGAGATATTCGTAGACTGGCGTGGCGTAGTGCTCGGTCTCGGCGATCAGCGGCAGATTGCGGAAGCGGATACTCTCGCCGTTGCCCGGCCCGTCGACGATCAGGCAGCCGATGCCGCGAGCCGCGAGGTCCGGAACGCCGAAGCCGTATTGCAGCTCCTTGGTGACGTCGAAGCCGTCGAAGAACACCATGCAGGGCGCCGGCCTGCCGCCGGTCGCGGCGGGGTCGGGATGCACCAGCAAGGCCGGCAGGCTCGTCGCGCCGTACGGAACCTCGACCGGCTCGATGCGCGGATGGCGGATGACAGCGGCGGCGTCCTGGAAGATTGTCACCGACTTGGCGTAGACGTCATTGCTTCGCTCAGACCGCGGATGGATGAAGCGCTCGCCGGTCTGGTAGTAGCGGCTGGCGCGCATGAAGCACGACGCGGCGGTCAAACGGTGGCCCTTGCGTTCCTCTTCGCGGCCGCGGGCCTCGACCTTGTCGCCCATGCGGGTCCATTCCTCGAACCAGGCATGGTCGTCGCCGACATGGTCTTCGAGCGCGCGGCCGACGCGATGCACCTCGTCAATCTCGACCCCCGTCCACGGTGCGGCCGACAGGCAGATCAACAACCCCATCGACCAGCGATAGTTGGTGGGAAAATAGAGAAACGCGGGATCGTCTTTTCGGCCGATCACGGGCGGTGCTCCTTAGCGGTCGGAGTGACTGCGCCCTCTCCCCTTGCGGGAGAGGACAGCATTGACGCTTCAACACACTCGGGATGGGTGAGGGGTTATCGCGCGACGACCCCTCACCCATCCGCTGTTGTTCAACCCGCTGCGGCTGCCCTCTCCCGCAAGGGGAGAGGGCGCAGTCACAGGAGCCTTGTCCTCACGGCTCCTTCGAGTCGATCAGAACGAAGGCGATGCGGCAGGGCTCTTTGCCGCGATTGACCCAGGCATGGTTAGTGGCCTGCTGCACCAGGATATCGCCAGCCTTGAGATGCACCTCGCTGTCATCGAGCAGCATGTCGATCTCGCCGGAGAGCACGATGGCGTAGTCGATGGTGCGGGTGCGGTGCATCGCCGGATGGCGCGGCGGCAGGCCGCGCTTGGGCACGTCGTCGCCGAGGCTCGCGTGCATGGTGTGCGGATCGAGCTTGCGCATCTCCTCGGTCTCGGGCGGGAATTCGACGACGCGGCACACCGAACCGCCGCGCGGCGGCTGGATGCCGATCTCGATCGCCGCACGGTCCTTGGTGCCGGAGAGGTCGGCCGGCGACTGGTCGGTCACCCACACGAGGTGCGACGTGGTCTGGCTCGAGGGCCGGGTCTTCCGGTGGGGCGATATATCGTCGATCAGCACCACTGCCTTGTCGTTCTTGTCGACCGTGGTGATGACGCGGCGAACTCCCGGACTCGTAGCCATGACGGCGCTCCTTCCCGGTTTCTGGCGGCCGGTCTCGTCCGGCCATCGTTGGCTCGGGCACACCGTACAAAGGTGTGGCCGCCCCGCACAAGACGTCCGAAAGGGAAGGGAAGCGGGCGGCGCTTGAAATAGGCAGCGCCTCGATTCGACGCGGTGGCTCGTACGACGCCGCTATACTTTCCGTTCGACCATCAGCAGCTTGATTTCGGCGATCGCCTTGGCCGGGTTGAGCCCTTTCGGGCAGGCCTTGGTGCAGTTCATGATGGTGTGGCAGCGGTAGAGCCGGAACGGGTCTTCCAGGTTGTCGAGCCGGTCGCCGGTCGCTTCGTCGCGGCTGTCCTGGATCCAGCGGTTGGCCTGCAGGAGTGCGGCGGGCCCGAGGAAGCGATCCGAGTTCCACCAGTAGCTCGGGCAGGCGGTCGAGCAGCAGGCGCACAGGATGCACTCGTAAAGCCCGTCAAGCTTCTGCCGGTCGTCGTGGCTCTGCTTCCATTCCTTCTGCGGGGTCGGCGACACCGTCTGCAGCCAGGGCTGAATTTCGGCATGCTGGGCGTAGAAGTTGTTGAGGTCGGGAACGAGATCCTTGACCACCGGCTGGTGCGGCAGCGGGTAGATCTTCACCGTGCCCTTGATGTCGCTGGCCGCCTTGGTGCAGGCGAGCGTATTGGTGCCGTCGATGTTCATCGAGCAGGAGCCGCACACGCCCTCGCGGCAGGAACGGCGGAAGGTCAGCGTCGGGTCGATGGTGTTCTTGATCCAGATCAGCGCGTCCAGAACCATCGGGCCGCAATCGCCGGTGTCGACGTAGTAGGTATCGATCCGCGGGTTCTTGCCCTCGTCCGGATCCCAGCGATAGATGCGGTATTCGCGCACGTTTTGCGCGCCGGTCGGAAAGCCCCAGGTCTTGCCTTCGGTGACCTTGGAATTCTTCGGAAGTGTGATCTCGACCATTTTATTTTGCCTGAACGTCCAGCTTTTCCGCTGTCATTGCCGGGCTTGACCCGGCAATCCATCTCTCCACCAGGAAGATGGATGCGCGGGTCAAGCCCGCGCATGACGTGAAACTAATACACCCGCGCCTTCGGCTCGATGTAGGCCACCTCGTTGGTCAGCGTGTAGGCGTGCACCGGCCGGTAGTCGAGCGTGACCTTGCCGCGGGCATCGAGCCACGACAGCGTGTGCTTCATCCAGTTCTTGTCGTCGCGGTCCGGAAAGTCCTCGCGGGCGTGCGCGCCACGACTCTCGGTGCGGTTCTCCGCCGAATCCATGGTGACGACAGCCTGGACCACGAGATTGTCGAACTCCAGCGTTTCGACGAGGTCGCTGTTCCAGATCAGCGAGCGATCCGTCACTTTGATGTCGCTGACGCCGTTCAGCACCTCGTGGATGAGCTTGTGGCCTTCCTCCAGCACCTCGCCAGTGCGGAACACCGCGCAGTTCGTCTGCATCACCTGCTGCATCCGCAGCCGCAACTGCGCGGTCGGCGTGCTGCCGGAGGCATGGCGGAACTTGTCGAGGCGTGACAGCGCCAAGTCGGCCGAATCCTTCGGCAGGTCGGCGTGCTTGTCGCCCGGCGTCAGCACCTCGGCGCAGCGCAAGGCCGCGGCGCGGCCGAATACCACGAGGTCGATCAGCGAGTTCGAGCCCAGCCGGTTGGCGCCATGCACCGACACGCAGGCCGCCTCGCCGAGCGCCATCAGGCCGGGCACGATGTAGTCCGGGTTGCCGTCCTTCTTGGTGACGGCCTCGCCATGATAGTTCGTCGGGATGCCGCCCATGTTGTAGTGCACGGTCGGCACGATCGGGATCGGTTCGCGCGTCAGGTCGACGCCGGCGAAGATGCGCGCCGTGTCGGTGATGCCCGGCAGCCGCTCGTGCAGGATCGCCGGATCGAGATGGTCGAGGTGCAGGTGGATATGGTCCTTGAGCTTGCCGACGCCGCGGCCCTCGCGGATTTCAATCGTCATCGCGCGCGAGACCACGTCGCGTGAGGCGAGGTCTTTGGCGGACGGCGCATAGCGCTCCATGAAGCGCTCGCCCTCGGAGTTGACCAGGTAGGCGCCTTCGCCGCGCGCGCCTTCGGTGATCAGGCAGCCGGCGCCGTAGATGCCGGTCGGGTGGAACTGGACGAACTCCATGTCTTCGAGCGGCAGTCCGGCGCGGAGCACCATGGCGTTGCCGTCGCCCGTGCAGGTGTGCGCGCCCGTGCAGGAGAAATACGCCCGCCCGTAGCCGCCGGTGGCGAGGATCGTCATGTGCGAGCGGAACCGGTGCATGGTGCCGTCGTCGAGCCGCAGCGCGACGACGCCGCGGCATCGCCCGGCGTCGTCCATGATCAGATCGATGGCGAAGTACTCGATGAAGAACTCGGCCTGATGCCGTAGCGCCTGGCCGTACATCGTGTGCAGCATGGCATGGCCGGTGCGGTCGGCGGCCGCACAGGTGCGCTGCGCGGTGCCCTTGCCGTAATGCGTGGTCATGCCGCCGAACGGGCGCTGGTAGATCTTGCCGTCCTGCTCCCGACGCGAGAACGGCAGGCCCCAGTGCTCGAGCTCGTACACCGCCTCGGGCGCGCTGCGGCAGAGATATTCGATCGCGTCCTGGTCGCCGAGCCAGTCGGCGCCCTTGACGGTGTCGTACATGTGCCAGCGCCAGTCGTCCTCGCTCATGTTGCCGAGCGCCGCCGCGATGCCGCCCTGAGCTGCCACAGTGTGCGAGCGGGTCGGAAACACCTTGGTGATGCAGGCGGTCCGCAGCCCAGCCTCACTGCAGCCGACAACCGCGCGCAGGCCGGAGCCGCCGGCGCCGACCACGACGACGTCGTAGCTGTGATCCTCGATCGGATAGGCCCGGCCGTTGACCGCCGGAGCACTGCCGTTGCCTGAGCCGTTGGTCGCCACGTGTTACACCTTGAAGCTGAGCGTGAAGATCGCGAACGCGGACGCCAGTCCGACCGCGACGGTGAAGAAGGTATTGGCCATCAGCAGGAACAGCTTGTGGCGCTCGTCGTGGACGTAGTCCTCGATGATCACCTGCATGCCGATGCGCATGTGAATGCAGATCGTGGTAATGAACAAGAGCATCACCACGGCGACGAACGGCGAGCCGAGAATCTGCACTACGGCGGCGTGATTGCGGCCGAGCAGCCCGACCACGATGACGACGAACGCGATGGTCAGCGGCACGCCTGCGACCGCGGTCAGCCGCTGGCGCCAGAATTCGCCCGTGCCCGAACGTGCCGAGCCCAATCCGCGCACCCGCCCGAGCGGAGTGCTGAGCTTTCCCCCGGCCATCAGCGTGCTCCTCCCATGAACAGATAACCGACCACCCAGGTGACGATGGTCAGCGTGACGGAGCCGATCAGTGTGGCGTGCGCCATCCACTCACGTTCCTGCGGACCGAAGCCGCGGCCGAAATCCCAGAGGAAATGCCGGATGCCGCCCAGCATGTGGTGAATCAGCGCCCAAGTGTAGCCGAACAGGATGACCCGCCCGAGCCAGGAACTCATGAACGAGCCGATGCCCGCATAAGCATTCGGGCCCGAAGCCGCCGCCAGCAGCCACCACGCCATCAACAGGGTGCCGAAATACAGGCCGGCGCCGGTGATCCGATGCACGATGGACAGGATCATGGTGAGCATCGGCTTGTAGATGAACAGATGGGGCGAGAGTGGCCGCTGCGCGGGGGCCTTCGCCATGCTTACTTCTCCATTCTTGGACGGTCGTCGGGGCGCCTGGGGGAATTTGCCGCGCCAACATTAGAGCGCTTCTGAGCGTATGCCACCGGGCCGCTTGACCAAATTGTATCCGTTTGACAGCCAGCTTCGTGTGATGCGAATATGAATAGTGAAAAATTGCTGCGCAATCATATTTTTGCGTAAGCTTCCTTCGCAAAAAACGAATCCTCGTCCCAGGCAGCGCCATCATGCGTTTCGACTTGGCCGATCTCAGCCTGTTCCGCCACGTGCTGGACGCCGGCAGTATCACCGGCGGTGCGGCGCGCGCCCATCTCGCATTGGCCGCGGCCTCGACCCGCATCCGCAACATGGAGGAGGCGTTGGGCGCCGCCCTCCTGGTGCGCGGGCGCCAGGGCGTCACCCCGACCCAGGCCGGACGCACGCTGCTGCAGCATGCCCGGACCATTTTGCGGCAGGCCGAGCGGCTGCGGGAGGACCTCGGCGCCTATGCGGGTGGGCTCGCCGGACAAATCAAGGTGCTGTCGAACACCAACGCGCTAACCGAGTTCCTGCCCGAGGCACTCAGTTCGTTCCTGGCCTCGCATCCGCAGGTCAGCGTCGACCTGGAGGAGCGGCTGAGCGACGAGATCGTCGGCCTCATCGCCGAAGGCGTCGCGGATATCGGCATCGTCGCCGGCACTGTCGATGCCAGCACGCTCGAGACCTTTCCGTTCCGCAAGGACCGGTTCGTGCTGGTGGTGTCGCGCAGTCACGCGCTTGCCAACCGCCCGCAGGTGGCGTTCGCCCAGGTGCTCGATCACGATTTCGTCGGGCTCGATCGAGCGAGTGCGTTGCAGCGATTTCTCGCCGACAAGGCCTCGCGAATCGGCCAGCCGCTGCGGTTGCGCGTCCAACTGCGCAGCTTCGATGCAGTTTGCCGGCTGGTCGAGTGCGGCGTCGGGATCGGTATCGTGCCCGAAACCACTGCACGGCGGGTGGAGCGCACCATGGCCATCGTACCGGTGGCTCTAACCGACCTGTGGGCGGCGCGCGAACTGACGATCTGCTGCCGCAGTGGCGGCGATCTGCCGCCGTTCGCCCGCCAGCTGGTGGAACACCTGCGTGCCCCCGGCTGAGCATCCGCTGCTTGTCGGTTCTCATCGTCCCCATCATGGAACTGGCGCGCGTGCCCGGCGTTGAGGCGGGGACAACAGAGCGCTTGATGGCACCGACGAGGCGCCCGCGCAGCATGACCTCTGCGATAGATTGTCGGTTCCCATCAAGCAAAATCGAGGCCCATGAGAGTAATGCCCATGCGCGCAACCAAGGTCTGTACGAGTGGAATTTTCGCCGCATTTGTTGCGATCGGAGCGACGCCCGGATCGGCCTACGATGTGGACTCTGCGGCGCGAATCTACGCGGCGCCGGCGAAGAAGACGCCGGCTCCCACCGCTAAGGCAGTGCTGTTGTCGGCAGACGGCAAGGAAGTCGGAACCGTGGTATTGACCCAGACCAAGGCCGGTGTCCGGCTCCGGGTCACCGTCCAGGGTCTGACCCCGGGCGAGCATGGCTTCCACATCCACGCTGTCGGCAAGTGCGAACCGCCGTTCACCTCGGCGGGCCCGCACTTCAATCCGAACGAGAAGAAGCACGGCCTGCGCTCGCGCGTAGGTCATCATGCCGGCGACATGAACAACCTGAAGATTCCAAAGAATGGCAAGCTGACGACGACCATCACGAACAAGGACGTGACGCTCGAAAAGGGCAAGCCGAACTCGCTGTTCCATGACGGCGGCACTGCGATCGTGATCCACGCGGGTCCGGACGATCAGCTCACCGATCCGTCCGGCAACTCCGGCGACCGCGTCGCCTGCGGCGTCATCTCCGAGGAAGAGAAGGCCGCCGCCCTGACGAGCCCGCGCTGAGACACGCCCCCGCATTCGCTGTAAGGCGCGAGATTCCGCTGTTCGCTTTTGCCAAAAAGAAACCCCCGGCGGGAGCAGCCGCCGGGGGCCAACAAGGTTGAGTGAAACTCAGCCGATCACGGATAGAAGTTGCGCTGCCAGCGGACGATGGCCGTAAGCGTGCTCTGGTCGTCGATCACGTTGACCGCAGGCCGCGAGGCGTTCGCCGGATAGAGGTTGGGCGACGTGCCCTTGAAGGCGGTGTTGAGCCGCGTATAGAACACGTCGAGACCGATATCCATCAGCGGCGCCGGGTTGAACTGCGTCCGCGAACCAATCTGATAGAAGCTGTAGTCCGGGTCGCAGCTGTTGCCGCTGCCTACCGCAATGTTGAGCGGGGGCCAAACGGCGCCGGCGACCGGGACGCCGCAGGGCCGCGAACCCGCCGCGCCAGGCAAGTGGGAGAGGATGATCTCCTTCGCCTTGTCGGAGTACGAAACACTGACGTAGCCACCGTAGACCGAGGTCCGCCACTTGCCACCGAAGGTGCCAGCCGCACCCCAGATGTGCTGGTAGCCGGCGTTGATGCTCCAGGCCGTGGTCAACTCGACGTCCTGGCGGCCGGCGGTGTTGTCGAAGATGCCATCGGCGAGCCAGGCGACGCCCACGCTCTGGCTGGAGTTGTAGTACTGCCAGGCGTTGGAGTTGGTCGCATAGCCGGGTGCGCCCTTCGTCCAGACGAAGTTGACACCGACGATGTCGCCGCCCTGCAGGTTCAACAGGCCGAAGGCCGAGAACGCCCAGCCATACTTGTCGGCCGGATGGCCGTTGTTGACGTTGTTGCCGGTGCCGTAGTAGGCGCCGCTCGCGTCATGGATCGCGGTCGAGAGACCGACATAGCCCCAGGCCTGGTCGACGCGCAGGTTGGTGATGATGTCCGGAACCCGGAAGCCGAAGTTGCCGTTGTTGACCGCGAACGCGTTATCGTAGGTCAGCGCGCCATTGATGCCCCAGCAGGCTGCCGTGGCGTCGCAGGTCCCGACCTTGTGGGTCGCCGGGTCTTCCAACGACACCGAGTAGGACACGCCGTTGCCGAACTGAACCGTGTAGGCCCAGAGGTTCTGACCGGTGGCGCCGGTGTCGCCCGCGGTACGGACGTTCAGGTACGAGTAGGCACCACCGTACGTGAACCCGTCGAAGAACGACTGCGCACGGCCGACCGTGAAGCCGGCGAACTGGATGAAGGCGCGATCCCAGAACGGGTTCGCCGTCGTGCCGCCGCCCGTATTGGCCGGCGTGGTGTTTTCCCAGCCGGCGCGGAAGTACGACCGCAACGTGCCGTAGTCGGTCTGCGTGCGTGCGTCCATCGAGATGACGCCGCGGACCCGGTAGTTGATGTCGTTGGTCAGGTCGCGGGTGAACCGGGCTTGATCGTCCATTTGCGGACCGCTGCCGTTGACGACGCCACCGCCGCCGCCATGCAGGTCGGTCTGGACACGAACATAACCGCCGATCTTGATGCAGGTATCGGTGCCCGGGATGTAGTAAAAGCCTGCCCCGTAGAGGGTGCAGATCTTGACGTATTCGACCGGCTTGGCCTTGACCGGCATATCAGCGGCCTGCGCCCCAGCTACCGCAAGCAGACCCGCAGCAGTGCCCAGAAGAAGACTCTTCACCGTTTTCATTTGATCCCCCATGTCGCCGTTGGAGGGCCCCCCCATCCGCCGGCTTGTCCCCGAAAGTAACCTTAACAATTCGTGTATGAGCATATCCGTTTTCGGATCGGAGCCAAGGGAGGTGTGGCTTTTTCCGAGAAACGAAGAATGCTATTTCGCGCGGTGTTGCAGAATTGCCATCTGCGATGCATGTCCGCGGTATTATTTTCCGGCGAAAGCGCTAAATATTTACGGCGGCTTTATTTTCTGCCATCGACGAAGCGTCGTCGCAGCGCCCTATCTTGGGCGTGCGCGGGAAATTTTCGCCGGCGGTCGGTTGCCAGCGGACGTCAATCGGCGATGAGCCCGAGCGAATGGGATATGTACGGCGCGGCCTCAGCGCGGTGCCCGCCTTAATTTCCCTCTATTCGACGTGAATTGATGATCGGAGCTTCGGGGGAATCTTCACAATCGCTGCGTGCTTTGCGCTGCTCATGATCGCAAGCGCGCTTCCTTTACGGTTCAAGCGGCGCTCATTGCGCCGCTTGAAGACGCCGCTGCTCCAAGGAATGTATGATGCGCACGCCGATCCTGGTGCTGTTGACACTGCCCGCATTTGTCGCGACGCCGGTCGCAGCAGACATCCCGGCGGCTACGGGCTCGTCCGCCAGCCAGCCGCAAAAACGCGACTATGACGTCGTCCTCGAAGTCGGCGCGGGCGCCGCATGGCGCCCAGCTTATGAAGGCGCAAGCGATTATCAGGTCAGTCCGGTCCCGATCATAACGCTGCATTATCTCTGGCTGCCCGGCCTGGGCGAAGTGAAGAGCCGCACCCTGCCACGCGACGGCTTTTCATTCGGGCCTTCATTCCGCTACGTCCGCCAGCGCAACAGCGGCGATTACAGTGAACTGACCGGCCTGCAGAATGTCGACGCGGCCTTCGAGTTCGGCGGAAGGCTGGCCTATACGTTTGGAATGCTGCGCGCTCACGCCTCGATTCGGCGCGGTATCGGAGGGCATGAGGGCTTGGTTGGTGAGGCGGGTCTCGACCTGACTCTCAATCCTGATGCGGCGACGGAAATCACTTTCGGCCCGCGTATCAGCTATGCCGATGCGGCCTATCTGGGGACGTATCTGGGTGTGACGCCGGCAGAGTCGCTGACCTCCGGGCTTCCCGCATATGATCCGCCGGGCGGGATCAAGGGCGCCGGTGCAGAATTTGGCAGCCGCTACGCCTTCACGCCGCAATGGTCGCTGCTCGGCGCGCTCACCTATGAGCGCCTGGTGGGAGCCGCCGCCGGCTCGCCCATCGCTCAGGCCGGCGACCTCGACCAGTTCACCGCAAGACTTGGATTGAGCTACCGCTTCGGATTGAACCTGTTTCGGTGATATTCAGCCGTGGGCCGATCGCTGCTTCGCAAATCAGCGTGGCGACGTCGTTCCGCCTAGCCTTTGCCCCGGCGAAATTGTCAGCGCGGCATCAGCACCCAGTAGTCGAGATCGAGCAGGACAGCCGGGTCATCGGTACCCTCCGATTTGTACGGAAAGTCTGGGCACGGCCGGTCCTTGGTGGCCACGGTGCGCAGCCGCAGTGCGGCGACATCGGAGCGGCCCGGCAGTTCGGCCTTGGCCAGCACCTCCGACCAGGCAAAGACGGTCAGACCTGCGAACAGCGGCGCAACGTGCCGCCCGCCGTTGATGGCGGCAATGTGGAACGCGTTGGCAAGGCCGTTAAACGACAGCGCACGCGCCAGCGAGATGACGTGGCCGCCGTAGATCAGCCGGCGGCCGAACCGGTCGTTTGAGGCCGCGAACTGGTTGAAGTGAATCCGCGCGGTGTTCTGGTAGAGCCGGGTCGCCATCATGTGCTCGGCTTCCTCGACGGTGATGCCGTCGACATGATCGATCTTCTCGCCAACCTGGTAGTCGCCGAAGCGGTCCGGGCTGCCGGCAAGCTCGAAATCGTAGCCTGCGATGTCGAGCGACGGGCAGGCGTCGCCCAGTGTCGAGGGCGTCACGATATCGGGCAGCCGGGGCACGTGCTCGGGCGGCGCTGGTGCCTTCTCGTCGCCTTTCCGCACCATCACCCAGCGCACATATTCCAGCACCTTGCTGCCGTCCTGCTTGAAGCCGGACGAACGGACGAACACGATTCCGGTTTTGCGGCTGGAGTTCTCCTTCAGCCCGATCACCTCGGACACCGCGTTGATCGTGTCGCCCGGATAGACCGGCGCCAGGAAGCGGCAGTTGGCGTAGCCCAGGTTGGCAACCGCATTGAGCGAGACGTCCGGCACGGTCTTGCCGAACACGAAATGAAATACCAGCAGGTCGTCAACCGGCGAGCGCGGGTAACCGATTCGTTCGGCGAAGGCGTCGGACGACTGCACCGCGAACCGCGGTCCGAACAGCCCGTTGTAGAGCGCGACGTCGCCTACCGTGACGGTACGGGGCGTGGCGTGGCGGATGGTCTGGCCGGTGCGGAAATCTTCGAAGCAATTGCCGGAACTTGTCTTGGGCATGGTCGTGCTCGGTGATGGGGGGGTGTGGGATCCGGCAGCCGCAGGCTAGCACGAACCGGCGCGCGTGACATGCATCCCGGCAGAGATGCATCCGGCAGGCGCCGCAGCGCCTATCTTCGCGAAGTCGGTTGCACATCTGCGTGACGGGAATGTGAGACCCCGGCTCCGGCGGGCTTGTTATAAGGCACGGTCTGAGGTGGTTCATGGCCGTCGAAGCAGCGCAAGCTCCCCACGCCGCCCCGGTGGCGTCCGCGCGCCCGCTCATTCATCCGGCATGGGTGCGGGTCGCCCATTGGATCAACGTCGTCGCCGTGGCGCTGATGATGATGTCGGGGTGGGAAATCTATAATGCGTCGCCGCTCTTTCCGTTCCGGTTTCCGCGTGATGTGACGCTCGGGGGCTGGCTCGCGGGCGCGCTGGCCTGGCATTTCGCCGCGATGTGGCTGTTCGTGGTCAACGGCTTCGTCTACGTCGCCCTCGGCTTCGCGACCGGCCGCTTCCGCCGTAAATTCGTCCCGATCCGCCCGGGCGAACTGGTAGGCGATGTCAAAGCTGCGCTGACCGGGCGTCTCGCCCACGACGATCTCGCGGTCTACAACGCCATCCAGAAGCTGCTCTACGTCGGCGTCATCCTTGCCGGCATCGTGATCGTGCTGTCCGGCCTGTCGATCTGGAAGCCGGTGCAGCTGCAGACGCTGACGGCGCTGTTCGGCGGCTACGAGGCCGCCCGCTACGTGCATTTCGCCGCCATGTCGGCGATCGCCGGCTTCGTTGTCATTCATACCGTCATGGCATTCGTGGTGCCGAAGAGCCTGCGCGCCATGATCACCGGCCGCTAAAGCATGATCCCGAAAAGTTGCAGACTTTTCGGATGAGATCATGCGATCGCTCTTAAGAGATCGAGGAGGAGACCGAGGCATGTCTCGCATCCGCAAATATCCTCCCGGCGTCGATCCCAGGCTCCTCATCAAGGACGCCGCCCGGCTCTTGCCCGATCCAGCCCGCCGCAAATTCCTGCGCGGCGGCGCGAGCCTCGGCGCGCTCGCCGTGCTGGCGGGCTGTGACATCACCGACAGCCTGTCGGCCGAAAAGGCACTGACCAAAATTTCCTATTTCAACGACTGGGTGCAGGCGCGGCTGTTCAGCCCCAACACGCTCGCGCCCACCTATCCGGACAGCGCGGTGACCCGGCCGTTTCCGTTCAACGCCTATTATCCGGAGGACGAGGCGCCCGAGGTCGACAAGGCGGACTACCGGCTCGAAGTCGGCGGCATGGTCGACAACAAGACGTCGTGGACGCTTGACGAGCTCTATGCGCTACCTGAGGAGACGCAGATTACCCGCCACGTCTGCGTCGAGGGCTGGAGCGCGATCGGCAAGTGGTCGGGCGTGCGTTTGTCCGAATTCCTGCGCCGGGTCGGCGCCGATACCCGGGCCAAATACGTCTGGTTCCGCTGCGCCGAGGGCTATTCGACCTCGATCGACATGCCGACGGCGCTGCACCCGCAGACCCAGATGACGTTCAAATTCGACGGCGAGATCCTGCCGCGCAAGTACGGCTTCCCGATGAAAGTGCGGATGCCGACCAAGCTCGGCTTCAAGAACCCCAAGCACGTGATGGAGATCGCCGTCACCGACAAGTATCTCGGCGGCTACTGGGAGGACCAGGGCTACAACTGGTTCAGCGGGCTGTAGCGGGCGCGATCTTCTGCGATGATTGGCTCCCGGGGCGGATCACTCCGCCGGCAGCGCGGCGACGAAGGCCTGGGCCTTGCCCTTCATGTCCTTGATCCAGCCGACGATCACGTCGGTCGAGTCGATCTCGACCAGGCCATCGATTACCGCGATGCCCTGCGTGGCGTAATCCCGGGCGGCTTTCGGATCGCCCTTCTCGCGGCTCGCCAGCGCCATGGTCATCAGACAATCGATCAGCATCCAGCGCCGTAGCGCGTTGGCGGGGTCGCGGTTCAACAGCGTCCGCATCCGGTCGCGGGCCTCGTTGAACGACACGAACGCGTCGTCGAACTTCTTCAGCGTGAATTGGCTGCGTCCGAGCTTGACCAGCGCGAGCGAGAGCTCGAACTCCCAGGTCGCGTTCAGGGCGTCGGCAGTATGGAGCCGGCGCTTGAGATTGACGCTGCGGTCAAGGAGTGTCAGCGCCTTGTCGTTCTCATTCAGCTCGAACAGCACGTCCGAGGCGTTGGCCAGGATGTTCGACAGGAACCGCCGCATCGTCGCATTGCCTTCGTCCTTGGTAATCAGGTCCTGGGAGATCCGGATCGCTTCGGTGAAGGCCTTGATCGACGCCGCGAGGTCGCGCTTGGACAGCATTACCAAGGCGTAGGTGTTCAGGCTGTCGACGTATTCCCGCGTCCACTCGGCATTCTGATTGTCCCGCTCGGCGAGCGCCTTGGTGATGGCGACGGTCTCTTCCGCGCGGGCAAGCGCTTCGGCAAGGTTCTCCGACACCATTTCGGCGTAGGCGTAATAGGTCAGGATGTGGCCGAGTTCGCGTTGCCGCGTGGTGCTGGTCGGGTCGGCCGCCAGCAGCTGGCGGCGGAGCGCGATGCTCTCCTGGTAGGCCTTGATCGAATCCTTGAACAGGGATCGCGCCGCCAGCGCATTGGCGAGCACCTCCAGGCAGTCGGCGAGCTGTTGGGTCACGGCGGTCCGGTTTTCGGCGGCGCGCTGTAGCGGGCGAACGATGTCGGCGCATTCCAGCGCACGCTGCTTCGCCTTCTCCAGGTCGCCGAGCTCGATATAGTTTTCGGCAAAGGCGCTGAGCATGTTGGCGCGGCTGATGGCGAGCCGCGGCGAGCGCTGATCGCTCCGGACAAGCTCGTCCATCTGGCTTTCAATCAGGCTGAGGATGCGGCGGATCACGTCCTGCGAAATGCCGACGCGGTCGCGCAGCTCGTCCGAAATCTTGCTGATCAATTCGTCCGACTGGTCGACGGTGCGCTCGAAGTTGCGCGCCGCGCGCTCCTCGCTGCGGATCGCCATGAAGGCGGCGACGCCGGCGCCCACCGCCAGGATCGCCATGATTACCGACGCCGCGATGGCGCCGCGGAACAGCATGCGCTCCATCCGGCGGGTGCGTGCCTCCTGCTGCTGGGCACGAGTGCGCTCGGCGTCTTCGGCGGCGGCGCTCTCGGCGACGAAGGCGCGCAGCGGCTCCATGTCGCGGCCGGTAAAGCGCTGCGGATAGCGCAGCAGCCAGTCGCGCGAGCGCGTGAGCAGCAGCCCGCGCAGCAGCGCGTTCGGCTTCTGCTCCTGCGGCGCCTGCATCCAGACCTCGCGGCTTCCCCTGATGCGCTCGAGGTCGGTCAGGAACGCCTGCTCCTCCAGCAGCCATTGATCGAGATCGGGCCACGCCTTGAACAGCGCTTCGTGCGTGACCTCGACCAGTTGCTGCTGCTCGGCGCCGTCGCGGTCGCCGCGAATGGTGAGGAGCCGTGCGGCGACCAGCGCCTGCACCAGGCGATGCGCATCCGGTGGCAGCTCCGACAGCCGTGCCGCCTGCCGCACGCGCTTGCCGTCTTCCAGGCGGATGCGCACGAGGTGCGGCACGAAGGCGTCGCGCAGTGCGGCGAGCTCCCGCGGCGAAGGCCGCAGGCCGGCGATCGCCTGGTCGGCCACCAGCCGCACCGAGTTCTGGACCGGGTTGAGGCCGCGCTGCGCGTCGCCCAGCGCCTCGTATTCGGCGATGGTCAGCTTGTTGTCGCCGCCGCTGCGGCGATAGAGCAGCCACAGCGTGTGCGCCAGGAGCGGCAGCGCCTCGGCGTTCTCGACGTCGCGGGCGATGCGCTCCGGCAGCCCCTTTTCGACATTGATGCTGGCGACGGTGGCGGGTCCTTCGACCAGCCGCGGCACGCGCTCAAGCGGCATCAGCGGCAGCGGGAAGGTTTCGGTCAGTTGTCCGAGATCGCCGGTGGCAATCAGGCCTTCGAGCACGTCGGAGCGGCCGGTCGCGACCACCAGGAGCGGAATGTCACGCGCCGGGTCGAGTACGGCGCACACCAGGCGCAGGAATGCATTGCGCTCCTCTGCGGTTGCGACGGTGAACACCTCTTCGAACTGGTCGATCGGCAGCAGCACCGTGGCGTTGGTCGATTCGCCGATACGCAGGTCCTTGACCAGTTCGTCAACGTCGTTGACGGCCTCCGGCTTGCCGAGGCGCTGGTGCCAGCTTCGCCACTCCTGGGGCTTGCCGACATGCGTGGCGATTGCCTTGGCGATGGTTTCGAGCGGCGCCTTCTCGGGCCGGATCGGCGGCAACGGAATCCACTCTCGGCGCCTTCGGGCAATTTGCGGCAGCACGCCGGCGCGCAACAGCGACGACTTGCCCGAGCCGGATGCGCCGATGATCACCAGCAGCCGCGCGCCGCCCTGGGTGCGCCGCGCGTCGAGCCGCTCGATCACGGCGCGGGTCTCGTCGTCGCGGCCGAAATAGATCGCCGCGTCCTCGGCCTCGAAGGCGTGGATGCCCGGATAGGGCGAGCGGTCGGGATGCAGGCGGAAGCCGCGGGCCAGTTCGCTGGTGATGGCGTTGAGCCGCTGGTCGAGCCGTTCGAGCCCGCCGGCGTTCCAGTCCACCAGATCGACGGCCTGTACCTCCGGCAGCACGAAGCGCTCGCCGAGCGGCGCGCACAACACCGGCAGGATCACCTTGCCGAGCGCACGCGCCTGCGCCAGTTCGATCCGGCACCAGGTCGAGGCGAGCCAGTTGGGCGTCAGTACCAGGATGACGGCGTGGCAGCGCGCCAATTCCTCGTAGAGCCGCCGCTCCCAATTCTCGCCGGCGCCGATCCCGCTGTCCTTGTCGAAATCGAGAAAGACCTGCTCGAATCCGAGCTTCGCCAGCGACGCCTTGATGTCGTCGGAGATATTCTGATCCAGGCTCGAATGGCTGATGAAGATGGCGGGCATAGGCTCGCGGAATCCTGCCGAGATATCGTCGGTTGCGTGCCGCCCTGCAGCCCGACCTTAGCAGCTTTATGGCGGCGGCGACTTCGGCGCAAGACCGCGGCCTCTTGCCACCCGCGCCGCGACCGCCTAAGCGATCCCGATCTCTCCGACAGGAACTGCGCACATGGCCAGCCACCAACTCCTTCTCCTTGCCGGCGACGGCATCGGCCCCGAAGTGATGGCCGAGGTGAAGAAGCTCATCGCCTGGATGAACGCCCAGCGCATGGGCTCGTTCGAGACCGAGGACGGGCTGGTCGGCGGCGCCTGCTACGACGCCCACAAGGTGGCGATCACCGACGCCACCATGGCGGAGGCGCATGCCGCCGATGCGGTGATCTTCGGCGCGGTCGGCGGTCCGAAATGGGACAGCGTGCCGTATGACGCGCGGCCGGAGGCCGGGTTGCTGCGCCTGCGCAAGGACCTCGGCCTGTTCGCCAATATCCGGCCGGCGATCTGCTATCCGGCGCTGGCGGAAAGTTCCAGTCTCAAGCGCGACGTCGTCGACGGGCTCGACATCGTCATCCTGCGCGAGCTGACCGGCGGGGTCTATTTCGGCGAGCCCAAGACCATCACCGACCTTGGCAACGGCCAGAAGCGCGCGGTCGACACCCAGGTCTACGACACCTACGAGATCGAGCGCATCTCGCGCGTTGCGTTCGAGCTGGCGCGCGCGCGCAAGAAGCTCAATAAGGTCACCTCGATGGAGAAGCGCAACGTCATGAAGACCGGCGTGCTGTGGCACGAGGTGGTCGAGCAGGTGCACGCGCGCGAGTTCAAGGACGTCGAGCTGGAGCATCAACTCGCCGACGCCGGCGGCATGCAGCTCGTGCGCTGGCCCAAGCAGTTCGACGTCATCGTCACCGACAACCTGTTCGGCGACATGCTGTCCGACATCGCCGCGATGCTGACCGGCTCGCTCGGCATGCTGCCGTCGGCGTCGCTCGGCGAGTCCGATCCGAAGACCAGGAAGCGCAAGGCGATGTACGAGCCGGTGCACGGCTCGGCGCCCGACATCGCCGGCAAGGGCATCGCCAATCCGATCGCCATGATCGCGTCGTTCGGCATGGCGCTGCGCTACTCGCTCAACATGGGCAAGGAAGCTGACCTGATCGATCAGGCGATCGCCGCCACGCTGGCGAAGGGCCTGCGCACCGCCGATATCAACTCGGAAGGCTGCAAGCTCGTCGGTACCGCCGAGATGGGCGACGCCATCATCGCCGAACTGGCGGCGCTGAAGGCGTAGTCGACTGGACTTTTCGCCGTCGCTCGACCTCCTTGACTTGACTTTGCCAATAGGATTATAGTCCAGGGCCAGTGGCCGTGTGGGGGCGCCTTCTAGAAACGTCCTCAAGCGGCGATGGAGCGCCGGGGAGGCGCAGCGTCCTTCGCCAGGACGCGCGTGTCCCCGCAAGACACGCGGCACCCCGATCGCAAGGGGTGCCAAAGGGAGCACGTAGCGCACGCTCCCGAGGCGCCTCCCCGGCGCTCCATTCCGCAGCGGAATCGGAAAATGGGATAAGGCGTACCCGGCGCCGCCAGCAATACGGGTAGCGGAGCGTTGGCTAAGTTGCGTTGGCTCGTTTGCCCTTCGATATCGTCATGCCGGACGAAGGCTTCGGGCGGCGTAATGTCGCGTGCCCAGAGCACGATCGCTGATAGGATGAGTGAATACGTCACCGGGAACTGAGCGACTCATGCACCACCAGACAATGATCGATATCCGTTCACGCCGTCGCTGGCTGCTCGCCGGCTTGGCGGCGCTGGCCGCCATCACACTGGGCTCGGCATCCGTTCAAGCACAGACCTATCCGACGCAGCCGATCCGGCTGGTCGTGCCGTTCGCGGCCGGTGGCCTCATCGACGTGGCGGCGCGCCTTGTCGCACCGTATCTGGAGAAGTCGCTCGGCCAGCCGGTCATCATCGACAACCGTCCGGCCGCGGCCGGAATGGTGGGCACCGACGCGGTCGCAAAGGCGCAGCCGGACGGGCACACCCTCCTCATGGTGGCGTCAAGCTTCACCGTGATCCCGGCGACTCGTTCGAAGGTGCCCTACGATCCGGCGCGCGATCTCGCGCCGGTCGTCGTGGTGGCCAAGAGCTCGATGTTGTTCCTGATCAATCCGAAAGTACCCGCGAAGTCGCTCACCGAATTCGTCGCGCTCGCCAAGGCCGAGCCGGGCAAGTTCAATTACGCCACGCCGGGCGCCGCCTCGCAGGCGCATCTCCTGATCGAACTGTTCAGCCAGAAGGCCGGCATCAAGATGCAGCAGATCCCGTTCCGCGGCGGAGCTCCGGCGATGACCGCGATGGTCGCGGGCGACACGCAGTTCACGGCGATCTCGACGCTGCTGTCGCTGCCCCATCTGCAGTCCGGCAGCCTGCGCGCCATTGCCAATGGCAGCCTTACGCGCGATCCGCAGTTGCCTGACCTGCCGACCATTGCCGAGCAGGGCTTTCCCGATTTCGAAGCAATCCAGTGGATCGGCCTGCTGACGACCGCCGGCACGCCAAAACCGGTCATCGATCGCCTCAACTCCGAGGTCAACCGCGCGCTGCGCGATCCTGATCTGATCGCAAAATTCGTCCAGCAAGGCCTCGCGCCGGCCGGCGGCACGCCCGGCGACTTTTCCCGCATCATCGCCGCCGACCTCAAGACCTGGTCCGAAACCGCGCGGGCTGCGAACATCAAGGCCGACTGACGACCTGACGAAAGATCATGGATTGGGGCGCACGGCAGCGCGCCCCAATCCCTCGGCGGTCAATCGCGGCGGATCACCAGCCGTACGGGTTGTTGCGGGCCGGCAGGTCGAAGCGCTCAAGCAGCGGCGAGCGGTGGAAACCTGCGGTGTTGTTCACCAGGATGTCGAATGCGTTGTAGCCGGTCGGGAACGCGTAGCCCATGTACTTGCGCTCACCTGGCTGCACTTCGGTCCCGGCATCGAGGAACGACCGCTGCGTAACTGTAACGCGGGTCTTCGCCGGACGCCTTACCACGGTGCCGTCCGCCCGGGTGACGTACACGTATTTCTGCGTTTTGCTCCGGGTCTGGGCCTCGGCGGACGGGACCGCGAGGGTCGTAACCGCAATTGCCGCCGCGCAAAGTCCGGCAGCGTAAACTTTCAAGCCCATGACGATCCCCTTTAGATGACGGTGTTGAGCCTAGCACGGCAGCCCCAAAACATTTGTCGCCGCAGGGGCGGGTTTCGTTCAATCGCAGCGAAATTTTCTGAGTGTCTCCCAAATGCATCATATTCAGGGTTTGACAATTGACGGCTAGGACGGTCCGCCGCGGACCACGCCCCGCGGCTGGAAGAGTCCGTTGCACCGAGACAACGGCAGTCGCGCCGTCATTGCGACGAAGCGAAACAATCCAGCGCAGCGCGCGATTCTGGATTGCTTCGTCGCCCCACTGGGGCTCCTCGCAATGACGGCGCAGGCCGTACGGCCGTCCTGCTAGCCCTGCTTGCCGATCGAGATCACCGCCTCGTCGGTGCGCTTACCGTCCGCGTCCCAGAACTTCTGGAAGTCCGGCCCGTCGAGATATGCCGGCTCCTGACCGGCCTTGCTCAGCGCGGACTTGAAGGCCTCGGATTGCACGGCCTTGCCGATAGCATCGCGCAACGTGCCAACGATCGCGGGCGGCGTGCCCTTCGGCGCGAAGATTCCCACCCACAGGTAGTATTCGACATCAAAGCCAAGCTCCTTCAGCGTCGGCACGTCCGGCAATACCGGCGAGCGTGTGCCGCCGAAGCTGGCGAGCGGACGCAACTTGCCGGCCTTCACGTGCTGCAGCGACGCTGACAACGACTGCGCGCTCACCTGCGCGTTGTTGCCGAGGATGGCAACGATGGCGGGTCCGCCGCCGGCGGTCGGAAGGTGACGCACTTTCAGCGGTCCGGTGACCTTTTCAAGGTAGGCCAGCGGTAGGTGCGTCGCGCCGTAGAGCCCGCCCGAACTGAACACCAGGGTGTTCGGCTGTTTCGCAGCGTCGAGGAACTCCTTGAAAGTCTTGTACGGCTGCTGGTCGTTGACGAGGAGCAGGATCGGGTTGGCGACCAGCCGGGCGAGCGGGATGAAGTCGCTGCGCGATGTCTTGACCGGGCGGCCGAACAGCTGGTCGACCTGGGCGTAGCCCGAAAGGCCGTTGTTGTGAGACAGCAGCGTGTAACCGTCCGGCTTGGCCGAGGCGGCGAACTGCGCGCCAACTTGGCCGGCGGCGCCGGCCTTGGTCTCCACCAGCACCGGCTGCTTGAGTATCGGCTCCATCGCGCTGGCCAGCGGCCGGGTGACGATGCCGTTCAGCCCGCCGGGCGGAAACGCATTGACGATGGTGATTGGATGATCCGGAAACGGCGCCTGCGCGAGGGCCGGCCCGGCCGCGAGCATCGTGGCGGTGCTCCCGACGACGAATTGACGGCGATCCATGAGGTTCCTCCATGGAAATTTGGTTATCGTTGTAATCCGTCCAAGTATGCGAGGCCGTCCGGCCGCCCCGCAAGGTGCCTGGTGCCCCGATTCCGGAGTTCGCGTCATTTTGCGGCACCTATCGGCGACCTTCGGAATCTAAGGACACTAGCAGCGTATTGAGCAGTCTGGCTTTGACTTCGAAATCCGTATTGCGAACCGGCGGCGAGCGTGATGCGGATCTGAACCACCACACGGTGTGCGATCCGATGAGGCAGCAAGCCTGCCCCAATATGCATCGTTCGGCCGGCGGAACATCCGCCATGGCTCGGCGGACGATGGCCGCCGTCTGCGGCGTTGAACCCAAGTGGAGATTCTTGCGACGAACCGACGTCGTGCGGCGTCTTGCGCTGCGCGGCCGTCGATCACGTCATTTGCGGGCGAATCGCGTTGTTTCGGTCACGTTTCTCGCCTAGAAGCGGATAGGCGATGGTTGCAGGCCGGTTTGGTTGCTGGAAACGGATTTGGAGAGCGCACATGGGTTACAAGGTCGCAGTGGTGGGCGCCACCGGCAACGTTGGACGCGCAATGATGGACGTGCTGGACGAGCGCAAATTCCCGGCCGACGAAGTGGTCGCGCTGGCGTCGCGCCGCAGCCAGGGCACTGAGGTGTCCTATTGCGACCGCACCCTCAAGTGCAAAGCGCTGGACAACTACGATTTCTCCGACGTCGACATTTGCCTGATGTCGGCCGGATCGACGGTCTCGAAGGAGTGGTCGCCGAAGATCGCCGCCAAGGGCGCGGTGGTGATCGATAATTCGTCGTGCTGGCGCTACGATTCCGACGTGCCGCTGATCGTGCCCGAGGTCAATGCCGACGCGGTCGCAGGTTTCCGCAAGAAGGGCATCATCGCCAATCCGAACTGCTCGACCGCGCAGCTCGTGGTCGCGCTCAAGCCGCTGCACGATAAGGCCAAGATCAAGCGCGTTGTCGTCGCGACCTATCAGTCGGTGTCGGGCGCCGGCAAGGAGGCGATGGACGAGCTGTTCTCGCAGACCAAGTCGGTCTTTTCGCTTGAGGAATTCGAGGCGACGAAGTTTCCGAAGCGGATCGCCTTCAATGTGATCCCGCAGATCGATGTCTTCATGGAGGACGGCTACACCAAAGAAGAGTGGAAGATGGTGGCCGAGACCAAGAAGATCCTCGATCCGAAGATCAAGCTGACTGCGACCTGCGTGCGGGTGCCGGTGTTCATCGGTCACTCCGAGGCGGTCAACATCGAGTTCGAACACCCGATCACCGCCGACGAGGCGCGCGGCATCCTGCGCAATGCGCCGGGTTGCCTGGTGATCGACAAGCACGAACCCGGCGGCTACGCCACGCCGTACGAAGCGGCCGGCGAGGACGCGACCTACATCAGCCGCATCCGTGAGGACGGCACGGTCGAAAACGGCCTTTCGCTGTGGTGCGTCTCTGACAACCTGCGCAAGGGCGCCGCCCTGAATGCCGTGCAGATCGCCGAGTGCCTGATCAACCGCAAGCTGATCGAGGCCAAGCGCAAGGCAGCGTGACGGCGGCCGGAACGCCGTTCCGCAAGACCGATTCGCGCTATCCGGGCGTTCCGCGAACCGCGGAGCGCCCGTTTCGCGTTATGGCTAACGATCCGTTGATGGCCTGGACGCCCTGTGTGGCCGCGTCATTTGCGCACAAGAACCGCGATTCCCGGCGGGATTCGAACTCTGCAAATCGATTTGCGATCGGTGTGGCTTCTGCGCACTAGAGCCGGTCGGAACGGCCATGCTCTAGTTCGCGAACCGAGGGAGGCGGGCTCGGCCCGCAGCTCGGTAGCCATGCCGGGGGCGAACATCAGGCTTGGGGGATACCATGTTGCGCAAGGGGAATGTGCTCAATTTTGTGATCGGCATCTGCGCGCTTGCGGTTTCGGTCGGGCTCGGCCCGTCGACCGCAGCGGCTCAGGATGACGGCCGGGTTTCGGCAAAGGCCGACACGCAGGCCTTGGCGGCAGTGAATGTCGGTCCGGAGCATGCCGGCGAATCATCGTCCAAGCCCTATTTCGTCGAGTTCCGCGCCCGCAGCGCTTACAGCTACGGACACACATTCCTCGTGCATGGGCGCGTCGGGCAGCGGATCACCAAGCGGGATGTCATCGGACTTCATCCTGCGACCGAAAGCTCGGTGCCCTGGATGATCGGACATATCATCCCGGTGGTGTCGGAAACCGGCGCCAGCGACGGCGACTACGAGGACAAGTACATCATCGCCCGCTATCGCGTCCTGCTGACCGAGGCCGAGTACAAGAAGACGCTCGGCATGATGCGGGGAATGCAGAGGAACCATCCCGTCTGGCACGCGGTGCTGTATAACTGCAATCGCTTCGTCGGCGACATCGCGCAGAACATGGGCCTGCGGGCGCCGGGCAACTCGCTGCTGATGCCGAAGGAATACATCAACACGCTCAAGGCCGTGAATGGTGGCCGTTCGGCGCTGAGCGGGTCAGGTTCGTCCCGGCAGGCGGCGTCTGCGAGCAAGCGCAGCCAGACTGCCAAGCGGCAGCCCGCCGCCAACGTGCGGCAGGAGGCCAACGTCAGGGTCGACCCGCGGCACGATTGAGGGCTGAGAGCTCAACGACATTCCGGACGCCGCGATAACGGGGCGATCCGGAATCCACCCGGGCTTGAACCACGGAATCAGGACGGATGGAGTCCGGGTTCGCTCCTCCGGCGTGCCCGGAATGACCGCGGCGGGACTCGGCGGTCGCCCTAAATCTTCCGGCTGTCGTAAGCCCAGTGCAGCAGCGCCTGCCGTTGGCGCCGGCGGCAAAGCAGGTCGCCGGGCTCGCAGTTCTTCTGAACCTGTCTGACATGGCGCCGGATCGCCTTCCAGCGTCCGATCTGCCGGCGGTCCTCGTCGGGCATGCGGCGTCCCATGTAGTAGCGGCAGTACCATTGAAACCAGCCGCGCGGATCGTCGGGATGGAGCCAGCCTTTGTCGCGCCAGACCGATAGCGGCTGGCTGGCGTCCACGCCGAAGAAATTGAGCGAGCAGTCGCGGCGCTGCGGCGAGAGCCTGGCGCGGGTGAACCAGCTCTTGGGGAATTCGCGGCGGCAGTCGGTCATGTACTTGCCGCAGAACACGCCGAGCGTGAGCATCTGCTGCGGCGTGAGTTGCGGGCGGAATTCCGGGTCGAAGTTCCGTCCCGGCGGAGCGGTGAGCCGATAGCGGTAGCCGTTCTGCATCTTGTCGCGCACCGTGACGGTGCGCGACCCGCCAGGTGACGGTTTCGCCGTTGGTTTCTTTCTGCGTTTCGTCATCCGAAGAAACGGCGCGCTACGCCGGCTCCAGTCCTTGGCGACGCATCACCGGAAGCGCAGCGGGTGCGGCAAGGTACGCAGCCAACGCTCGCGCAGTGTCGGCCGACGTCGCATCGGCGCAGATGCCGGCCGAGAACGTCGTCATCTTCTGCAGGTCGTCGGGCAGCGGTCCGACGATGTCGACGCCCGGAACGGGCACCAGTTCGCTGATCTGCTGCAGCCCGATGTCGGCCTTGCCGGTCGCGAGCAGCACGCCGACCGGCGTGCCCGGCTCGGACAGCAGCGCGCGGGATTTCATCTCCTCGGCGATGCTGAGCCGCGGGATCAGCACGTTCGCCGTATAGATGCCGCTCGCGCCGACCTTCGAATAGCTGACGGTCTTGGCGGCAAGGAGCGCGCGCCTGAGCGCCTCGGGCGTCGAGATATCGGGCCGCGGGGCGCCGGAGCGTACCGCAACGCCGATGCCGGAGCGCGCAATGTCGACCCGGCTTCCGGTCATGACCTTGCCGCGCGCGATCAGGTCGTCGATCGCCTCGGCGGTCAGGATCAGCAGGTCGACCCGCGCGCCGGCATCCACCGCGTCGATGATCAGCTTGGTGGAATTGAAGCTGACGGTGATCTTGGCGCCGTTGGCTCGCTCGAACTCGGGCGCGAGTTCGAGCATCGCCTCCTTGATGCCGTTGGTGCATTGGACGGTGATCTCGGTCGCCACGGCGCGTTCCTTCCCTGACCTTGAGGTTCGGGCGAGTCTAACCGCCACGCTAATCAACGTCGATGAACACCCGGCCATTCTCGACCGTTGTCGGATAGGTCTTGATCGGCACCATGCAGGGCGGCGATGCCACCTCGCCGGTCCTGATGTTGAACTGGCCGTTGTGAAAGTTGCACTCGACCAGATCGTCGTCGATGTAGCCTTCGGAGAGGAGGCCCGGGCCGTGGGTGCACTGGTCGTCGGTGACGTAGTACTCGCCGTCGAGATTGAACACCGCGAGCGCCAGCCCGGCCGTCTCCACCCGCAACGCGCTGCCGGGCACCACCTCGTCGGCGGCGCAGAGATCGATGCGTTGGGGCGAGGCGGTCATGCGGGGCTCCTCGTTGACGGTCGCGGCAGGCTGATGATAATTTGTCTAAGTTGGAACGTCGTTCCGTATGACGGAACGACATTGACCCCAGTTAGTACCCCGCACGGGAGGCTGCGGTCAACGCGACAGGATTGATGGGATCGGCGCGATGGCGCAGCATGCCGCGCCGCCCATTTGCAGGAGTGGTCCCCGCACGCCCGGAGGCAGACGATGCTTAGGAAAGAACAGAACGATCTCTTGACGCAGACCGGGCCGGGCATCGCCATGGGCCGCATGTTCCGCAGCTACTGGATCCCGGCGCTCATGGCCGAGGAACTGCCTGAGAACGATGCCCCGCCGGTCCGGGTCAAGATTCTTTCGGAGCGGCTCCTGGCATTCCGCGACAGCGAAGGGCGCTACGGCCTGATCGACGAATTCTGCGCCCACCGCGGCGTGTCGCTGTGGTTTGGCCGCAATGAGGAAGGCGGGCTGCGCTGCCCGTACCACGGCTGGAAGTACGACGTCACCGGTCAGTGCACCGAGGTTCCGTCAGAGCCCATCGAATCCGGCTTCTGCCAGAAGATCAAGCTGACCTCCTATCCGCTGGTGAAGCTCGGTCCGGTGCTTTGGACCTACATGGGCCCGCCCGACGAGCAGCCGCCACTGCCGGAGTGGGAGTTCGCCACCGTACCGGCCGAGCAATGTTTCATCTCCAAGCGCCTGCAGGAATCGAACTGGCTGCAGGCGATGGAGGGCGGCATCGATTCGAGCCACGTTTCGTTCCTGCACCGCGGCGATCTCTCGACCGACCCGCTGTTCAAGGGCGCCAAGGGCAATGAATACAATATGGCCGACATGCAGCCGCACTTCGAGGTGGTGGAGAGCCCGGGCGGCCTGCATATCGGCGCCCGGCGCAATGCCGAGAACGGCAACTATTACTGGCGTATTACGCAGTGGGTCATGCCCTGCTTCACCATGATCCCGCCGCGCGCCGACCATCCGCTGCACGGCCATTTCTGGATCCCGATCGACGACGAGAACGTCTGGGCCTGGAGCTATGACTTCCACCCGGTGCGCGCGCTGACGCAGCGCGAGGTCGATGCCATGCGCGCCGGCGCCGGCGTGCACTGCAAATATGTGCCCGGCACCTTCCGGCCGCTCGCCAACAAGGACAACGACTATCTGATCGACCGCGCCGCGCAGAAGGCCGGCAAGACCTACAGCGGGGTCGAGGGTATCGCGATCCAGGATGCGTCGTTGCAGGAGAGCATGGGTCCGATCGTCGACCGCACCCGCGAGAACCTGGTCTCGACCGACAACGGCATCATCATGGCCCGGCACCGGCTGCTGCGCGCCGCCAAGGCGCTGGCCGACAAGGGCGTCATGCCGCCCGGCATCGATCCGGCGCACCAACGCGTGCGCTCGGCCTCGCTGGTACTGCCGCCCGACCAGGCGTTCAAGGATGCCGCCCGCGAGGCGCTGGTGTCGCGGCCGGGCGTGGCGCAGACCACGGTGTGACCATGCAGAGCGAAAGCGCGCGAATGAGTTCGGCCGCGGAGGCGCGGTTCCGCATCGATGCGCCGAACTCCAGGCCCCGCGTCGTCAAGGTGATCGCGCTCGATCTGCCGAGTGAAGCGGTGGTCAAGCGCGTCGCCGACCGTGCCTGGCAGCGCGCGACCTTCTTCACGTCGCTCAAGTTCGATGGGGCCCCGCGCGGCGGCGAAGGCTGGACCATGCAGGCGTGGCTGTCCGACCTCGCCGGCCGCACCAAGACGCTGCTTGATGAGGTGGCTTCCGCCGATCTCGTCGTGATGGTGGCGAGCGCCGGGACGAGCCCGCAGGCGGCGGCCGTCATCGGCGAAGCCTGCGCGGTCCGCAAGGTGATGACCACGTCGCTGATCATCGGCAGCGAGCATGCGTCGGACGAGGTGCTGTCGAAGACGCTCGCGACCCTGCGGCCCTATTCGTCGATGCTGGTGATCGCGTCGGGCGACGATTACATCGAAGAGATGCTGGCGGCGCTGCGGGCGTGATGCCAGTCTCTCAGTCGTCATTGACGGGCATAGCCTCCAAAGGACGGCGTCGCTTCACTCCGCCTATGACTCGGCAATCCGCTTTTTCGAAGAAGATGGATGCGCGGGTCAAGCCCGCGCATGACGAGGATAAAGACGTTACCCCGGTTTGCGGCCCCAGACCTGCGCGACCGTGTACATGGTGAATGACGTGCCGGGCGTGCGCAGATGGGTTCGACAATCCGCGAGCACCTGCGGGAATTCGGTTTCCGTCATCAGCCCGAGCCGGATCACGGTGCCGTGCAGCGATTCCACCGTCGACGGTAGATAGTCGACCATCGGATCGACCGACCGTACGCCCAGCAGGCAGGTCCGGTATTGCACATCCTGCAGGCCGGTCCGCCGCACCACCGAATAGAGCCGCCGTGCCAGCGTCAGGTCCGCGCCGACGCCGCTGAAGGCGCCGAGCAGTGCGACTTTCAACCGGTCCCAGGCCTGATGTTCCGGATAGCAGTTGAGCGTCGAGCCGTCCGGCTCCTGGAGCGCCACCACGCCGCCGGGCCGCGCCAGCCGGATCGCCTCGCGCAAGAGCCGCTCCGGATCGCCCGCCGTGCTGGCGACAAAACGCATGTGCACGAGGTCGAAGCTCGCCGCCGGCAGATCCGAGCCATAGGCGTCGCCCTGGCGGAATTCGGTGTTGGCGGCGGCGCGGTCGCGCGCATGCGCCAAAAACTCGGCGTCGCGGTCGAGCCCGACCACGCGCCCCCTTGGGCCGACACGCTCGCTCAGCAGTCCGGTAATGCCGCCCGGTCCGCAGCCGACATCGAGGCAGGACCAGCCGGGACCGACGCCGATCAGGTCGAGCATCGTGCGCGTGTCGGGCGCCATTGCGGCGCTCTGGGTGTGCAGCCGCTCGATTTCGCCGGCGCGGTGCTCGATTGGATATTGGCCAGAAAACTCATCGGTCATGTCATGGGTCCGACGCTTCGGGTGCGTCACTTTAACAGATCAGATTCATGGCTCGTGTCCCGGACGCGGTGCAGCGCGAAGCGGTGCACCGCTGATCCGGGACCGTCACGTAGGCGGTGCTCGCTACGGTCCCGGGTCTGCAGCGCATCATTGCATGCTGCGCTGCGCCCGGGACACGGCGTTCGAGTGCGTTCGCTTACCCCGACGCCTGGCCGCGATAGCCGAGCCGTGCCGACACCTGCTCGGCAGTCGCAATCACGTGCGGCGCGACGCCGGCGATCGATTTCCGCGTGAGCCGGGTGGCCGGGCCGGCGATGCCGAGCGACGCCACCACGGCGCCGCTGTCGTCGCGAATCGGTGCCGCCACGGACATCATGCCGAGTTCACTCTCCTCGTCCTCGATCGCGCAGCCGCGCTGGCGCACCAGCGCAAGCGCCTTGATGAACCTGTCTGCGTTGGTGATGGTCTTGGGCGTGCGCGGCGCAAGCCCGGCGGCGATCACCCGCTCGATCGTCTCTTGGGGCTGAAACGCCAGGATCGCCTGGCCCTCCGCGGTACAGTGGACGGGTTTGCGCACCCCGATATCGGAGCGCATGCGGATCGCGTGCGTGCTCTCGAGATTGTAGACGTACATGATCTCGCCGCCGTCGAGGATCGCCAGATGCACGCTCTCGTTGATCTTCTCCCGCAGCGCGTAGAGATAGGGCCGCGCCTCGTTGGAGACGTCCATGCGCTGGCGCACCAGTGCGCCGAGCCGGAACAGCGCGACGCCGAGCCGGTACTTGCCGGTCTCGCGGTCCTGCTCGAGAAGCCCGTCAGCCATCAGCGTCGTGGCCAGCCGGTGCACCGTGCTCTTGGCCAGTCCGAGCCGGCGGCTGAGCGCGCTGATGCCGATCTCGACCTCGTCCTCGGAGAACGCCTTGAGCAGCCGGATCGCGGTGGCGACCGACGACAGCCGTTCGCCCTCTGAGCGCATGTCGCTCTTGCCGATTGCCTTGCGTTTTGTCATCGAGAGAGGAACCGCCGGGATGTGTTCCGCTGTACGGACCGTTGTTCCGGTCTAGTCCCGCG
This sequence comes from Xanthobacteraceae bacterium, assembly GCA_050179645.1. Taxonomy (GTDB): domain Bacteria; phylum Pseudomonadota; class Alphaproteobacteria; order Rhizobiales; family Xanthobacteraceae; genus VAZQ01. Next base: position 7,440 of record JBFXEX010000016.1, on the reverse strand, counting down.
GTCGCCGGGGAGTCAACGATCACGGCCGGCATCGCTGGTGGCAACGAGGAGACGGCATGACGAACGGCCGCAGGATCGTGGTGGTGGGAGCCGGCCCGGCAGGCGTCGCCGCGGCGATGGCGGCGCGGCAGCAGGACGCCGCGGCCGACGTGCTGCTGCTCAGCGACGAGCATTGCGAGCCCTACGAAAAGCCGCCGCTGTCGAAGGCCGTGCTCACCGGCAAGGCCGCGCCGCACGACGCGCCGATCGCCGGGCCGAAGGGTATCGCCGGTGCCGGGGTTACGTTGCGGCAAGGTGTGCGCGTGACGCAGATCGATCGTGCCGGCAAGGCGGTGCTGACCGACACCGGCGAGCGCATCGGCTATGACGCCCTGGTGCTGGCGACCGGCTCGGTCAATCGCGTGCTGCCGATGTTTCCGGCGGGGACGAAGGGCATCCACTATCTGCGCACCGAAGCCGAGGCCAGGACGCTCAAGGCCGAACTCGATGCGGCACGTTCGGTCGTCCTGATCGGGGGTGGTGTGGTTGGGTTGGAGATCGCCGCGTCGGCGGCCGAACTCGGACGCCAAGTCACCGTCGTCGAAATCGCACCGCGCCTGCTGTCACGGGTGTGCGACGAGGAAACCGCGGCGCTGATCCATGAGCGCCACCGCGCGCGTGGCGTCACGATCCACATGGCCCGTTTGGTCACGGCCATGCGCCCGCGGTCGGGCGGTGGTTTCACGGTCGAGACGAGCGGCGGAGCAACGATCGATGCCGACCTGATCGTCGTGGGCGCGGGCGCCGTGCCGGATGATCGGCTGGCGGCGACCGCCGGCCTCGCCACCGAGGACGGCATCGTGGTCGACGACCACGGCCGCACCTCCGATCCTGCGATCTACGCGGCCGGCGACTGCACCCGGTTTCCGGGACCGCAGGGGCTGGTGCGGCTGGAGAACTGGCGGCACGCGCAGGAGCACGGCGCCGTCGTCGGCCGAAACGCGGCGGGCGGCGACGTTACCTACAACACCGCGCCGTCGTACTGGTCGGAGCAGTTCGACATGTACGTCCAGGGCGTCGGCTGGCCGTTGCCGAACCCGAGCGTGCGGGTGCGCCGTCCGCTCGGCGGCGGTGCGGCGCTGATCTTCGAACTCGACGGGCCGCTGATCGCCTATGCGGTCGGCATCAACGCGCAGCGCGACATCGCCATGGTCCGCCGCTTGATCGAGCGGCGCATCCCGGTCACGCCCGCCGATCTCGCCGATCCGGCCAAGCCGCTGGCGCAGTTGCTCAAGGCCAAGGCATGATCGTACCGGGCGGCCTCGCCGGAGGCCCTTGAACATGCTAGAGGTTATGTCGAAGACGGATTTTCCAGCATGACCGCCCCGCTCAAGACCATCGACAGCACGACCGACTGCGCCGGGTTGCTGCATGACATGGGGCAACGCGCCCGGGCCGCAGCGCGGATGCTGGCGCTCGCCCCGCGGGTGCAGAAGGACAAGGCGCTCGCCGCGATGGCAGCCGCGGTCCGCGCCAGCCAAGAGGCGATCCTGGCAGCCAATGCCCGGGATATTGCCGACGCCAAGAATTCCGGCGCGACATCGGCGTTTCTCGACCGGCTGGCGCTCGACCAGCGCCGCATCGCCGCCATGGCGGACGGCCTCGACATGGTCGCCACCCTCGACGATCCGGTCGGCAAGGTGACGGAGCGCTGGACCCGGCCGAACGGCATGACGATCGAGCGCGTGCGGGTGCCGCTCGGCGTGATCGGCGTGATCTACGAGAGCCGCCCCAACGTCACCGCCGATGCCGGTGCGCTCTGCCTCAAAGCCGGCAACGCGGTGATCCTGCGCGGCGGCTCGGAAAGCCAGCGCTCGAACCAGGCGATCCATGCGGCGCTCGCCGAGGGACTGGGGGCCGCCGGTCTGCCCGATGGCGCGATCCAACTGGTGCCGACCCGCGACCGCGCGGCGGTCGGGATGATGCTGGCCGGGCTCGACGGCGCCATCGACGTGATCGTGCCGCGCGGCGGCAAGAGCCTGGTGGCGCGCGTCCAGGCCGAGGCCCGCGTCCCGGTGTTCGCGCATCTCGAAGGCATCTGCCACGTCTATGTCGACAACGCCGCCACGCTCGACATGGCGAAATCGATCGTCGGCAACGCCAAGATGCGCCGGACCGGCGTCTGCGGCGCCGCCGAGACGCTGCTGGTCGATCGTGCCGCAGCGCCGAGCCATCTCAAGCCGCTGGTGGCCATGCTGATCGAGGCCGGTTGCGAGGTGCGTGGCGACGAAATGACCCGGGCGGTGGACCCACGGGTCAAGCCGGCGAGCCAGCAGGATTGGTCGACCGAGTATCTCGACGCCGTCATCTCCGCCAAGGTGGTCGACGGCGTCGACGGTGCCATCGCTCACATCGCGCGCTACGGCTCTCATCACACCGACGCGATCGTCACCGAGGATCAGGCGGTGGCCGAGCGCTTCCTCAACGAGGTCGATTCGGCAATTGTGCTGCACAATGCTTCGACCCAGTTCGCCGACGGCGGCGAATTCGGGTTCGGCGCCGAGATCGGCATTGCTACTGGCCGCTTCCACGCGCGCGGCCCGGTCGGCGTCGAACAACTCACGACCTTCAAGTACCGGGTCCGCGGCTCGGGGCAAGTCCGGCCGTGATCGATCCTCTTCCACCGCGCCCGGGCCTGCCCGGGTTTCGCACCCTGTCGCACATATCGGACATATCCGACTCTCCCCGACCGGGAGAGGGCTAAGAGCGCACGGCCTTCGTGGTCCATCTTCCTCCTCATCTGCCGGGCATGCGGATCGGCCTGTTCGGCGGCACCTTCGATCCGCCGCACGCGGCGCATCGTGCCGCCTGCCTGATCGCCATGAACCGGCTCGGTCTCGACCGGGTGTGGTGGATGGTGACGCCGGGCAATCCGCTCAAGGACACCCGCGGCCTTGCGCCGCTGGCCGAGCGCCTCCGCGCCGCCAAGGCGCTTGCCCACCATCCGCGCATCGACGTCACCGGCTTCGAGGCCGAAATCGGTATCCATTACACCTACGAGACGCTGAGCTATCTGCGCCGGCATTGTCCGGGCGTGCGATTCGTCTGGATCATGGGCGCCGACAACCTGCGCAGCTTCCACCGCTGGCAGAAATGGCGCGAGATCGCCGCCATGCTGCCGATCGCCGTGATCGACCGGCTGGGTCCGAGCCTCTACGCCACCGCCAGCGCCGCCGGCCAGGCGCTGGCGCGGGCGCGAATCCCCGAAGCGGCCGCCCGCTCGCTGCCAGACCGCAAGCCGCCGGCCTGGGTCTATCTCCACGGCCTGAAGTCGCCGCTGTCCTCGACCGCGCTCCGCGCCAAGCGCCGGCAGACATGAGCGGCGGGCTGCGGGGCGGTCATAAAAGCGATGTCATCGTGCCGCACACTGACACCTTCGGAACCGCTACCAGTTGAAACCATTAACCCGCCATGCCTATCTTAGGCATGTACCGCTTCCAGACGCGGTGAATCGGACGAAAGGAAGCGGGCTTAGAGCAGCGAAAGGAAAGGGCCCCTGCAAACACTTGCAATCTCCCGGGCCGGCGCCCGTCGCGCCCCCGAAAAGGTCTCCAAGGTGCGTCCTGACGCCCAGGAGATCCTCCGACTGATCCTCGCGTGCCTCGACGACATGAAGGCCGAGGATACCGTCACCATCGATCTCACCGGCAAATCCTCGATTGCGGACACCATGGTGGTGACCTCTGGCAGGTCCAACCGCCATGTCGGCGCGGTCGCGGAGCGGGTGCTTGACGTCCTCGGCACGGCCGGCGTTGGCGGGCTGCGGGTCGAAGGCCTGCCGCACTGCGACTGGGCGCTGATCGATGCCGGTGACGTCATCGTCCATATCTTCCGCCCTGAGGTCCGCGCGTTCTACGGCCTGGAGCGGATGTGGGCGGCCCCGGCCACGGCCGGGCGGCGCGCGAGCTGACGACGCGCTTTCGGGCTCCCTCCCAAGGAGGGGGGTGACGAAATCCGTGCATGCGATACGCTGTGTGGTCATGCGTATCGTGATTGCCGCCGTCGGCCGGATGAAGCAGGGCCCCGAGCGCGAGCTTGCGGAGCGGTTCCGCAAACGCGCTGCCGCGTCCGGCCGTACCGCCGGCCTGCACGACTTCGACATCGTCGAGATCAAGGAAAGCCGCGCCGGCGACACGCAGCGGCGCATGCTCGAAGAGTCGATCGCGATCGCCAATATCATCCCGGAACGCGCCGTCACCGTCATCCTGGACGAGCGCGGCGACAGCATGGACAGCGCTTCGCTCGCTGGACGTCTGCAGGGCTGGCGTTCGGAGGATCGGCCGGCGGCGGTTTTCGTCGTTGGCGGCGCGGATGGGCTTGCCACCAGCCTGCGCCAGAACGCGCAACTGCGGCTCGCCTTCGGACCGGCCACCTGGCCGCATCAACTGGTGCGAATCATGCTGCTGGAGCAGCTCTACCGCGCCGTCACCATCCTGTCCGGCCACCCCTACCATCGCGCCTGAGTGCGGTGCAGAGGGAGGCAGCGGCCGGAAAAACCGGATTTGGCGCGGATCCTGACGTGCGGCGGCCCGGCCTTAGTCTTAATCCCGCACGAATCCCAGTGTCCTATTGCGGCCGTGCATCGATCCTTCTTACATAAAACTTGATGAGCCCGGCACCATTGTTTCCGGCACCCACGTCTCCGGCGCCAGTGTCGTGTGACGCAATCTTGCGGCCGGCGGTCGCGGCTATTGCCGGATCGCTGCTGCTGGGATGGGTCGCGGCTTCCGCACAGACCCCGCGGCCGGCGCCATCGCAGATTCGTTCGCCGGTCTCGCCAAATCTCAAGTCGCCAAGCCTCGAAGGCCTGCAGCAGCACGAGAAGGAACTCGAAGCGCTGCGCGTCGAACAGAAGCGCATCCTCGACAACGAAGCGAAGCTGAAGCGCGAGATCGAATCGATCGGCGACGACCGGCGCAAGTTCAATCAGCAGCTCATCGACACTGCGGCCCGCGTCACCGGCGTCGAGCAGCGCGTCGACAAGACCCAGGAGCGCCTCAACCTCTACGACGAAAGTCAGGTGGGGTTGCAGAAGTCGCTGGATGAGCGCCAGCATGTGATCGCCGAGGTGCTAGCCGCCCTGCAGCGCATCGGCCGCAACGCGCCGCCCGCCATGATCTTGCCGGCCGAAGATGCGCTGCAGTCGGTGCGTTCGGCGATGCTGCTCGGCGCGGTGCTGCCCGAGATGCGCCAGCAGACCGAGGCGCTGGTCAACGACCTCGGCGAACTCGTCCGTCTGCGGAAGCAGATCGCGGACGAGCGCGACAAGCTGGCGCGCGACCTTTTCGTCCTGGCGGACGAGCGGCAGCGGCTGTCGCTGCTGATCGAAGAGCGGCAGAAGAAGCAGGTCGAGATCGAGAAATCGCTCGCCGAGGAGCGTCAGCGCGCCGCCGCGCTGGCGCGGCAGGCGGCCGACGTCAAGGACCTGATCGCCAAGCTCGAACAGGGGCTCGATTCGGTGGCACGGGCCTCGCGCCAGGCGCTGCGCTCGGGCGACGGCAAGAAGGCGATCGATTTGCGGCCGGACCTGGCGGCGCTCAAGGACCCCGGGCGTCTCACCCCGGCGATCGCGTTCGCCTCCGCCAAAGGTCTGCTGCCGCTACCCGTCAACGGCGTGAAAATTAAGGGGTTTGGCGCTCCGGATGGCGTCGGCGGCACCGAAAAGGGCCTGTCGCTGGCCGCCCGCCCGGGCAGCCAGATCACGGCTCCGTGTGACGGCTGGGTAGTTTATTCTGGAACCTTCCGCAATTATGGCCAACTCTTGATCCTGAATGCCGGCGGCGGGTATCATATATTGCTTGCTGGGATGGAACGGATATCCGTTGATCTGGGGCAGTTCGTGGTAACGGGCGAGCCCGTTGCGGTGATGGGTAGCGGCGCAAAATTGGCCGTCCCCCTCATGCTAGGAAGCGGCCAGCCGGTGTTATACGTCGAGTTCCGCAAAGACGGTGTCCCCGTCGATCCAGGCCCATGGTGGGCCGCAAGCGAAGGCGAGAAGGTTCGCGGATGATGCGCAAGACGACCTTGATTTTGATCGGTGCAGCGGCAGGCGTAGCTCTGACGCTCATCTCCACTCAGCCGCGAATTGTCTTCAACGGTGCGAGCGCGCGCGCGGCCGCCGCGGACACCTATCGGCAGCTCAGCCTGTTCGGCGATGTGTTCGAGCGGGTGCGCGCCGATTATGTCGAGAAGCCCGACGACGCCAAGCTCGTCGAGTCGGCCATCAACGGCATGCTGACCGGTCTCGATCCGCATTCGAGCTACATGGACCCCAAGAGCTTTCGGGACATGCAGGTGCAGACCCGCGGCGAATTCGGCGGTCTCGGCATCGAAGTCACGATGGAAGACGGTCTGATCAAGGTCGTGGCGCCGATCGACGAGACGCCTGCCGCCAAGGCCGGCATCATGGCCAACGACATCATCACTCACCTCGACGATGAGGCGGTGCAGGGCCTGACCCTGAACCAGGCGGTCGAGAAAATGCGCGGCCCGGTGAATACCAAGATCAAGCTCAAGATCATGCGCAAGGGCCAGGACAAGCCGGTCGAAGTGTCGATCACCCGCGACGTGATCCGCGTTCGGTCGGTCCGTTCGCGCCTCGACACCGACGACGTCGGCATCATCCGTCTGACTCAGTTCAACGAGCAGACCACCGAAGGCCTGAAGAAAGCGCTGAACGACCTCGCCGTCCAGGCCGGCGACAAGCTCAAGGGCTACGTCATCGACATCCGCAATAATCCGGGTGGATTGCTCGACCAGGCGATTTCGGTCTCCGACGCGTTCCTGGACAAGGGCGAGATCGTCTCGACCCGCGGCCGCAACGCGGAAGAGACGCAGCGCTTCAACGCCCGCTCCGGCGACCTCACCAAGAACAGGCCGGTGATCATCCTGATCAACGGTGGCTCGGCCTCGGCATCCGAGATCGTGGCCGGCGCGCTGCAGGATCATCGCCGCGCGACCATCATCGGGTCGCGCTCGTTCGGCAAGGGCTCGGTACAGACGATCATCCCGCTCGGCTCGGGTAATGGGGCGCTGCGGCTCACCACCGCGCGCTACTTCACGCCGTCCGGCCGCTCGATCCAGGCCAAGGGCATCGTGCCCGACATCGAGGTGCTGCAGGAAGTGCCGGAGGAACTCAAGGCCCGCACCGATACGCGCGGCGAAGCCTCGCTGCGCGGCCATCTCAAGGCCGAGGGCGACGAGGCGACCGGCTCGCAGTCCTACATCCCGCCGGATCCGAAGGACGACAAGGCGCTCAACACTGCGCTTGAGCTGATCCGCGGTATCCAGAAGAATTCGGCCTATCCGCCGAACCCGAAGGCTTCGGTCCCGAACTGAGGCGGCGCCATCGGGCGAGAAAATGCAGGGGCGGCCTTCGCGGGCCGCCTTTTCGGTTTTGGC
>JBFXEX010000015.1:0-63726 GCA_050179645.1 Xanthobacteraceae bacterium | reverse complement strand
TGCTCTTCCGATCTCGCGAAGATGTTCCGTCATGCGCTCGGCAAAATAGAGCGGCGACGGCCGGCCGACATAGTGCGTCAGATGGCCGTCCATTTCCTTTTTGAACGCGGGATCGCTCTTCGCCACCGCATAGGCCTGCTCCAGATCCAGTATGAGCGGCATCAGCGTCTCGGCGACGAAGCGCCCGCCATAAATGCCGAAGTGGCCGTCGTCGTCGGGGCCGGTGCGGAAGGAGTTCGGTTGCTGTTGCAGGGTCATGCGCTACTCTTGATCTTCCGATTGCCGGACGGCGCCGCAGCGGCGCGCACGGCCCGGATGAAGGCGCAGATCCTGTCCGCGTCCTTCTCGCCGGGCGCCCGCTCGACGCCGGACGAGACGTCGACGCCCGGCGCCTGCGTGATACGCAAAGCTTCGGCGACGTTGCCGGCGTCCAATCCGCCCGACAGCATATAGGGGATTGCGGTCTCGAGTCTCTGCAGCAGATACCAGTCGAATGATCGGCCGAGGCCGCCCGGCCGGGTGGCGTCGCGCGGCGGCCGGGCGTCGAAGATCAGCCGGTCTGCGATCTTGTCGTAGAGCTGGATCGCTGCGAGATCGCTGCGTTCGGAAATCGCCAGCGCCTTCATTACCGGCAGGCCGAACCGGCTGCGCACCGCGGCGACCCGTTCCGGCGTCTCCTTGCCGTGCAATTGCAAGAGGTCGGGATTGAGCGCCGCGATGGCGGCGGCAAGTTCGGCATCGCCGGCGTCGACCGACAGAGCGACCTTTTGCGCGCGGCCGCGCACCTGTGCGCCAAGCGCTCGGGCGGCGTCATAGTCGATGTGGCGTGGCGACGGCAGGAAGAACACGAAGCCGACCATGTCGGCGCCGGCGTCGAGCGCCGCTTCCAGCGCTTCGGGCGTGCTCAGCCCGCAGATCTTTACGAGCAGCGTCATGGGTTCGCTCTTTCGCGAGCGTTCTACATCGACATCTGCCGCTTGTCTTGCGAAGTCTGGATGCGCGGAGGCTTGAGTCCGCGGATCACGCCGCCGGCGGACGGATGGTGAGTTGCGGCCTGAAGGCGACGGGCAGGGGCTCGCTGACCAGTTCGGCCGGCCCGATACGCCGCTTGAGGCGGTCGACCTCGGCCCGCAGATCGCGCGCCTGCGCCTCGGCGATCCGGGCCTTGCGCCGCCACTTCGACTGCCGCGCCCAGGCCGCGATGCCGCCCACCGCCACGCCGAGGATCAGCAGCGCCAGGACCAGTGCAAACAGCGGGACGCCGACCGTCAGCGCAGGCGTCGTATGGTCGAAGGGATCGAGCGAGATGGCGACGGTCTGCCGGTTTGCCACCGCAAGGGCGGCAAACCCGACCGCGATCGGGATCAGAATCACTGCGGTGACGATCTTGCGGATCATCCGAAGTTCCTTGTCGCTTGCCGGAACGGGAGTTGCTGCCGGCATCCTCGTCCGACCTGACTCCACGTGGGAGACGGACGATCCGGGCCGTTACACCGGCCCTGACGCAAAAACAGTCGCTGCCCTAAGGCGTTCCGCTTGGCCGGTTGAGACGCTCGCGCATCTCTTTGCCGGTCTTGAAGAACGGGACCGACTTTCGGTCGACCGAGACGTGCGCCCCGGTGCGCGGATTGCGCCCGGTGCGGGCCGGCCGATGCTTGACCGAGAAGGCGCCAAAGCCGCGCAATTCGACCCGGTCCCCGCTGGCCATCGCGGAAATGATCTCTCCCAGGATGGCGTTCACGATGTTCTCGACGTCGCGCTGATAGAGATGCGGGTTCTGCGAGGCGATTCGCTGCACAAGCTCAGATTTGATCATCGATGCCGTCCCAGTCTGGCCGTCGGCCGCAACCCGCGACTCACGCGGTCTCGAAACGCATCAGTTCGACGAAGGGTGCCAAAGGGCCAGTAGACCGTCAAGGCTGAGACGTTCGACCATCTGCAGGGCGCCCCATTGTTCGATCCGCCGGGCGAACCAGCCGAGCCCGACCGCGTCCAGGACGGTCGCCGCCGCGGTGTGCAGGAACGGCAGATTGCTGAGCCGGTCCTTGAGCTTGTAGTCGCGCACCGGGGTCTTCGGGTCGATGTTCTTCTCCTTGGCGAGCCACGCCACCGCGGCGCGCTCGTCGCCAAGTTCGTCGATCAGTTTGAGCGGCACGGACTGCCGGCCAGTGAAGACGCGGCCGTCGGCGACCTTGTCCAGGGTGGCGTCGTCCATATGGCGGCGCGCCTTCACCAGACCGCGGAACCAGGCGTAGGAGTCCGAGACGATCGACTCGATGGCGGCGCGCGCCTCCGGCGACGTCGGCTCGAAACCATTGGGCGCGGCCTTCAGCGGCGAAGACTTGATCTCCTCCATCTTCACGCCGACGGTCTTCAACAGGTCGGTGACGTTCGGATACTGGAACAGTACGCCGATCGAGCCGACGATCGCGGTTTCCTGCGCGACGATGTGGTCGGCGGCGATTGCAACGATATAGCCGCCCGAGGCCGCGAGACCGTCGACCACGACCACCAGCGGCTTCTTCTCCTTCAGCCGCATCAGCGCGCTGTGCAGTTCTTCCGAGCCGGATGTGGTGCCGCCCGGGCTATTGATGTGCACGATGACGGCGCGGGCGCTGGAGCGTCCCAGCCGTTCCAGCGCCTCGACGCGGTCCTGGTCGCCGCGAATCAGGCCAGTGAAGGTGACGCGGGCGATCGAATCGCCGGTGCGTCCCGTCAGCATGCTGCTGCCGGGAACCCGCAGCGCGACGCCGACTGCGATCACGGCGCAGATCGCAAACAGCACCGCGAAGACGCGCCAGAAGGTGAGCTTCCGCCGCATCCGGCGGCGATCGACGATGGAATCGGCATCGAGCGACATGGCTCATCTCCTTCGAGGAATCGGCAGATTGACGCCAATGGCGCCGCGTAAACCGGCCGCAATTGTGGCGATCGAAGCATCGGCCTCTCCGCGCCATGAGCCCGGAGAGGCCGGCAGGACGGGCGTCAGTCGTCTTTGGTGGCTTCCTCGCCCTTGCGCTTGAGCGCGGTGCCGAGGATGTCGCCCAGTGTGGCGCCGGAATCGGAGGAGCCGTATTGGGCGATCGCTTCCTTCTCCTCGGCGACTTCGAGTGCCTTGATCGAGACCTGCACCTTGCGGGTGCGGCGGTCGAACTGGATGACGCGGGCGTCGACCTTCTGGCCGGCCGCGAACCGCTCCGGCCGCTGCTCGCCGCGGTCGCGCGCCAGATCGCCACGCCGGATGAAGGTCTCGAGGTCGGTACCGATGATCTTCACGTCGATGCCGCCTTCCTTCACGTCGGTGACCTCGCAGGTGATGACCGCGCCCTTCTTCAACTCGCCTGCGGCGCCGCTGTCCATCGGGTCGCCTTCGAGCTGTTTGATGCCGAGCGAGATGCGCTCCTTCTCGACATCGACGTCGAGCACCTTGGCGGTGACCTTGTCGCCCTTCTTGTACTCCTCGATCACCTGCTCGCCCGGGCGCTTCCAGTCGAGGTCGGAGAGATGGACCATGCCGTCGACGTCGCCGTCGAGGCCGAGGAACAGGCCGAACTCGGTCTTGTTCTTGACTTCGCCTTCGATGTTGGTGCCGGGCGGATACTTCTCCAGGAACAATTCCCACGGATTGCGCATGGTCTGCTTGAGACCGAGCGAGATGCGCCGCTTGACCGGGTCGACCTCGAGGATCTGGACGTCGACCTCCTGCGAGGTCGAGATGATTTTTCCGGGGTGTACGTTCTTCTTGGTCCAGGACATCTCGGAGACGTGGATCAGGCCCTCGATGCCCGGCTCCAGCTCGACGAACGCGCCGTAGTCGGTGATGTTGGTGACGCGGCCCTTGTAGCGGGCGCCGACCGGATACTTCGCCTCGATGCCCTGCCAGGGATCGTCCTGCAGTTGCTTCATGCCGAGCGAGATGCGGTGCGTCTCGTGGTTGATCTTGATGATCTTGACCTTCACCGACTGGCCGATGTTGAGCACCTCGGTCGGGTGATTGACGCGCCGCCAGGCGATGTCGGTGACGTGAAGCAGGCCGTCGATGCCGCCGAGGTCCACGAAGGCGCCGTAATCGGTGATGTTCTTGACCACGCCGTCGATGACCTGGCCCTCTTCGAGGTTCTGCACCAGTTCCTGGCGCTGCTCGGCGCGGGTCTCTTCGAGGACGGTGCGGCGGGAGACGACGATATTGCCGCGGCGGCGGTCCATCTTGAGAATCTGGAACGGCTGCGGCTGGTTCATCAGCGGCGAGACGTCGCGGATCGGCCGGATATCGACCTGCGAGCGCGGCAGAAACGCCACCGCGCCGTCGAGATCGACCGTGAAGCCGCCCTTGACCTGGTTGAAGATGACGCCCGAGACCTTCTCGTTGCTGTTGAACGCCTTCTCGAGCTTGCCCCAGCTTTCCTCGCGCCGCGCCTTGTCACGCGAGAGCACCGCTTCGCCGAGCGCGTTCTCGACCCGCTCCAGGTAGACCTCGACGGTGTCGCCGACCTTAAGCTCGCCCTGCCGGCCCGGGCCGGTGAACTCGCGGATCGCAACCCGCCCTTCGGTCTTGGCGCCGACGTCGATGACGGCGACATCCTTTTCGAGGCCGACGACGGTCCCCTTGACGACGGTCCCTTCCATCAGGCCGCCCTGGGTGAACGACTCTTCGAGCAGCTTGGCAAAATCCTCACGCGTCGGTGCGGCGGCAGTAGCGGTAGCCATGAACTCTCCTTGGTGCGGACGGCGCCGGAAGGGTTGCTGAACGTTGCGAATGCCCGGTCCGAAGGTCCCGCGGACCTTCGGCATCCGCCGACACATGGCGTGACGCAGGCGGCGTCAACTTGCCTGCGTGCGCACGACCCAGGCAGCCTGAGCTTGCCTGCGTGTCGGCGGCCCGGCGCATTGGCCGGACGATCGAAACGGTGGTTCGGATCGGGCGGCCGTCAAAGAAGCGGTGCGAGCGGGCTCAACCTCCATGACGGGAACGCGGTTTTCCGTGTTCCCGGCCCGTTCGGACGGCTTCGACAATGTCGACGGCGGCCCGGAATGCGGCGTCTATATCCAAATGGGTGGTATCGAGCAAGTGTGCATCCGGTGCGGGTTTCAATGGGGCGGCGGTGCGCTGCGTGTCGCGCTCGTCGCGGCGGCGGATATCGGCGAGGATTTCGGCCTCGTCGACCGTGCCGCCGGCCGCCCGAAACTCCAGCGTGCGCCGCCGCGCTCGCACCTCCGGGGTTGCGGTGACGAAGATTTTCGCGTCGGCGTCGGGAAAAATGACCGTCCCGATGTCGCGGCCGTCGAGCACGGCGCCGGGGGGCGTGCGTCCGAAGTCGCGCTGGAACGCCAGCAGGGCCGCCCGTACCTCCGGAATGATCGAGACCCGCGAGGCGGCCTCGCCGACCGCATGGGCCTTGAGGCGCACCTCGTCGAACCCGCCGGGTTCGAGCGATGTCGCTGCCGCCACCGCCGCCGCGACGTCATCGAGCGGGTGGCCCCGTTCGAGCAAGGTCAGCGCCACCGCCCGGTAGATCAGGCCGGTATCGAGATGGCGCAGCCGGTAGTGGGCGGCGAGCCGCTTGCCGAGCGTGCCCTTGCCGGACGCCGCTGGCCCGTCGATGGCGATGATCATGTTAGTTCGCCGCCCAACCCGCGCATCAGCTCGACGAAGCCCGGGAAGCTGGTCGCGATGAACGCGGCGTCGTCAACCTGCACGGGCTTTTCGCTCGCGGTGCCGAGCACCAGCGCCGACATCGCGATGCGGTGATCCATGTGGGTCTTGACCACGCCGCCGCCGGCCGGCCGGCCGCGGCCGCGGACGATCAGGTCGTCGCCCTCGATCTCGGCTTCGACGCCGTTGACCCGCAGCAGGGCGGCGGTGGCTTCGAGCCGGTCGGATTCCTTGACGCGCAGCTCCTTGAGGCCGCGCATGCGGGTGGTGCCCTCGGCGAACGAGGCGGCGACCGCCAGGATCGGATATTCGTCGATCATGGTCGGGGCGCGCTCGGGGGGTACCTCGACGCCCTTGAGCGTAGACGTTCGCACCCGCAGGTCGGCGACGTCCTCGCCACCCTCGTTGCGCCGCTCCAGCACCTCGATCGCCGCGCCCATTTCCCACAGCGTGGTAAACAATCCAGCTCGCAACGGATTGAGCATGACGCCGTCGAGTACGATTTCGGAGCCCGGCACGATCAGCGCGGCGACCAGGAGAAACGCCGCGGACGACGGATCGGCCGGCACCACCACCGGCGCGGCCACGAGCTCCGGCTGGCCGGTGAGCGTGATGAGGCGGCCGTGGGCGCCGAGCATCTCGACCCGGACTTCGGCGCCGAAGTGCGTCAGCATTTTCTCGGTATGGTCGCGGGTCGCCTCGCGCTCGATCACCGTGGTAGCGCCGGGCGCTGAAAGCCCGGCGAGCAGCACCGCCGACTTGAGCTGGGCCGAGGGCACCGGCGCTTCGTATTCGATCGGAATCGGGTCACGGGCGCCCTCAAGCCGCACCGGCAGCCGGCCGCCCTCGGCGATCTCCAGAACGCGCGCACCCATTCGCTCCAGCGGGTCGAGAATCCGCCGCATCGGCCGCTTGCGCAGGCTGGCGTCGCCGTCGAAGGTCGCGACGATCGGACAGCCCGCGATCGCGCCCATCATCAGGCGGCAGCCGGTGCCGGAATTGCCGAAATCGAGCGGTGCGGCCGGCGCCGCCAGGCCGCCGACCCCGACACCGCGGATGCGCCAGGCGCCGGGACCGGTGCGCTCCACCGTCGCCCCCAGCGCGGCCATGACCTTGGCGGTGTCGAGGGCATCTTCGCCTTCCAGGAGCCCGCTGATGCGGGTCTCGCCGACCGCAAGCGCCCCGAAAATTAGCGAACGCAGCGAGATCGACTTATCGCCCGGGACGCGGAGGCGGCCCTTGAGCGGCCCCGAGCGGCGCGCGGTCAGCGGTTGCAGCACGGCGTGATCCACAGACAAAGCCTCGGATAGGATGGGTGCGGCCGTCCTAACATGGGCCCCCCGGGGTGTCATCCGCGGGCCCCGATCCGGCGCGGCGGAACGCACGCCGAGGCTATTGACACGGCCGTCGCAACTAGCCAAGTGAGGCGTTTCACCGATCCTTGAGGGAACCTGGACCGTGGCAAAATCCGAGCTCGGCACCAAACGCATCTGTCCGGAGACCGGCCGCAAGTTTTACGACCTCAACAAGACGCCGGTGATTTCGCCTTATACGGGACATGTCGTGCCGGTGGTCGCGCCCGCAGTCCGGCACCGCGCCGAAGCACGCGCGGCGTCGGCGGCGGCGAAAGAAGAGGTGGTGGTGCCCGAGACGCAGGAGGCCGAATTCGTCTCGCTCGAGGACGCCGACGCCGAGGCCCAGGGCAAGAAGGTGGACGGCGAGGCCGTAGAGGGCGATGACATCGAGCTTGAGGACGAGCCGATGGACGATGCCACCTTCATCGAGGAGACGGAGGAGGGTGACGACGATGTGGCCGACATCATCGGCGACGTCGACGACGAGGAGGAGGCCTGATAACTAGCCACGCCGGGACGGCTCCGGTAAGATTGGCGGCGGTTCGAACGCGGGTCGTCCCGACACCTGCGTTTCAAGATGGGGCCATAGCTCAGTTGGGAGAGCGCTTGAATGGCATTCAAGAGGTCAGGGGTTCGACTCCCCTTGGCTCCACCATCTCAAATTCTGAGACGTTGCTGAAAGAGGCCGCCTTCGGGCGGCTTTTTCGTTGACCACGTCGCAAGCGCCGGAAGCTCACCCCCACGCTTTCTTCGACGCGATCGTTGCGCCTTCGACCAGGGCGCGAAGCTTCGCCCACATGATGCTGCGGTGAACGCGGCCGGCGAGCGGACTTTGCGAGAAGCCGCAATCGCTTCCGGCCATCACATTGTCGCGGCCGACGCAATTCACAAAACGCATCAGCCGCTCCGCCACCAGTTCGGGATGTTCCACAACGTTCGTCGAATGCGCGACGAGGCCGGGCATCAACACTTTCCCCGGCGGCAGCCGAACCTCCTCCCATATCTTCCACTCGTGTTCGTGGCGCGGGTTCGCCGCTTCGAAACTCAAGGCGCCGGTTTTCACCTCCAGGACCAGGTCGACGATGTCCTTGAGCGGCACATCGAAGATGTGCGGTCCGTTCCAGCTGCCCCAACAGATGTGATAGCGGGTGCGCTCCGGAGGCAGGCCTTCCAGAGCGTGGTTCAGGACGTCGATGCGCAGCTTCGCCCAGGCGCGGAACTCCGGAAGGGTCTTTGGGGGAACCATCTTCTCGTACGTCATCGGCAGCAGGGCATCGTCGACTTGCAGATCGAGGCCGGCGTCGATGATCGCCCGGTATTCGGTACGCAGCGCTTCGGCGAGCGCAAAGAGGAAGCTTTCCTCGTCGCGGTAATATTCGTTCTTTGCGTTGGGCAACGCGCTTGCAGGTGCCACGACGGGCAGAAAGCCAGTGACGCCGCTCGTGCGCGCGAGCCCGGCCCGCAGGTTTGCGATGTCGCGCTGCAGCTCGGCGTGTCCGGTATAGACCAGCGGACCGGTGACGATCGGGCGAGGCGTTTTGCGCGCGTTGGCGAGAACGCGCGCATCGTATTCGGCGTAGAACTCGGGAAAGGCCTCGCGGTCCCGGCCGCTGATCACCGCGATCATCGGGTCCTTCGCCTCAGCCTCGGTGAGCGGACGCCATTCGAGGCCGCCGAGCCGGCGATGGACATAAAACGCCCAGGTGACCGATTTGCCGTATTCGCCGTCGCTCACCACGTCCAGGCCCGCCTCGGCCTGCAGCCGCACGGCCTCGATCACCGATTCGGTCAGGCAGGCGTCGAACGCCGGCTGGTCGTAGGGCTCGCCGGCCTGCTGCTTCTGCAGGAACGGGATCATGGCCGGCGGGCGCACCATGCTGCCGACATGGCTCACGGCAAAACGGTGATCGGCTCTCAGCATCGTCTCCTCCCTTGGTTTGTCGCTCGCCAGGCAGGGGTGCGATTGCGATCTTGCGCTTCGGCAGATCGCGCTTCTTCGCCGGCAGCTATTAGTTAAATTTTCAAGTATTGTCTCGAAGAGTTTCTCGAAAGACGCGCCTTGTCAAGGTCCAAGACGCCTTGGCCAGGTCCAAGGCATGTCGTGCAGCGCGAGCGAGCCGAAACAAACGCCCTCAGCCCGCCTCTCACGCGGTCGTGGCGATCTTTCCGGCCTCAGGAGAGGGTCTCGTGTGGCGAATCAAGGTCGCGGATGGTGCGTGGACACGATCTGCCGGCGCGTGCGATCAGCCGTCGCCGGATTGCAGGATCGCGCCTTCATCATGTTCGAAAGTCGGCGCCGGCTCTCGCCGCTTCCTTCCGCGAATGCTGTCGTTGCTGGTGCAGCCGATCGAAAACATTCAGGATTGTCTTGAGTTGATTTTTGAGCTTGCGAATCTGAGAAGGCTTCATGCCCTGAAACGCAATCTCCTCGTATTGTCGAACCATGGGCAGAAGCCGGGACGTCATCGCACGTCCATGTTTCGTCAGGCTGACGAGCGTAATGCGCCCATCGACGCGCGCTGACTGTCGCGCGATCAATTTATCGCGCGCCATGCGCTTCAACAGATAGGACATCGTGGGCAGCTCAATCGATGTCAATTCGGCGAGCGTGGTGATGCGCTGTGGTCCTCGTGTGAAAAGACAAACCAGGACTCGCCACTGTTCGACGGCAATGCCATGCCGCCTTGCTTTCGATTCGAAGTCGGTGCGGATTCTGCTCGTGATTCGGTTGATGATGTGCGGAAAAAAGTCATCGAGTGCGAAGGCGATATCGTCGGCGGTTTCGCGGCCGGGGTCGACATGCTCTCGCTTTGCTTTTCGCACTCGGCGGCTCCGTCAGGCGTCGGCGATGGATCGCGCGGTGCGACGACAGAAGAACAACGCTGACCGAAGAGCAATATGGACGCCAAGAACAGCCGGCCAGTGGCCTTGTCCGTGGCCGGAAGAGATCGTGGACCGATCAGCTTTTATCTTTCGGAGCATTCCTAAGATTTTTCAATATTTTATAGAATCCGTGATTCGCCATCTTGGAGAAGTCAAAACGGCGCCGGTTTTTCGGAGCGTCATTGGATCCTGATTTCCGCCATTTCAGCGCATCCGGGCTGCGGTCCCCTGTTCCCGCTTGACCGGAGCCGATCCGTGTTGTCTTGTGCCGTTATTCGGGCTGGAAAATGCCCGCATTTTGCCACAAGGAGTCAGCCCTTGCGTAATGGATCTTCGAAGAAGTCCCTCGGCAAAACCCAAAAAGCGGCAATCAAAGGGAAGCGCATCCGGCAATCACGGCCACTGAACTTCAAGCACGAGGCTTGGTACCAGCACGCCCAGCAGGCGATCGGCGTCGCCGTGCGGGCGTCCCAGGGAGCCTGAGCCGAGACTACCCACTCCAACGGGCTGGAGAACCGCCCGCAAGGCGGTTTTCCCGGGCACAAGTCCCATCACAACAGCGGACCTGACCGTGGCGGGTTCCCGCCGCGGCAGGCCGGCGGCTGTGCGGCGCGCGGCCTGACGGGTTCATCGCAAATCCGGGCGGCCGCGCAGATGCTCGGCGCGTGCGTGGCATCGCGGCGAGGAACATCCGATGGCAAAGGGATACTGGGTCGCGACAATCGATGTCAGCGACTTCGAGGACTACAAGAACTACATCGCCGAGAACCAGAACGCCTTCCGCAAATTCGGCGCGCGCTATGTCGCGCGCGGCGGCAAGTCGGAGGTGGTCGAGGGCAGGGGCCGTTCGCGTATCGTCGTCGTCGAATTCAACGACTACGCGACCGCGCTCGCCTGCTATCATTCGCCTGAATACGCCAAGGCCATCGCCAAGCGGCGCAGCAACGCAGTAGCCGACATTATCGTCGTCGAAGGCTATGACGGCCCGCAACCACAGGACGCATAACGGCAAATTCGGGTCGCGGCCGCGCCCAGAGGCGCCCGACAGGGCGGTTGCTTCATCGTTAAGCCCGGTCCATCGTATCGTGCGAGCAGAGGACCGTCGCCTTGGCTCCAGCATTCATTCATTGCGCCATAGGCTTCTCGATGGCGATCGCCGCGCCCGCGGTGGCCGCCGAGAAGACGGACGCCATCGTCGCACCGCCGATCGCCAAGGCGAAGGCCGCGATCCTGCGCGGGCTGGCGGCGCCGGAAGTCACGGAATTCAGGGACGTGGCGAGCAAGGTGGCGCGCATTCCGGAGGGACGGCTGGTGACAGTCGTATGCGGCCTGGTCAACACCTACGGCAACGGCGGTTTTGTCGGCTTTCAGCGCTTCGTGTTCGTCGTCGACCCGGTGCAGTTGATCGTGGTGTCCGCCGACACGCCGCCGCTGCATAAGGATATGGCGACCTCGCTGTGCGGCTGATGCGCGCCGCCGGTCAAGGCGGTGGCATGTGCAATGGCTCCCGACCGCGCTTGTTGTGCCAGTAGATCGGTGCGGCGATCGCGACTACGACCAGCACGATCAGCATCAGCAGCAGGGCCGACTGTTCGAACCAGGCGACGCCGGGCACGCCCAACGCCAGAAGCACGCCGACCAGGCAGATGCGCCAGGACGAAATATGGATGCCCGCCGTGAAGGTTCCGAGCGCCAGCAAGGTGAGCGCCGCGAGCGCGCTGGCATCCGAGTTCATCATTCGTTCGACGTCGGCGATGAAGACGAGGCGGATCGCCACCAGCACCGCGGCCCAGTGCGCGACCTGGGTCCAGATCAGCCGGATGCGCTCGTCCCGGCTTGGCAGTTCGGGCCAGCGTGATACCACGCAGATGATGCCGATCAGTGGCGCCAGCACGATCCAGTAGAGCGTCATCGGCGTGCGCGCGAAGCTCGTATAAGCGATGCCGAACAGCGCGAGCGCCAGCACCAGCAGATACGGCCATTCGTGACGCAGGAAGTTGCGCGGCTTGAAATAGTCCAGCGCCGCTCGCAGGCTGCTCGGTTGCGGGTCGCTCATGGTTGGGGTCTCTCTTCGAGAAATCGGAACGGCAGGGCAGGGCCGGGCCGGCGCAACCGGCAATCTATCAGGAATTGGATCGCCTCCAATCGCCGCCGCATGGCATGGTTGTCAGAAAGTGGTGGCCGCCAGGGCCGCCGTCAGGTTTGATGCGGTCAACAAACCGGGGAAACGCCATCAGATGCCGGAGACGTTCACGCCGCTGCGGACTTTGCGCGACATCGAGGAGTTCGAGCGCGTCCCGCTCGAGCAGCGCATCTTCTCGTGGAATCTCAACGACTGGATCGCTCAGGGCTGTGCTCGCGACCCCGACAAGATCGCGCTGCGCTATATCGCGGACGGCGATCCCGACAGCGTTGCGGTCAGCATCAGCTACCGCGACCTGGCGCAGCGCGGCACGCAGGCCGCCAACCTGTTCCGCTCGCTCGGCGTCGGGCCGTCCGACACCGTGCTCTACGTGCTGCCGACCGTGCCGGAGCTTTACGTCACTATGCTGGGCGCGCTCGCCGCCGGCATCGGCTGCGGCGTCAACTGGATGCTCAAGGGCGAGCAACTCGTGGAGTTGATCCGCTCGACCGGCGCCAGGGTCATCGTCGCGCTCGGGCCGACGCCCGGCTTCGAGATCTGGGAAAATCTGCAGGCGATCCGCGGCGAGATTCCGCCGGACGTTCGCATCCTCTCGGTGCCGGGACCGGGCGGCACCGCCGATCCGCAGTCCGACTTCACGACGCTCGCCACCCGTGAGCCCGCCGACCGGCTCACCTTTGCGCGCAATATCGCGCCCGAAGACATCGCCGCCTACGTGCATTCCGGCGGCACCACCGGCTCGCCCAAGCTGGTCAAGCTCACGCACCGCGGCTTCTGCTACAAGTGCTGGGCCAACGCCGTGGTGATGGCGCACACCGCCGACGAGGTGATCTTCGCCGACTATCCGATGTTCCACATCGCCGGCATCTTTGCGCGCGGTTACTTCGCTCTCGCGCTCGGCATGGCCATCGTGATCCCGACGCCGCTCGGCGCGCGCGACAAACGCTTCATCGAGAACTACTGGCGGTTCGTCGAGAAATACCGGATCACGCTGTTTTCCGGCGTGCCGACGACGCTGGCGCAGCTCGCCAAGAGCGGGCCGCGCGGCGAGCAGCTCGGCACGCTGCGCGACGTTGCCTGTACCGGCTCGACCGCGTTCCCGGCCGAGGTCGCGCGCCAGATCGAGAGCCTGATCGGGGTGCGGGTGCTGCTGACCTACGGCGCGACCGAATACACCCAGAACGTCACGCAAGCGCCGCGCGACGGCGACCCGAAATACGGCTCGCCTGGAATCCGGCTGCCCTACACCCAGGTCAAGGCCGTCGAGCTCGACGGTGACACGATCAAGCGCGACTGCGGCGTCGACGAGATCGGCGTCGTGGTGGTGAAGGGGCCGAGCGTCACGCCCGGCTATCTCGATCCGAAATACGACGAGGGCATTTTCACCCGCGACGGCTGGTTCAATTCCGGCGATCTCGGACGGTTCGACGCCGACGGCTATCTGTGGCTGACCGGCCGCGCCAAGGACGTCATCATCCGCGGTGGCCACAACATCGATCCGACGGTGATCGAGGATACGCTGCTCAAGCACCGCGAGGTGCTGCTGGCCGCGGCGGTGAGCAAGCCCGACGCTTATGCGGGCGAACTGCCGATCGCCTACGTGCAGCTCGTACCGGGCGCCAAGGCCAGCGCCGACGAACTGCGCGACTTCGCCCTGCAGCACATCCCCGAGCGGCCCGCGGCGCCCAAAGAGATCGTCATCCTGGAGCGCATGCCGCTCACCGACGTGCAGAAGCCCGCCAAGGTCGAACTGCGCAAGGACGCGGCGCGGCGCGCCTATCGGGATGTGCTGGCCGACATTGCGCCAGGTATCGCGGTCGAGATGGTGGCCGATCCGCTGAAAGGAATGCGCGCGGCAGTCCGTCTCGCCGCCCGTCCCGATGCTCGGCATGATATAGAGGAGCAAATTCGCGACCGCATGAAAGCGTTTGTGGTCAGCTACAGCGTCGAATGGATCGACTCCGCCACCGGGTAACCGGCAAGGCGGAGCGGCAATAGGGAGGTTCAGATGCAGGTTCGCGCCCAGGCCGGTCTGATGGCCATCGTGGCCGGTGCTCTTTCCGTCGCGGCAATGGTTCCTGGTTTCGGCCAGGCCAATTACCCGACGGCGCCGATCAAGGTGATCATCCCGCTGCCGCCCGGCGGCGCGATCGACGTCATGGTGCGGGCGCTCGGCAAGGGGTTCGAACAGCGAAACCCGTACGGCTTCGTGGTCGAGAGCCGGCCCGGCGCCAACACCATCATCGCGGCCAATGCCTGCAAGAACGCTGCACCCGACGGCTATACCATCTGTCTCTTGTCGCGCAGCTCGGTGACGCTCAATCCGGCGCTTTACAAGTCGCTGTCCTACGATCCGCTGAAGGACTTCGAGCCGATCACCAACCTGGCGTTCGCCCAGCAGGTGCTGATCCTCAACAAGAACGTGCCGGTGAAGAACTTCAAGGAGCTGGTTGCCTACTCGAAGGAGAACCCCAACAAGCTCAACTTCGGCTCGTTCGGGGTCGGCGGCGACACCCATCTTGTTGTCGAGTGGCTCAAGCACCAGACCGGCGCCAAGTTCACCCACGTGCCCTATAAGGGCGCGGCCGATGCGATGCTGGCGTTCAAGGCGGGCGACATCCAGCTGCTCTATCTGATCGTCGGCAATCCCGATATTCCGCGCCAGATCAACGAGGGCGAAGTCAAAGGCCTCCTGGTTCCGGGCGCGAAGCGCAGCCCGCTCGTTCCGAATGTGCCGTCGTTCGGCGAATCCGGCCTGCCCCCCGACCAGACTGCATTTCAGACCTGGTTCGGCATGTTCGCGCCCAAGGGCGCGCCGGCGCCCATCGTCAAGAAACTCAATGCCGAATTCTCCGCCATCGTCAACGCGCCAGATTTCGCCAAGCAGTACCTGACCCCGAAGGGCTTCGAGCCGGTCGGCAACTCCAGCGACGCGTTTGCCAAGTTCATCGTCGAGGACTTGCCGAAGGGCAAGATGCTCGTCGACATTTCCGGCGTGAAGCTGGACAAGTGACGCCGGCCGTCCAACCGGAGAACCAGCACCGATGCCGTTGAACTACGAACGGGTGAAGGGCTACGCGCCGCCCGATATCGACGTGAACTACAGCGAGCGCGACTGCATCATCTATGCGCTCGGCATCGGCATCGGGCTCGACCCGCTCGATCCCGGCCAGCTCAAGTTCGTCTATGAGCGCGCCGGGCTCGAAGCCTTTCCCACCATGGCGGTGGTGCTGGGTTGGCCAGGCCGCTTCACGGATCCGGCCTACGGCGTCGACGAGCGGCTGGTGGTCGCGGGCGACGTCAGGCTGACGCTGCACCGGCCGCTCAAGCCGCAGGCGCGCCTCGTCAGCCGGCCCCGCGTGCGCGAAGTGATCGACAAGGGCCCCGGCAACGCGGCCATCATCCAGAACACCCGCAACCTGATCGAACTCGACGGCACGCTGGTCGCGACCGTTGACACCAGCACGTTCGCCCGCAAGCACGGCGGCTTCGGCGGCACGGTGACGGAGACGCCGGTGCCGCACGCGGTGCCGGATACGACGCCCGAGCTGACCTGCGATCTGCCGACCGCGCTCAATCAGGCGCTGCTCTATCGCCTCAACGGCGACGAGAATCCGCTGCATGCCGATCCGGAGCGAGCGAAAGTGGCGGGCTTCGACCGGCCGATCCTGCACGGCGCGGCGAGCTTCGGCATCGCGGCGCATGCGGTGCTGCGCACCTGCATGGACTACCGGCCGGAGCGCATGGCCAGCATCGAGGCACGGTTCTCCAAGCCGGTGTTCCCTGGCGACACCATCCGCACCGAGATGTGGGTCGACGGCCCGCGCGTTTCGTTCCAGTGCCGGGCCGCCGGGCGCGGCGACATCGTGCTCAGCAATGGCCTCGCGATGCTGAGGTCGTAGCGATGTCGTGGGACAACACCACGCTGTTCGTCGACGACAACCCGGCCGACCGCGCGTTCCGCCAGGAGGTGCGCGACTGGGTCGCCGACAACCTTCCGGCAGACCTGTGTAACCGGCCGTTCCGCATCGATCCGCCCGAACTCAAGCCGTGGCACCGCAAGCTCTACGAGCGCGGCTGGATCGCGCCGCACTGGCCCAAGGATGTCGGCGGCATGGGTGCGACGCTGACGCAGCAGATCATCCTGTTCGAGGAGATCAGCCGGGTCGGCGCGCCGACGCCCTATCCGCACGGGTTGAACTTCATCGGGCCGTTAATCATTGACGCCGGCGCAGAAGGCGCAGCACCTGCCGCCGATCCTCACCGGCGAGATGACGTGGTGCCAGGGCTATTCGGAGAGCGGCGCCGGCTCCGACCTCGCCAGCCTCGCCACCCGTGCCGAGCTCGACGGCGATGACTTCGTCGTCAACGGCCACAAGATGTGGACCACCAACGGCCACTTCGCTGACTGGATGTTCGCGCTGGTGCGCACCGATCCGAAGGCGCAGCCGCGCCATGCCGGCATCACCATGCTGCTGATCGACCTCAAGTCGCCCGGCATTACGGTGCGGCCGATCCAGGCATCAAGGGTGATGCCGAGTTCGCCGAGGAATTCTTCGTCGACGTGCGGGTACCGCGCGTCAACATGCTGGGCGGGTTCAACGAGGGTTGGAAGGTCGCCAACAAGCTGCTCGGCTCCGAGCGTTTCACCACCGGACACCCTCGCAACGCCGCGGTGCTGCTCAACAAGGTGCGGCAGGTCGGCGAGTTTTCCGGTGCGCTACGCGAGCCGGCGTTCCGTCACAAGCTCGCCGCGCTGGAAATCGATCTGCTGGCATTCTCGGCCTATTACCGCCACGCCGCCGCGCTGCACGGCCACGGCAAGGCGCCGCTGGCGATGGCGCCGGTGATCAAGATCGCCGGCGGCGAACTGGGCCAGCGCGCCTCCGAACTGCTGGTGGAGGCCGCAGGGCCGTACGGCCCCGCGGTCGACGACCTGCGCATCGGCAATCACGTGGTCAATCCGGCGGGCGAAATGTTCGAGATGCGCCGCGTCACGGTCGGCAGCGGCGCGGTCGAAATCCAGCGCAACATCATCGCCAAGCGCGTGCTCGGGCTACCGAGCTGACGCGGATCGACGGAACGAGGGACACACGCAGTGGAACTGTTGCTCGCCGAGCCGCAACGGATTTTCGCCGACACCGCGGCGCGGCTGTGCGCCGATTTCGGCGGCGCCAAGCGGCTGCGCGCGCTGCGGCAGGCTGGTGAAGAGATGGACCGCGAGGCGTGGCGCGCGGCGATTTCGGCAGGCTGGCTCGCGACTTTGGTCGAGCGCGACGGCGCCGAAGGGGTGGGCGCCTTCGACCTCGCGCTGGCGCTCGAACAGGCGGGCCGGCAGCTCATGCTCGTTCCGCTGGTCGAGGCCGGCGCGGTTGCGCTGACACTCGCGCAAGTCCCCTTGCACGCCGCGGCGCTTGCCGATCTGCTGGCGGGGCGCCGGCTGATCGTTCCGGCAACCGAGCCGGCCGGCCTGCGGCTCGGCCCGGGCGGCGACGGCGTGCGCTTCGACGACCGCGCGGGTGAACTGAATGGCGCAATTGCTTTCGTGCCCTATGCGCGGTCGGCCGACATGCTGCTGGTCGATACCGGCACCGCGCTTTGTCTCGTTCCGGCAGACGCCGCCGGTGTCACGGTAACGACCAGCGGCAATGTCGACGGCTCGATGTCGAGCCGGATCGCGTTCGACCGGGTGCAGGTTCCGGCCACGGACGCCATCGCGCGCGGCTCGGAGGCACAGAGGCTTGCGGCGCGGATGCAGGAATTCCTGGCGCTCGGCGTTGCCGCCGAACTGATTGGTCTCGCGTCCGGCGCGCTCGACGTCACGCTCGACTACATCAAGCTGCGCCAGCAGTTCGGCAAAGCAATCGGCAGCTTCCAGAGTCTGCAGCACCGCGCGGTGGACCGCTTCATCGACATCGAGCTCGACCGCTCGCTGCTCTATCGGGTGCTGGCGGAGTTCGATGCAGGCGAGCATCACCCCGCGATGGTCGACGCCGTCAAGGCGCGCGCCTCGCGTACCGCATTTGCCATCGTCCGCGAGGCGCTGCAGATGCACGGCGCGATCGGCTACACCGAGGAGCACGACATCGGTCTCTACTACAAGCGCGCCATTGCGCTCGGCGCCTGCTACGGCGGCGAGATGAGCCATACGGCGCGGTTCTCAAGCCTCACGCTCGATGCGGACGGCATCGCTGCGGGGGCCGCATCATGAGCGCCGAGACGCCGCTGCGCCAAGAGGTCGATGCACGTGGCATCGCGCGGCTCGTCCTCGACCGGCCCGAGAAGGGCAACTGCTACAACCAGGCGATGCTCGATGGCTTGGCGGCCGCCGTCGACCGGATCGCCGCCGACCCGGCGGTGCGTGTCGTCGTGGTGCGAGGCGAGGGCAAGCATTTCTGCGTCGGCGCCGAGATTGGCGCGCCCGAACCGCCGCCATCCGCCACCCGCGCGACGATCCCGGGCGTATGTCACGCCCTCGATATGCTGGCCAAGCCGACCATCGCGTTCGTGCACGGCGCCTGCATCGGCGGCGGACTTGCGCTCGTTTCCTGCTGCGACGTGGTGATCGCGTCGCCGGACGCCTTCTTCTCCCTGCCGGAGGTGCGGCTCGGCTTCGCGCCGGGGCCGCTCATCCCATTCTTCCTGCGTGCGATCGAGCCGCGCGGCCTGCGCCGCTATCTGCTCACCGGCGAGCGTTTCAAGGCCGACGAGGCGATGCGGCTCGGCCTCGTGCATCAGGTCTGCGCGACGGGAGCCGGCGATGAGACGCTGGAATCGCTGATCGACGAGGCGCTGCTCGCGGGCCCGGGTGCGGTCGCGCAGGCCAAGCGGCTGCTGCGAGAACTCGCCGGGACGCCGGTCTCGCCCGCGCTGCTGAGCGAGCTGCAGCACGAGTTCGATATTCTTTTCAAATCGCCGGAAGCTGCCGAAGGCCGGGCGAGCTTCCGCGACAAGCGCCGGCCTGCCTGGTATCCGGCACCGGCGCCAAAGCCCTGATCGCACCAAGCCACCGAGGTGACTGCCATGCGCGTTGATCGTCGTTTCGTACTTTCGCTGCCGGTTATGGCATTCGGCATGCCGGTCGCGCCGGCTCAGGCGCAAACACATGCTCAAGCGCAGACTTGGCCCACCGCCAAGCCGATCACGATCGTGGTGCCGTTCCCGCCCGGTCCGGCGCTCGATCTGGTGACGCGGCTCGTTGCCGGGAAGATGGGCCCTGCGCTCGGCCAGACCATCGTGATCGACAACCGCACCGGCGCCAACGGCACCATCGGGTCGAGCATGGTCGCGCGCGCCGCGCCTGACGGCTACACGCTGCTCGCCGCGACCGCCGGCACCCACGTCACCGCCGTGCATCTCATCAAGAACCTGCCATACGACCCGGTGAAGGACTTCACGCCATTGGCCGCCGCGGTCGAGCCGGTGACTTGCCTGGTGGTCCACCGCTCGCTGCCGGTCAACTCGGTGCAGGAACTCGTCGCCTACGCCAAGGCCCGTCCGGATGAACTGTCGTACGGTTCGTCGGGCGTCGGTTCGGTGTTCCACATGATGGGCGAGC
The DNA here is from genome assembly GCA_050179645.1 of Xanthobacteraceae bacterium. Lineage (GTDB taxonomy): Bacteria > Pseudomonadota > Alphaproteobacteria > Rhizobiales > Xanthobacteraceae > VAZQ01. The sequence continues at coordinate 44,134 of JBFXEX010000015.1, read as the reverse complement.
TGTTCAACCAGACCGCCGGCGTGCGCATCAAGCACGTGCCGTATCGCGGCGTGGTGCCGGCCATGCAGGACGTGGCGGGCGGGCATATTCCGATGACGTTTATCTCGGTGTCGAACGCCATGCCGGCGATGCACGATGGGCGCGTCAAGATTCTCGCGATCCTCGAGCCGACGCGCTACGCCAAGCTGCCCGACGTGCCGTCGATGTCGGAGATCATCCCGGCGTTCAAGAAGCCGTCGTCCTGGTTCGGGTTCTTCGGGCCGGCCGGGCTGCCGCCCGAGATCGTCACGCGGCTCAACGCCGAGATCGTCAAGGCGCTCAAGGCCCCCGACGTTGCCGGCAAGCTGCAGGACAGCGGCATGACGGTGATCGGCGGGACCGCGGAGGAATTCGGCGCCCGCATGCGGGACGGCATCGCCCGCTACGGCGAGATCATCAAGGCGGCCGGGATAAAGCCCGAATAGCCGGGTAAATCGCCAGCCGGGTCGCCACAACGCGGCCAAGGGACCGCGCCGACGAAGGATCCTTGGCCATAACCTTGGGCAAGACGTAGCGTGAATCCGCACGACGCCACGAGACCGCTTGTTGCGCTCACCGGCGCCACCGGGTTCATCGGCCAGTTCCTGCTGCGCGAGCTGCCCAAGCGCGGCTATCGCCTGCGCGTGCTGTTGCGGCGTCCGAGCGAGGTGCCGATCGCGGCGGCAAGCGCCGTGGTCGGCGATTTGGCGCGGCCGCAGAACATGTCGGCGGCGCTGGCCGACGTCGACGCGGTGATCCATTCGGCCGGTATCGCGCACGCCATGTCGGGATTGCCGGAGGACGACTACCGGCTGCTCAACACCGAGGCAACCATCGGGCTGGCGCGTGCGGCGCAGCGTGCCGGCGCGCGGCGCTTCATCTTTCTGTCCTCGATCCGCGCCCAGAGCGGCCCGGCGGCCGCCGAGGTGCTGACCGAGGATGCGCCGCCGCAGCCGACCGATGCCTATGGCCGTTCCAAGCTGGCGGCCGAGCAGGGCCTCGCCGAGCTTGACCTCGACTGGGTGGCGCTGCGGCTGGTGCTGGTCTACGGCGCGGGCGTGAAAGGCAACATGGCGGACCTGCTGCGGTTGGCGCGCTCGCGCTATCCGCTGCCGCTCGGCGCGCTGGACGCCCGCCGCTCGCTGCTCTCGCTGGACAACCTGGTGGCCGCAGTCGACGCCGTGCTGACCGCGCCGGGGCCGCTGCGCCGCCCGCTGATCGTCGCCGATCCGGGTGCGCTGACGATTCCGCAGATGATTACCGCCATGCGGCAGGGGCTGGGCCGGCGGCCCGGCCTAATCGGAATGCCGAAGCCGCTGCTCAAAGCCGCGCTCCGCGCCGGCGGACGCGGTGAAGTTTACGACCGGCTTGCCGGCTCGCTGGTGGCAGACCCCGCCGCGCTCATACGTCTCAACTGGACGCCGCCGCTCGCAACCCTGGAGGGCTTGGCGCGGCTGGCGCGCGGCGATGCCTGAAACGACGATGCCCGGCCGCGAGGGCCGGGCATCGCCGATGAAGTGTGAAGGAGTTGCGGTCAGCGGGTCAGGACGATGAAGTCCGTGCCCTTGCCGGTCTCCGGGCCGAGGCCCTTGTCGGAGATGATAAGCGAAGCGCCGGGGCTCATCAGATCCTGAACGCGGTCCAGCACGTCCTGCGGTATGTTGACCCGGTCGAGCGCTTCCGCCGCGGTGGTGCTCACCTGAACCGACGGGGTGGCCGGGGTTTCGGTCCGCACCCGCTTGCCGTTCACGATACGCGTTGTCCTCTTGGCCTTTTCGCCAGCGAGCGTGGTCGGAACCGTCGTTGCCATCCAGCGGAAGCTGGAATTGTCGGCGTTGAGGTCGAGCGCCGTGTAGACGTGGGTTCCCAGCGGCTGATCGGGCTGCTCGAAGGTCACAGGCGCGTCGAACACCGGCTCGAAGCCCTTGCGCACGAACAGTTTGCCTTCCTTGCGGCTGATGAACACCGCAATCGGGCCGGGCTTAAGCGGCTTGGCGACGGCGGCCAGTCCCGGATCGGGGTTGCCGACGTCGGTCGTGACCAGCCGCAGCGCAGGCTTGGACGTGGCGTTTTGCGCCGTCGTCTCGAGGGTGTTGTAGGCGGACTTGACGGTTTCGTCGGCTGACGGGAGCACCGAAACGGCAGGCTCTGCCGGCTCGGGTTGCTTCGGCTCCGGCGCGCGCTTGAAGACGAAGAGCTTCGGGTTCGAGAATGCCGAGGGCGTAATCTCGCCCCGGGTCACGATCACGCGCGAGCCCATCTTGGTGATGCCCCACAGCTTTCGGGCGAACGCCTCGGGCAGGCGGATGCAGCCGTGAGAGGCCGGGTAGCCCGGAACGACGCCTTGATGCATGGCGACGCCGGACCAGGTGATCCGCTGCATGAACCACATCGGCGCGTTGCCATAGAGGTTGGAACGGTGCCAACGGTTGCGCTGGATGATGCTGAACACGCCGGTGGGGGTCGGGTGGCTGGCGGTCCCGGTCGAGACCTTCGAGTGCGCAACCGGCTGGTCGCCGGAGTAGAGCGTGAGATGTTGCTTGTCGATGGAGATATAGACGCTCCAAGGGCCCTTGCCCTTGGCGAGGATATCGTCCGCCGCGCCGCGGTCCTTGGATTCCTCTTTCCGGTTTTCCCCTCCTCTGGAACGGAAGGCGGTGCGCTGCGCGGCTTGCGGCTGGCCGTATTGATAGAACGGCCTGGCCGACGACCGGAAGTCGAACGGATTGGCGCTAGCGGGAGTGGCAGCCGCCATCAACAGGGCGGCGCCGATGCCCGCCGACATGGCGGTCATCAGACGGGAGAAATCGTGATGCATGGGGGCCCCCTTGATTTTGCACACGGTAAGCCGGACCTGCCGATTCAGGTCCACACTGGGCTCGGAGGATTAGTCGCGAGGGAACCGTAAAAGGTTCGAACAGAACGGATGGGAGCCGTGCCTGAAGAACTGGCAGGCGTGCCGGACGCGGCTGCTCGCGGCCCGAATCCGGATAACAAAGGGTGACGCAAGATAGATAATAAATGCCTGAAAGATATAGATAACGAATGGTTGCCGGGCGTGCGCTACTTCAGGGCGATCATCGCAGCGCCCAGCATCAAGCTGGGATTCGTCGATGCGCCGCGCTGCAACAGAACGGCGGCATGGTCGATGTCGCGGCCGGCGATGTCGCCGAGCTTGAGGTTCCAGGACTCGGGCTTGCCGGTCCATTCGCCGAGCTTCACCCAGCGGCGCACGACGTTGTGATAGGTGAGGGTGCGGCCGGTGTTCTCGCCACGGCGGATGGTAACCGGCACTGCCTTCGAAACCGGACAGAGCCAGACCTCGGCGCGCTCCTCGCCGGCGGCAGGAACCGTGACGCTGAGCTTGCCGCCGGCGACTGCGAGCGCCAGCGGAACCGACAGTGTCGCGGCGGTGCGCCGGGTCGAGACGATGGCGCGTTCGATCGCGGTCCGGTCGCTGCCCAGCACGTGGGTCATGCCGTTGACGACGATCTGGGGCGTGTAGATCTCGCGGTCATGCCGCGCCTTGGCGTAGGCTTTCTGACGTTTGGAATGACCGGTCAGCGCCAGCGTGTCCTTCCAGCCGAGATAGTCCCAGTAATCGATCGCGAGCGTGAGCGCGATCACGCTCGGATCGCCGGCAAACTGGGCGAGCAGCTTGTCGGCTGCCGGGCATGACGAGCAGCCCTGGCTCGTGAACAATTCAAGCACCGCACGCGGCTCGGCACGAGCGGGTAAACTCGCGACCGCGGATGCAAATACCACCGCGGCGGCGCAGACGAGGTGACGCCCTGACATTCTGAACTTCCCACCCCCCGCCGTTCACTGCCGATAGCGGCAATCTCGACGCGACTCTCTTAGGCGGCCGCGCAATCACCCGCCACTCACTTCGCGGTGAATTGTCCGCGGCGCAGGCCGATCCGTGCCTTAAGCCAGATGCCGCAGGACGTACTGCAGAATACCACCGTTCTTGAAGTAATCGAGCTCGTCCAACGTGTCGATGCGGCACATCAATGGAACTCGCTTGAGACCGCCGTCGCCGGCGACGATCTCGGCCATCATGCGCTGGCGCGGCTTGATCTCGCCGTGCAGGCCGCGGATCGTCACCTGCTCATCCCCCTTGAGGCCGAGCGTCTGCCATGAGGTGCCCTCCTCGAAGCACAACGGGAGAACACCCATGCCGATCAGGTTCGAGCGGTGGATGCGTTCGAATGACTGGGTGACCACCGCGCGCACGCCGAGCAGCTTCGGGCCCTTTGCGGCCCAATCGCGTGACGATCCCGAACCGTACTCCTTGCCGGCGAAGATGACGAGCGGCACCTTGTCGGCCTTGTAGCGCATGGCGGCGTCGTAGATCGTCATGCGCTCTTTTGACGGATAGTGGACGGTGAAGCCGCCTTCGACGCCCGGCACCATCTGGTTCTTCAACCGGATGTTGGCGAAGGTGCCGCGCATCATCACTTCGTGGTTGCCGCGCCGGGTGCCGTACTGGTTGAAGTCGACCGGCTTGACCTTGTGGTCGATCAGATACTTGCCGGCCGGCGAATCGACCTTGATCGAGCCGGCCGGGGAGATGTGGTCGGTTGTGATCGAGTCGAGCAGCAGGCAGAGCACGCGCGCGTCGACGATGTCGGAGAGCGGCTCGGGCCGCTGGCCCATGCCGACGAAATAGGGCGGATTCTGCACATAGGTCGACTTCTTGTCCCACGCATAGGTCAGCCCGCCCTTGACGCTGATCTTACGCCAGTGCGTGTCGCCCTTGAAAACGTTGGCGTATTTCTTGGCGAACATCTGCTTGGTGATGGTCTTGCGGATCGTCGTGCTGATCTCGCGGCTGGTCGGCCAGATGTCCTTGAGGAAGACCTTGTTGCCCTTCTTGTCGAGGCCGAGCGGCTGCTTGGCCATGTCGGCATACATCGTGCCGGCAAGCGCATAGGCGACGACGAGCGGCGGCGAGGCGAGGTAGTTGGCCCGCACGTCGGCATTGACGCGGCCCTCGAAGTTGCGGTTGCCGGAGAGCACTGCGGCGGCGACCAAATCTTTCTCGTTGATGGTCTTGGAAATCTCGGGTGCAAGCGGTCCCGAATTGCCGATGCAGGTGGTGCAGCCGAAGCCGACGATGTTGTAGCCGAGCTGGTCGAGGTCCTTCTGCAGTCCGGACTTTTCAAGGTACTCGGCGACGACCTGCGAGCCGGGCGCCAGCGAGGTCTTTACCCACGGCTTCACCGTCAGGCCCTTGGCCACCGCTTTGCGGGCAAGGAGACCGGCACCCATCATCACGCTGGGATTCGATGTGTTGGTACAGGACGTGATCGCCGCGATCACGACGTCGCCGTCGCCGAGATCGTGATTGCGGCCCTCGACCGGGATCCGCTTGCTGGCGCCGGCCTTGCCGGCGAAAGTCTTGTCGACCGAGGTGGCGAGCGAGGGATGGAGGTCAAACTCCTTGCCGTCGCTGGCCTTGTTGAACTCCTTCTCCATGGCGGTGGTAAAGCCGTTCTTGACATCCTTGAGCGCGATGCGGTCCTGCGGACGCTTCGGACCGGCGAGCGAGGGCTCGACCGAGGACAGTTCGAGCTTGAGGACGTCGGTGAACACCGGGTCGAGCGTCGACTTGGTGCGGTACATGCCCTGCGCCTTGGCGTAGGCGGCCACCAAGGCGATTTGCGCCGAGGTGCGTGCGGTATCGGTGAGATATCGGATGGTGTCGTCGTCGATCGGGAAGAAGCCGCAGGTGGCGCCGTATTCGGGCGACATGTTGCCGATGGTGGCGCGGTCCGCGATGGTGAGGCCGGCGAGGCCGGGACCGAAAAACTCGACAAACTTGCCGACCACGCCGTGCTTGCGCAGCATCTGCGTGACGGTCAGCACCAGGTCGGTGGCGGTCACGCCCTCCTTGAGCTTGCCGTTGATCCTCACGCCGATCACTTCCGGCAGCAGCATCGAGTAGGGCTGCCCCAGCATTGCGGCTTCGGCCTCGATGCCGCCGACGCCCCAGCCGAGCACCGAGAGCCCGTTGACCATGGTGGTATGCGAGTCGGTACCGACCAGCGTGTCCGGATAGGCGACCTCGCCGTTGAACGGCTTGCCGTCGGCCTTGAGCTTGTCCTTCTTGGTCCAGACCACCTGCGACAGGTATTCGAGGTTGACCTGGTGGCAGATACCGGTCCCGGGCGGCACCACGCGGAAATTGTCGAACGACTTCTGCGACCATTTGAGGAATTCGTAGCGCTCGCCGTTCTGGCGGTATTCCTCCTCGACGTTCTTCTTCTCCGCCGAGTTGGTGCCGAAGAAGTTGACCGCTACTGAGTGATCGCAGACCAGATCGACCGGCACCAGCGGGTTGATCTTCTTCGGATCGCCGCCGAGCTTCTTCATGGCGTCGCGCATCGCCGCCAGATCGACGACCGCGGGAACGCCGGTGAAATCCTGCATCAACACCCGCGCCGGGCGGAACGCGACCTCGCGGTCCGAGGTCTTGGCCTTGAGCCACTGGGCAAACGCGAGGATGTCATCCTTGCTGACCGAGCGGCCGTCTTCGTTGCGCAGCAGGTTCTCCAGCAGCACCTTCATCGAGAAGGGCAGCCGCGAGATGCCTTTGAGGCCGTTCTTCTCGGCCGTCGGAAGGCTGTAATAGGCATAGGTCTTGCTGCCGACCTTGAGGGTTTTGCAGCACCGGAAACTGTCGAGTGAAGTCATATGTGTCGGTTCCCATCGTCCGGGCGGGGGGTCGGCTTGGCGGCTCGGCGTACCGGAAGCTTGTCCTCGGCGGGTCGCAATTTCCGCGCGGGTTCAAGTAGTGAGCACGGAACGTCGGGCTTATAAGGTCTTTTTTCGGATGGTTCCAGAAAATCGACTCCGGTCAACAGCATGTCAGTTAAACAGCGGGATTTGACGGGTCCGCGAGGCGGTTCCGCCGGCGCTCGGCCGATGCGACTGACAGTGTCCGAGCTCAATTGCGTGCGCGGCGGCCGCCAGGTGTTCTCCAACCTGTGCTTTGCGGTGAGCGCCGGGGAGGCCCTGGCGATTACCGGACCGAATGGAGCCGGGAAGTCGTCGCTCCTTCGCGTGGTCGCCGGGTTGGTCCCCCCGGCTGGCGGCCTGCTGGTATTGGAGGGCGCCGATCCCGAACTCGGCATCGGCGAGCAATCGCACTACCTCGGCCATCAGGATGCGCTGAAGCCCGCGTTGACGGTGGCGGAAAATCTGTCGTTCTGGACCGGCTTCCTGGGCGGCGATGCGGGCTCAACTGGGGCGGCGCTCGCCGTCGTCGGGCTCGACCGGCTGGACAGCGTGCCGGCGAGTTACCTGTCGGCCGGCCAGCGCCGGCGGCTATCGATTGCGCGGCTCCTCGCTGTGAAGCGCCCGCTGTGGCTGCTTGACGAGCCGACCACGGCGCTCGATGCCGCCGCGCAGGTGCTGCTCGCCGATCTCATGCGCGAACACCTTGCCGGCGGCGGCCTGATCCTGGCGGCCACCCATGGCTCGCTCGGTCTCGACGGTGCAGCCGAGCTGCGGCTGGGGGACGTCGGCCAATGAACTGCCAATATTGGCCATTTCCCACACCACTTGCTCGGTCTGCTCCCTTCCCCTCAAGGGAAGAGGTGACGCAGGAGCCGAAATACCGCGGCGCGCTGCAAGAGCGGCAACCGCACGAGTGCTACCGATGACCGCGCTTTCGGCCCTGTTCCTGCGCGATCTGCGGCTTGCCGTGCGGGCCGGCGGCGGGGCGCTGATCGGCGTGCTGTTCTTCCTGATCGTCGTGACACTGATGCCGTTCGCCATCGGCCCCGACCTCGCGCTTCTGACCCGGATCGGCCCTGCCATCCTGTGGCTCGGCGCGCTCCTGGCGAGCCTGTTGGCGCTCGATCGCCTGATCGCGATGGACCAGGAGGACGGTTCGCTCGACCTGATCCTGACGTCGAGCGTCCCGCTCGAACTCGCGCTCGCCGCCAAGGCGGCCGCTCATTGGGCGACCACCGCGGTGCCGCTGGTCGTTGCCGCGCCGGTGCTGGGGCTGTTGCTCAATCTCGATCCGAAAGCGACCGGAGCGGTGGTGCTGACGCTGCTTGCCGGCACGCCGGCGCTCACCTTCACAGGCCTGATCGGCGCGGCACTTGCGGTCGCGGTCCGGCGCGGCGGGCTCCTCCTGGCCGTGCTGATCCTGCCGCTGACCGTTCCGGTACTGATCTTCGGGGTGTCGGCGTCGAATGCCGCGATCGTCGGCCCGGTACCGTTCGGAACGCCGTTCACTATCCTGATCGCGCTCAGCCTGGTCAGCTTCGTGGTCGGGCCATTTGCGGCGGCGGCGGCGCTGCGCAGCGGGCTGGAGTGACACGATCGTGAAGGCCCGAGCCACATTGCGGACCGACCGGAGCATCATTATGAGGGGCCGATGGCCCTGATTGATCTCGCCAATCCGACGCGCTTCCTGGCGCTCGTCGACCGCCTGATGCCGTGGCTCGTGGCTGCGACGGTTGTGGCGTTCGCGATCGCCGTCAATCAGGCGTTCCTCGCGCCGGACGACTATCAGCAAGGCGCCACCGTCAAGATCATGTTCATCCATGTGCCGGCCGCCTGGCTCGGGCTGTTCGCCTGGGTGCTGATGAGCATTGCCGCGCTCGGCACGTTGGTTTGGCGCCATCCGCTGGCCGACGTCGCCGCCAAGGCGGCGGCCCCGATCGGCGCCGCTTTCACGCTGATGTGCCTGGTGACCGGTTCACTCTGGGGCCGGCCGATGTGGGGCACCTACTGGGTCTGGGACGCCCGCCTGACCTCGGTGCTGGTGCTGTTCCTAATGTATCTCGCCGTCATCGCGCTGTGGCGGACCATCGACGACCAGGGCCGCGCCGCGCGCGCCGCCGCGGTGTTGACGCTGGTGGGTCTGATCAACGTTCCGATCATCAAGTTCTCGGTCGACTGGTGGAACACTTTGCATCAGCCGGCGTCGGTGATCCGCCTCGACGGCCCGGCGATCCACGCCTCGATCCTCGTTCCGCTGATCGTCATGACGGGCGCTTTCACGCTACTTTTCGTCACCTTGCATCTCGCCGCCATGCGCAATGAAATCATGCGACGGCGGGTGCGGACGATGATGATGCGGCGCGCCGAGGCTGCGACAGGGTCGTGACGATGAATCTCGGACCGCATGCTGCGTTCATCCTGAGCGCCTACGGGGCGGCGGTCGCGATCGTCGCGGTGCTGGTGTTGTGGATCCTGATCGACCGTTACCGGCTGCGGCGAACGATCGAGGACCTCGAGGCGCGCGGCATCACCCGCCGCTCCGGGGCCGTGAACGAGGCGCCACGGTGACCACGACTGGCGAGAACGAAAAGACCGACGGCGGTAAGTCGCCGGCGCCGACGCGCCGGCGGGCCGTGGTGCTACTGCCGTTGCTGGCGTTCCTCGCGCTCGCGGCGCTGTTCATGTACCGGCTGGGCGCCGGCGATCCTTCGCGCATCCCCTCGGCACTGATCGGGCAGCCGGCGCCGCAGACCTATCTGCCGCCGATCGCCGGGCTCGAACGCGACGGCAAAGCGGTGTCAGGCCTCGACAGCGCGGCGTTCAAGGGCGATGTCACCGTGCTCAACGACTGGGCGTCGTGGTGCGTGCCGTGCCATGACGAAGCGCCGCTGCTCATGAAACTTGCCGCCGATCCGCGCATCCGCGTGGCCGGCATCAACTACAAGGACGGGGCCGACAATGCCCGGCGGTTTCTCGGCCGCTACGGCAATCCGTTCGTGGCGAACGGCGCCGATGCCAATGGGCGGGCCGCAATCGAATGGGGCGTCTATGGCGTGCCCGAGACTTTCGTGATCGGCCGCGACGGCAAGATCGTCTACAAGCTGATCGGACCGATCACGCCGGAGAATCTGGAAAAGGCGCTGAAACCCGCAATCGAGAAGGCGCTGGCAGCGCCGGCGGCTTGAGCGCCCCTACTCCTTCGATCCCTCAGGCTCGGGCGCGGCATATTTCTGCAGCAGCGGATACTGCAAAGCGGCGAACACGAAGGTCAGCGGCACCACGCCGAACACCTTGAAGGTCACCCACGCGTCGGTCGACATCGTGCGCCAGACGATCTCGTTGAGCACCGCGAGCGCGAGGAAGAACAGCGCCCAGCGCAGCGTGAGCCTGCGCCAGCCCTCGGCGGTGAGGTGGAACACCGAATCGAAAACGAGGCCGAGTAGCGACTTGCCGAACGCAAGGCCGACCAGCAGCGCAGCGCCGAACAGCACATAGATGATGGTCGGCTTGAGCTTGATGAAGGTCTCGTTCTGAAAGAACAGCGTGAGCCCGCCGAACACGATGACGATGATCGCTGTGATCAGCGGCATGAGCGGCAGGTGACGCGTCAGCGCATAGCCGATGGCCAGCGCCAGCACGACGGTCGGAATGAAGATCGCGGTGGCGGTGAAGATGCCGGCGTGTTCGCCGGTGAGCAACGCATCCGACAGGAACGGCTTGAGCACCGGCGCGAACAGGGCCGGGCGCGAATTGGCCAGGAAAAACACCAGCAGGGGCCCGAGATCGAGCACCAGCTTCACGGTCGGATTGAGTTGCGGCTTGTCGGACATTTGCGCTGTTTAGCGTGGCGCGCCGGCGTTGTCATGCCACGCTGGGATGTTTGACCTGCGCCAAATTTGTGTTGGAAGCCAATATCAGTGAGGCGATGGCAGCCTGCTCCCTCCCTCCCCCTGAGGGCCCTCGAGGGAGGGGTGGGGAGGGGGGGTAGCGGCACGTTCGGTATTTGCGGCCACCCCCTCCCTGTCTCTCCCCCCTCAAGGGGGGAGGAGGGGGGCGCCGCGGCACGAGCCGTGCTCGACAACGAAGTCGCGTCTTGCTGGCGAGGATGTCGCGGTCACGCCGTGCCGGCGATGGCCTTGGCGTAATCCTCGGCGGTGAACGGCGCGAGATCGTCGATGCCTTCGCCGACGCCGACGAAATGCACCGGCAGGCCGAATTTGGCGGCGATCGCCACCAAGATACCGCCGCGCGCGGTGCCGTCGAGCTTGGTCATAACGAGGCCGGTCACGCCCGCGATCTTGCGGAAGATTTCGACCTGCGACAGCGCATTCTGGCCCACCGTAGCGTCGAGCACCAGCAGCACGGCGTGCGGCGTGCCGGCATCGACCTTCTTGAGAACGCGGACGATCTTCTCCAGTTCGTCCATCAGTTCGGTCCGGTTCTGCAGCCGGCCGGCGGTGTCGATGAGCAGAACGTCGATGCCCTTGTCGCGGGCCTCGACCAGCGCGTCATAGGCGAGCCCGGCCGGGTCGGAGCCTTGCGCCCGGGTGACGATGCTCGCGCCCGCGCGTCCGCTCCAGATTTTCAGCTGTTCAATCGCCGCAGCCCGAAACGTATCGCCGGCCGCGAGCATCACCGAGCGGCCCTCGCGGTGGAATCGGGCGGCGAGCTTGCCGATGGTCGTGGTCTTGCCCGAGCCGTTGACGCCGACCACCAGGATGACGAACGGCTTCCTGGCTTCGATCGCCAGCGGTTTGGCAACCGGCGTCATCAGCTTCGCGACCTCGGTGGCGAGCACGCCCTGGACCTCGCCGAGATTGCGGTAGCGGCCTTCCGCCATGATCTCGGCGATCTGCGCCGATGCATCGAGCCCGAGATCGGCGCGGATCAGCGCCTCCTCGATCTCGACGATGCGCTCGGGCGAGAGCGGCCCGCGCATCATCATGTCGGAAATCGATGTCGTGAGGTTGGACGAGGTGCGCTTGAGACCGCCGCTCAGGCGCTGCCACCAGCTCTTTGGTTCCGTACTGTCGTTCATGCCGGGCCCGTGATAGCGGTTTCGCCGATGGACGCAAGGATGACGCCGGAAGAGATGGTGGCGCGGCTGTTGTACCGCGACGGCCTGATGCTGATCATCGACAAGCCGGCCGGATTCGCGGTTCACAAGGGGCCGAAGGGCGGCGAGAGTCTGGAGGATCATTTCGACGCGCTGCGCTTTGGCCTGCCGCGCGCACCGGCGCTGGCACACCGGCTCGACCGCGACACCTCGGGTTGCCTTGTGCTCGGCCGCCATCGCAAGGCGCTCGCCGAACTCGGCCGGCTGTTCAAGCAGGGCAGGGTGGGCAAGACCTACTGGGCGGTCGTCGAGGGCGGCCCGACCGAAGACGAGGGCCGCATCGATCTGCCGCTCGGCCGCCTCGACGAAAGCCGCGGCTGGTGGATGAAGCCCGACCCGCACGGCCAGCCCGCCGTTACCACCTGGAAGGTGCTGGGGCGATGCGATGCGGCCGCATTGCTTGAGCACGGCAATGCCTCGAAGCTCGGCGCGGTCGTCCCGCATCGTTCCCTCCCCCCTTGTGGGGGAGGAACAGGGAGGGAGATGGCTACAAGCACCGAACCTGCCGATACCCCCCTCCCCAACCCTCCCCCACGAGGGGGGAGGGAGCGCAGCGGAGCAAGCGGCGAGGGAGGTGGACCGTTTCCGGGTTCGCCCGTGGCGCAATTCACCTGGTTGGCGCTGGAGCCGCTGACCGGACGGACGCATCAGTTGCGGGTGCATTGTGCGGCGATGGGCTGGCCGATCGTCGGCGACACGATCTACGGAAATGCTCCGCGTAGCGGTGGGCCGGGGTTGCATCTGCACGCGCGCGAGGTCGTGGTGCCGCTCTACAAGAGCCGCGCGCCGATTGGGGTCTCGGCGCCGGTGCCGCTGCACATGCACGCGACGCTGCAGGCCTGCGGCTGGCAGGGCGAAGTGTTCAGGCTGGTGGATTGATGCAACAGGGGCCCAACATCATCACCCCTTCATGCTGAGGAGCGACCGCAGGTCGCGTCTCGAAGCATGGACGGGCGTTCGGAAGATGCCGCCATGCTGCGAGACGCATCGCGTTCGCGATGCTCCTCAGGATGAGGCCGGTAGTTGTTTGAGGACGCAGCGAAGATTGGCGTCGTCTTGCCGCCGCCGTCAATACAGCGTCGCCTTGACGCGCTCGGGCGCGGCGCGGTCGTGGGCTTCCGCGTCAGTCTTGCCGCCGGTGCGCTCGGCCAGGATCTTACCGGCGCTCGGCAAACTCTTGCGGTCGACATGGCGCGAGGCGTCCCACAGCTTCGAGCGCACGATCGCCTTGGTGCACTGGTAATAAACCTGCTCGACCGACACGATCAATACCGAGCGCGGCGTCTTGCCGTTGACGACGAAACTCTGCGCCAGTTCCGGATCGGTCGAGATTTGCGCCCGTCCGATCACCCGGATGGTCTCGCCGCAACCCGGGATCAGGAACAGCAGCGCGACGCGCGGATCGACGATGAGGTTTCGCAGCGTGTCGATGCGGTTGTTGCCCAGCCGGTCGGGTATCAGCAGCGTCTTCTCGTCCTGCACCCGGACAAAACCGGGGGCATCGCCGCGCGGCGAGCAGTCGAGACCATCAACCCCACTCGAAGCAAGTGCGAAGAACGGCGCCGCCTCGATGAACGCGCGGTAGTGCGGCGTGACGCGATCGGCGACCTTCTGGATCGAAGGACCGTAGGGCTCGCCATAGATGCGCTCAAGCTGCTCGACGCTAGTGACGAGATGCTCGCGCGAGCTGGCGGTGGACATAGGGCGCTCCGATTCGATTTGGCGCGGGGCAAGACCGCGATTCATCGAAGCATATGTGCTGCGGCCGGCGATTCCAATCTCTCGTCATTCCGGGGCCGCCGCCTTGCGGCGTCCCGGAATGACCGAGAGATCATGCAGCAAACAATTGGCGGCCGTCGTGGCCGGTCATCGTCATGTCGGCGATCTCGCCCGGTTCCACTCCCGGCTTGAGCCGCACCTGCGTGAAATGCCCGGTACGGCCGATGCCGCCGCGTTCCGCCAGCACGCGGTGCGTCGCCCCGACCTGCGCATCGAGATGGCGGCGCAGCGCGGCGGCGCCGCGTTCGCGCAGCCGCCGCGCCCGCTCCTTGGCGACCTCGCGGGGGACCTGCGGCATGCGCGCCGCCGGCGTGCCGGGGCGCGGCGAAAACGGAAAGACGTGCAGATGCGTCAGTCCGCATTCCTCGACCAGGTCGAGCGAACGGGCGAACATCGCTTCGGTCTCGGTCGGGAAGCCCGTGATGATGTCGCCGCCGAACACGATGTCGGGCCGTAGCGCGCGCACCTGGTTGCAGAACGCGATGGCGTCGGCGCGCAGGTGGCGGCGCTTCATCCGCTTGAGGATCAAGTCGTCGCCGGCCTGCAGCGACAGGTGCAGGTGCGGCATCAGCCGCGGTTCGTTCGCGATGGCGTCGAGCAGATCGCGGTCGGCCTCGATCGAATCGATCGAGGAGAGCCGCAGCCGCTCAAGCTCCAGCACGTGTTTCAGTACCTGCCGCACCAGCCGGCCGAGCTTCGGCGCGCCGGGCAGGTTCGCTCCGTAACCGGTGAGATCGACGCCGGTGAGGATGACCTCGCGATAGCCGTGCGTGCAGAGCCGGCGCACCTCGTCGACCACCTCGCCCATCGGCACCGAACGGGAATTGCCGCGGCCGTACGGGATGATGCAGAACGTGCAGCGGTGGTCGCAGCCGTTCTGCACCTGCACGAAGGCGCGCGTCCGGCCCTCGAATCCTTCGACCAGGTGCCCGGCAGTCTCGGTCGCCGCCATGATGTCGTTGACGGCGATCTTTTCCTCGGGCGCCGCGAAAACGGGGGGCACAAGCACGCGGTGCGAGCGCCAGAAGACCGGGCTGACCTTCTCCTGGTTGCCGAGGACGAGTGCGACCTCCGGCATCTCGGCGAAGCTGTGCGGCTCGGTCTGCGCGGCGCAACCAGTGACGAGGATGCGCCGGCCGGGATCGCTGCGTTTGAGGCGGCGGATGGTCTGCCGCGCCTGCCGCACCGCTTCGGCGGTGACCGCGCAGGTGTTGATGACCACGGCGTCGGCGACGCCGGCGGCCTGGGTCTCGCGGCGGATCGCCTCCGACTCGCAGGCATTGAGCCGGCAGCCGAACGTGACGACGTCGACGGTCACGCGGCCCCCACGGACGCGAACAGCGCCGGGTCGAAGCGGCCCTCGTATTCGTAGGCGATCGGGCCGGTCATCAGCACGTGGTCGTCGCGCGCGCGCCACTCGATGGTGAGATCGCCGCCCGGCAGCGTCACCGTCACGTTGCGGCCGGTGCGCCGCAGTCGCGCCGCCGCGACCGCGGCTGCGCAGGCCGCCGAGCCGCACGCCCGGGTCAGGCCGGCGCCGCGCTCCCAGGTGCGCACCACGATGTGCTCGCGCGACGTCACCGCGCACAGCGAGATGTTGGCGCGTTCGGGAAACAGCGGATGGTTCTCCAGCAGCGGCCCGATCTTGCCGAGATCATAGGCGTTGACGTCGTCGACCCAGAAGATCGCATGCGGGTTTCCCATGCTGACGACCGACGGCGAGTGCAGGATCGGGTTGTCGATCGGCCCGATCTGCAGTTCGATCGCGCGGGTATCCTCGAACTTCTCCGCCAGCGGAATCTCGTTCCAGGCAAAGCGCGGCTTGCCCATGTCGACGGTGCCAACGAGCGGCGTCTCGCCCTTCCAGCAGTTCAGCAGGCCGGCGCGGGTCTCGAATGTCAGCGCGGTCTTGCCGGTCTCGTTATAGAGAAGATCGGCGACGCAGCGCATGCCGTTGCCGCAGGCGCCAGCCTCCGAACCGTCGTTGTTGTAGATGCGGACATAGGCGGCGGTGCCGGGCGCGCGCGGCGTATGCAGCACCATGAGCTGATCATACGGCGCGCCCTCGGGTCTTGCCGCGGCGCGAGCGTCATCAGCGCTCACCATGCCGGACTGGCCGCGCAGGTCCACCACCACGATCTCGTTGCCGAGACCGTTCATCTTGACGAAGCGATGGTTGGCGAGCGCACTCATGTTGCCCGCTTATATGGGCAAGCGGCGCCCTTTGGCCAGCTTGCCTATTGCGAGCCGGCGATGCCGGCCTGCTTCACCACTTTGCCCCAGCGGTCGATTTCCGAGGCAATGAACTTCTGCAACTCGGGGATCGTCATGCTGCGGTCCATCGGCACCATGCCGGTCTTGGCGATCTGCTCCTTGACCTCCGGCATGGCGAGCACGCTGGTGAAGTCGGCGTGCAGCTTGTCGACCACCGGCCGCGGGGTCTTGGCCGGGGCGGCGATCATCTGCCAGGACGCCGCGCCGAATCCCGGCACCGTGTCGCCGACCGGCGGCACATCCGGCAGCGCCGCCAGGCGGTTGGCGGTCGAGACCCCGATGGCACGGACCTTGCCGGCCCGGATCATTGGCAGCGCCGGTCCGAGGTCGACGAACATCAGCGGCACATGGCCGGCCACCACGTCGTTGAGGGACGGCATGCTGCCCTTGTACGGCACATGGGTCATCTTGATGCCGGTCATGGTCTTGAGCAGTTCGGCGAACAGATGATGCGGCACGCCAGGCCCGGCCGACGCGTAGGACAGTTTGCCATCCCGTTCCTTCGCCAGCTTGATCAGGTCGGCCACCGTCTTGACCGGCAGGTCGGGGTGGACGATCAGCACGAACGGGGTCTGCGCGGCGAGCGCCAGCGGCACGAAGTCCTTGGTGGGATCGTAGGGCAGCGCCTTATAGAGCGTGACGTTGGTCGCCATGGTGCCGCTCGGCGCGATCAGCAGGGTGTAGCCATCGGGGGTCGCTTTTTGCACCGCGGCCGCGGCGATCAGGCTGCCGGCGCCGGGCTTGTTCTCGACCACCAACGGCTTGCCCCATTTCTGTTCGAGCCGCGGCCCGATCATGCGCGAGAGGATGTCGCCCGCGCCGCCCGGAGGGAACGGCACCACCATGGTGACCGGGCGGGTCGGGAAGTCCTGCGCTGTCGCCGGGATCGTCCCAGCAGTCGCGATCACGCCGGCGCAGGCCAGCAGCACGTATCCCATCCTCATCGTTTCCACCCTTTTTCCTGTGTGGCGGTCGATCCGCCGTTCGGGTCAGCCTAGCGCACCCGGCGTGAACCGTTAAGTGGCGGAATGTCCCGGGTTTTCTTGACAGCCGCGCGCCGAGCCGCCATAAGCAGGCGGTCGCAGGCAGGCCGTCCGGCCAGCTGGCGATTTTGCGTGCAGGCTCAAGGGCCTGCGCAATTGCGGCGGTTAACGCCGCAACCACCACCCACCCGACTGCAAGAAGCCGGTCACGGACTGTTCCGAGCGCCGGATAACGAACACGAGGACAAGAACGATGTTCGCGGTCATCAAAACCGGCGGCAAGCAATATCGGGTTGCCGCCGACGACGTGCTCAAGATCGAGAAGGTCGAGGGCGAGCCCGGTCAGATCATCCAGCTTGGCGACGTACTTGTCGTCGGCGGCGACAACGTTACCCTCGGCGCCCCCACGGTCGCCGGAGCGACCGTCGCGGCCGAGGTGCTGGAGCAGGGCCGCGGCCCCAAGGTGATCGCGTTCAAGAAGCGCCGCCGCAAAAATTCGCGCAGGAAGCGCGGTCATCGCCAGGAATTCACCCTGCTGCGGATCACCGAGATCCTGACCGACGGCGCATCGCCGACCAAGGGACCCCGGCCCAAGCGCGAGCCCAAACCCAAGGTCGAAATGCCGGCCGAGGACAGCGCGGCCTGACCTGACGCCGGCCGCAGACAGAAATCTGCGGCGAAAGCGGCGAAAGGTGATGATTCCGACACAAATCGTGGTTATGTACCGGGCGAATTAGGGACTTACGGCTATGGCTCACAAGAAGGCAGGCGGCTCGTCGCGTAACGGCCGCGATTCACACAGTCAGCGGCTTGGGCTGAAGATTTTCGGCGGCGAGAGCGTCGTGGCCGGCAACATCATCGCACGCCAGCGCGGCACCAAGTGGCACCCCGGCCGCAATGTCGGCCTCGGCAAGGACCACACGCTGTTCGCGCTCACCGACGGCAAGGTCGAATTCCGCAGCAAAGCCAAAGGCCGCGTCTTCGTATCTGTCATGCCGATGACCGAGGCAGCGGCCGAATAAACGGTGGATTCATATAGGTCCGCCGGCATCCATCGAACCGGCGGAACCACACGGGTTTCTTGAGGGGAGACGGATTGCCGGCTCCCCTCAGTGCTTTTTGGAGCCCGTGCGATGACATTGCTGGATCGGATTGCCCCCGCCATCTTGCCGGAGAACCGGCCGCCCGTCCTGGAGACGGAGCGGCTCGTGCTGCGCGCCCCGCGCCTCGAAGACGCACCGGCGCTCGCATTGCTGATCAACGACCGCCGTATCGCCGAGAACCTGTCGCGCGCGCCGCACCCTTACGCGCGCAAGGACGCCGAGACCTTCATCTCGGGGGCGAACCGCGCGGACGACGAGGCGGCGTTCCTGGTGACCTTGCGCGACGGCACGCTGGTCGGCGGCTGCGGGGTCGGTACGCTGGCCGGCGAATACCCCGAAATCGGCTACTGGTTCGGCGTTGCGCACTGGGGCCGCGGCTACGCCACCGAGGCGGCGCGCGCGGTGATCGCCTATGCGTTCGACGAGCTCGGCCACGAGACGCTGGAGGCCGGTGCGCGCGTGACCAACCCGGCGTCGCGCCGCGTGCTTGAGAAGTGCGGCTACGTCTGGACCGGGGTCGTGCTCACCCGCGTGCGTGCGCTCGGCGGCGTGTCGGTGCCCTGCGACCGCTTCCGTCTCGACCGCGAATAGTGGGACGCGCACGTCGAGTAGTCTGCGCGCTATCCTGTCAACCGATCGTAGCTGGCGTGAACACCGCGTGACTCGTCGGCCTTGGGCCGGGCATCCACGCCTTGTTTTGGAAGTCGACCAAAGACGTGGATGGCCGGGACAAGCCTGGACAAACCCGGCCATGGCGGTGCCGCACAGTCAGGTCACGGAAGCGGAGCGACCGTCGGCATTTGTTCGCGCGCCCGCGCCTGCTCGCGCCAGAAGATGTACAGGCCGGCGGCGACGATGATGGCGGCGCCGCCGAGCATGTAAGGGTCGGGCACGTCGTCGAACACCAGGTAGCCGAGTCCGATCGCCCACAGGATGAACGTGTATTGGTAGGGTGCCACCACGCTCGCCGGCGCGAGCTGGAGCGAATGGTTGACGCACGCGAGCGCGACGATCGACACCACGCCGAAGGTCGACATCAGAAGGAGGTCGGGGAGCGTCGGCGTCACCCAGTCGAACGGCGCCCACAGCGCGCCGAGGATGAGCGTGCCGGCGATCTGGCTTGCCACCAGCACGGTGGTCGAGGTTTCGCGCAGCGACCTTGTCACGATCATCAGGAAGGCAAAGCAGATGCTGCCGGTGAGCGCGATCAGCGCCGGCAGCGTGACGGTCGCCGCCGACGGCCGCATGGCCAGCAACACGCCGCCGAAGCCGACCAGCACGGCGGCCCAGCGCCGCCAGCCGACCCGCTCGCCGAGCAGCAGGACCGAAAGCGCGGTCACGTAGATTGGACCGGCGAGATAGAACGTTACGGTGTCGGCGAGCGGCAGATACGACACCGCCCAGAAGAACATCGCGACTTCAAGCGAGGACAGGGTCACGCGCGCGATCTGCAGGAACGGTCGTGGCGCCGCCGCGAAGGCGGCCGGTCCCGCCCGCCAGATGAACGGCGTCAGCAGCAGCAAGGCTGCGGCGCTGCGGATCAGCAGCAGTTCGCCAACCGAATAAGTCGTTACCAGCCATTTGCCGAGCGCGTCGTTGAGCGCAAACAGGCCTACGCCGATCAGCATCAGCGCGACGCCGGCGGTCGCGCTTCGAGCGGCGGGCTTGGATAACAGCGGCAAGGATGTCATGCAGGCTCGTGCTGGACGTCGCGCGGCCGGGCCGCGCCCGACGCCACGATGCGATCTACCGGCTGGCGGTTTGCATCGCTTCGAATACCGGCGCAAGCTTCTCGACCAGCGTCGGTCCGAAATGGCCCTGCGGGTTCGACGGCGGCACGCGATCCATCTGCTCCCAGCCGGAGATCATCAGGCGGGCGCGGGAGAACGCAAACTTGAGGTCGACGCCCGGTTGCAGCGACTGATTGAACAGGGCATCGCCGAAATAGGTCCAGTCGCGGCCCGGTGCGCAGCCGAACGAGGTGTTCTTCGCGTCGGCTGCGGTGAGCACGATCGAGTCGTCGTCGGCGAGCGGCTTCACAAACACGCCAGAATAGCAGGCCGAGACGATGACGAGGCGGTTCTTGATGCCCTCGTTGCGGAGAATGGTGGCCACTTCCTGCGGTGTAAGGACGGCGACCTGCTTGTCCGGCGATTGCAGGGCGAAGCCGTTGGTCGCGCCATGCGACGTCATGAGCAGGAGCAGCACGTCCTCGGACTTGTCCATGACCTGTGCCACCGCGCGAACGGCGGCGGCGAAATTCTTATGGTCGGCGAGCGGCAGCCGGGCTTCCGGATCGTTGCTCAGGCGGATGGTGTGATCCTTGAGCGGCAGCAGGCGTCCCATCGCGGCCAGCGCGCCGTTGAGTTCCTTGCGGAACACGTCCTGCTCGGACCAACCCGCCAGTCCGACCGCATAGACGTCGGTGACTCCGGGTTGCTGTGGCGCCAGGTCCCCGAGCGCGGTCCGCACCGGTGCGGACTTCGGAGCATCGAGCGGCGCCTCTCTAAACGTAAGGCCGACGCTGGCCAATTGCTGTTTCTGGCCAATGCTTCCGGTGTCTGCGCTCTTGGTATCTGCGTTGCCGGTTGCGGCAAGTTGCGGCGCGCGAGCGACTTCCCAAAGGTTGGCTTGGCGGGCATCGTAATCGGGACCGGCAAAGACCGGAGCGTGCGGCAGCGCGTTCTTCGCCACGAACAAGGCCGCCCACAGCGCCAGCACCTTGCCGAAGACGCGCACCGGGGCCGCCACCTCGAAGCTGCGCAGAACCGCGAACATCGCGCCGATCCAGAATGCCACGGGCACCGCGAAGCTCGTGAGAGGTGCGCCGGTCGCGGTCCAGAATTCGAACGCCGCCGGATACGCTGCGGCATGTTCGTCGAGCGCCAGCGTCGATTGAATGAGCGGCCAGGCGGAGCCGAAGGCCGCGAGCGCAACCTCGGTCAGGATCGAGAGCGCCACCACGGCGGCGAGCGCCGTCACGCGCGCCTGCGCAGGCAGAAACAGCGCCGTGATCGTGAGCGCGATGGCGATCCACGCCACCACCGAATTCAGGCCGTAGGGATTGAATAACGGGGTCGGGCCCGCCTCGACGAGTTGCAGGCCGCCGCGCACGAATGCCAGCACGATGACCCAGCCGAGCAACGTCGGCAGCCCGACCAGACGCGGATTGGGCGTGCTCCGCCAAACCGCTGCCCTGCCTGCGATCTTTAACACCGGCCACATGTGAGCAGCCCCCATCGCCATGGCCGCCCCCGCGGCCAGGCTCCCCTCTCATCGCCTCTAGGCCGACATCACGGTCACATCGTGGCAAGGAATACCGTCCGGTGGCAAAATCGCCGCAACCCGTTGACATGCGGGCTCAGGATCACCACGATCAGACTGTTGATTGATCGGGGTAGCGCTCGAAGGCCAAGGAGGTTCAACAATGCCACCGGGCCAGTTTAGCCGCGACGATCGCCGCAGCAGCGTTCGGGCTCCGGCGTAGCGGCATTCCACGGACGGCGCGTCGGGAGCGGCCGACCGGGCCACATCAGTGAGGCATGGCCCACCCTGGCCCCTCCCGGCGACGGCCTCTTTGAAATTTCCGGAATAAACATATGTTCGGGTGGCGGTCTTCCGGGCCGTCGAATGTTTTTTGTAGCTTCTTCTTGATATTGCGGGTCGCCATGAAGTTCCTCGACGAGGCCAAGGTCTATATCCGCTCCGGCGACGGTGGAAACGGCTGCGTTTCGTTCCGGCGCGAGAAATTCATCGAGTTCGGTGGGCCGAACGGCGGCGACGGCGGCCGCGGCGGCGACGTGGTGGCGGAAGCCGTCAACGGCCTCAACACCCTGATCGACTACCGCTTTCAGCAGCATTTCAACGCCAAGCGCGGCGGCAACGGCATGGGCAAGGACCGCCATGGCGCCAATGGCGACGACATCGTGCTCAAGGTGCCGGCCGGCACGCAGATCTACGAGGAGGACGGCGAGACGTTGCTCGCCGATCTGACCAGTGTCGGGGAGCGCGCCATCCTGGCGAAGGGCGGCAACGGCGGCTTCGGCAATGCGCACTTCAAGACTTCGACCAATCGGGCGCCGCGTCATGCTAATCCCGGCCAGCCCGGGGAGGAGCGCACCATCCGGTTGCGCCTCAAGCTGATCGCCGACGCCGGCATCGTCGGCCTGCCCAACGCCGGCAAGTCGACGTTCCTCGCGGCGGTCAGCGCCGCCAAGCCGAAGATCGCCGACTATCCGTTCACGACGCTGCATCCGCAGCTCGGCGTTGTTGAAATCGACGGTCGAGGATTCGTATTGGCGGACATCCCCGGTCTCATCGAAGGCGCGCATGAGGGAGTCGGGTTGGGGGATCGCTTCCTTGGTCATGTCGAGCGCTGCCGGGTGCTGCTGCATCTCGTCGACGGCACCGGCGAACATGCCGGCGAGGCGTACAAGACGGTACGGGAGGAACTCGTGGCCTATGGCGAGGGACTTGCCGACAAGCCCGAGATCATCGCGCTCAACAAGGCGGACGCCCTCACGCCGGAGCAGTTGAAGCAGCAGCTGGCGCGGCTCAAGCGTGCCGCCAAGAAAACTCCGATGGTGCTTTCGGCGGCAACCCGCGAGGGCGTGCCGGCCGTACTGCGGGCATTGCTCGGAGTAATCGACGGTGCGCGCGTCGTCGAAGAACCAGCCGAAGCAGAAGCTGCCTGGCACTCCTGAACGCGGAGTGCTTGCACCATTCGGCTAAGCGCAGAGGCGCTTGCGACTTTCGGTTAACAATTCCATCGCGCAACGATGTGCCGCATTGACGATGCGCGTGCGCGTGCGATGTTGCGAGAGACGTGATCGAGTCGAACCAAACGACCATCTGCTGCGACTAAATCTGATCTTTCGCGACTCTCAGCAGCGGCCGTCGTCGGTGTCATCGGCGCGTCAACCGGCTGCTCTATGCTGAGCGTCCCGGATTCGCGCTTTGAAGACGTCATGAAGATTGAGCGCAATGCAGCATTCGACCATCCGACAGGTGCGGTGCAGCATGCTTTGGCGCTCGACATGGTGGTCGGTTTCGCCGTTGAGCCGATCGATGCCGATCCCTGGATGATCGACTGGGACAGCGACGTTCCACCTTATCCGGTATTGTCCGGCGAGCTTGCCCGCGCTCGTGCGACGCTGGTCGAACGGGTCGTCCGCTTCGTGCGCCCGCGGGCGGCGTAACGCCATCTGCAGCATCAGGCCCGGCCGTGTCAGCTACATAGAAAGCCGATCTGGCCGCCGTCCGCAGACGGGTTCATCTGGGTGACCTGGGCCTCCTTGCCAAACTTTGCGCAGTGCGCCTGGGCAGCGCTCATGGCGCTCGAAACCGCGCCTTCCTGGTAGGGAATCTTCCCGCCATGCTCGTCGCCGCTGACGCCTTCGCTGCTCCCGACCCCGCCCGAGCCGGCGCACGCCGACAGTGAGGCCGCCAGGATCAAGGCTCCAATCGCGAACAACTGCATCACTCGCCGATCTTGCCCAGGTATGGCACCCTCCCGGGAAACGCGCACCCGCGGGCAATTTGACCGATCCCGCACGGCGAGACAACGATCGGGCGCGCGGACGTGCCACGCGCTCACACCCGATGACGACCGGCGACCCCGTCCGATATAAGGCGAATGCCCCAATCTGGACGGGGGCCCGAAGACCCCTGCATGAAGCCTGCTTCTTTTGAATATTCCCGAGCCACCGACCTCGACGAAGCTTGCGCGCTGCTGGCCGCAGAGGAGGATGCCCGGATCATTGCCGGCGGCCAGACGCTGGTGCCGCTGATGGCGATGCGGCTCGCCCGGCCGGCGCGCCTCGTCGATATTTCCCGCATTCCCGGTCTGGCGTTCATCCGCGACGAAGGTGAGGCGGTGGCAATCGGCGCCACCACGCGGCAATGGGTCGCCGAGCACGATCCCACGGTGCGCGCCAGGCTGCCCCTGCTCGCCAAGGCGCTCCCATGGGTCGGGCACGCCCCAACCAGAGCGCGCGGTACCATAGGCGGGTCGCTGGCCAACGCCGATCCGGCCGCCGAAATCGCTCTGGTCGCGGTCACGCTCGGCGCCACGCTCAGCTATCGGGACGGCGGCGCGACCGTGGAGGTCGCCGCGGGCGAATTCTTCTCCGGGCCGATGATGACGGTGCTGCCGCCGACCGCCTGCCTGACCGCCGTGCGCTTTCCGGTCTGGCGCGGGCGGGTCGGCGCGGGCTTCGCCGAGATCAGCGCGCGCAAGAGCGACTTCGCGTTTGCGTCCGCCGCCTGCCAGCTTGAAACCGACGACGCCGGCCGCTGCCGCCGCATGACGCTCGGCATCGGGGCCGTCACCCCGACGCCGTTGCGACTCAATACGGTCGCGGCGGCGCTGACAGGCGAGCGCCTCTCCGAGGCGATGGCGCGGGACGCGGTCGCTGCCGCGCTCGACGGCATCGAGCCGATGGAGGATCCGTACGCTTCCGCTGCCTATCGCCGGCGCGCCGCCATCAGCCTCGCGGTGCGCGCCGTCATCGAGGCCAACGCATCCGCGCAGACCCGAGGTGTGCATGCAGGTTGAACTCACCGTCAACGGCGTGGCCCACACGGTCGAGGTCGAGCCGCGCATGTCGCTGCTCGACTGCCTGCGCGACAAGCTCGCCCTGAATGGCGCCCATGCGGGCTGCGAGCACGGCGTCTGCGGCGCCTGCACGGTGCTGCTTGACGGCCTGCCGGTGCGCTCCTGCCTGATGTTCGCCGTGCAGGCCGACGGCTACGCCATCACCACCATCGAGGGCATCACGCCCGGCCCGGGGGAACTGTCGCCGGTGCAGGACGCGTTCTGCGAGACCCACGGCATGCAGTGCGGCTACTGCACGCCGGCGATGATCCTCACCGCGCACGCGCTGATCGCCCGCAATCCCGAGCCGACCCGCGACGACATCGTCGAGGCGATCTCCGGCAACATCTGCCGCTGCACCGGCTATGCGCAGATCGTCGAGGCGATCGCGTTGGCGGCCGAGCGCACGCGCGGCCTCAATCTGCCGGCCGCGGAATAGCTCATGCGACCGTAAACCGGCCGCTCAGTACTTGGCGGCGATCGGCGCCGCGTAAGCGCCGAAGCGGATATTCAGACCGGCACGGACGACGCTCTTGGTCTCCTTGATATCGAGGTAGGCCAAGCCCAATCCTACGACTTGCGGCTCGAAGGTGATCCGGCGGCTGCCGAAGTCGGCGTAATTGTACTCGACGAAACCCGACAGGACATTGCTGAAGGCGTATTCGCCGCCGACGCCGACGGTCCATCCCGGTCGGGTCTCGCGCGCCGTGTAGGCCGTCCCAAGGATGATGGTGGTTGCCGAATATTCGTCGTGCTCCCAGGCCGCGCCGCCCCGGACATAACCGAGGAAGCGATCCCAGGCGTAGCCGAGACGGCCGGTGACCGAGGCCACCGACCTTGCCTTGCTGTGGTAGGCAACGCCAAACTCGAGCGCGCTGTCGTGGCTGCCTTGGGCGCTCGCCCAGGCATAATCGCCCTGAATGCCGATGACGAAGCCGCCGGCGAACTGATAGTCGCAACCCGCCTGCGCGCCGCCGATCCAGCCGTTTAGCTCATGTTCGCCGAGTGACTGGCCGAAAAATGCGCCATTGGGCGTTCGGACGATCCATTCCGTCGACTTCGCCCATAGGCCGCCGGCGTGGCCGCCGACGAAGCAGCCGCTCCAACTCCAGGCCGGCATGATCGATGGGCGTGCCTTATAGACTGGCGACTTCAGGTCGGCCGACATCGCCGGACCCGCCAGCAACATCAGCGCGGCCGTTCCCAACAGGAATTTCCGCATGACCGCCTCCGCAGATGATCGGCAGTATGCGGCGGGCTTGCAGGGAACGCTGTAGCCGACCCAACACACGCGCGGACTTTCGTTACGGTGTGTCGGCGTCGCGCATGGCGGCAGGAGGGAACTATTCGGCGAGCGGCGTCGGATTGACGGCCGGCGCATCGATCCGGAACGTCCCCGCGGTGATGCAGGTCATCGAGAAACTGCCGATGGTGGCAACGAGCGCCACCAGGCCATCCTGTCCCATGGTCTTTTCCGCCGCGGCATACGATGAGTCGCTCAGACCCTTGTTGGCGAGAATCTCGCTCGCCACGGCAAGACACGTCCGCTCGCGCGCATCGGCGAGCTCCGGAGTCTTGCGCGCGTTGATCTGGTCGATGACCGATTGCGCAATGCCGGCCGCGAGCGAGGCGCGCACCTGCGCGAACCAGGGATATTGCGCATTCCAATGCCGTGCGACGACGAGGTGCACGATCTGCTGCTCACGCCGCGACAATGGTCCATCCGAAAGACAGCCCCGCATGTTCTGGGCAGCCTCGAACAGCTTCGGCAATCGGATATAGGCGACGTAAGGCCCGCCCACGATGCCGCTGGTCTCCTTGGCTGTGTCGTAGACGCGCGCCTGCTCGGCGGTCATCTCGGCGCGGTCGATGCTTGCAATGCGTGCCATGCGTTCCTCTGCCCAAAGCGTTTCTTGCCGGCGCTAGACTAGCATTGCGCCGCGGAGGGTGTGAGCCGCAAGTGGGTGCCCCCAAAAAGGCGAAGCCCCGGCTAACGCGGAACGCGCCGGGGCTTCTAGCCGCGCAAATCGTCGGGGGGCTGGGGAGGATCGCGCGACTGAAGCGAAGTTAAGTCGCCGATCCCCGGTTTGCCAAATTAAGGTTCTGTCATCTGCATGACAGTCTCGTGAGTGCGTCGTGACTGCGCGCCGTTCTGGCAAACATTAGCGCTTGATGACGACGACCTCGAGATATTCGCTGCGGACCACCATCGTGCCGTCGGCGGCGCGATTGAACTCGGCGATCAGGTCAAGGAGGTCGCGGGTCAGCGCCGCCTGTCCGCTGGCGTCGAGCGCCGAATAGGCCTTGAGCATCGGTCCGTAGAACGTCTTGAACACGTCGAGGCAATGCTGCGGCGAGCGATAGCGGAACGTGAACATGCGCGGCTCGGCGACAATATTCGACGCCTGGGCGCCGAACATCTCGTTGATCCGCGCACGCGTGCCCCACAGGGCCGGCGATTTCACGCCGGCAGGCGGCGGCAGGTGCTTGCCGAGCACCTTGAACAGGCGGCCGATGTAGCCGTCGGGAGTCCAGTTCGCGAGGCCGATCTTGCCGCCCGGTTTGCAGACACGGAGCAGTTCGGCAACGGCCTTGTCCTGGTCCGCGGTGAACATCACGCCGAAGGTCGAAACCACGACGTCGAAGCTCGCCGGTGCGAACGGCAGCGCCTCGGCATCGGCCTCGCGGAAAACGACGTTGAGCCGCTCGGCCTTGGCGCGCTCGCGTCCGCGTTCCAGCAGGGAGGGGACGTAGTCGGTCGAGGTCACGTCGCACCAGCGGCGCGCTGCGGCCAGCGTGACATTGCCGTTGCCGGCGGCAACGTCGAGCACGTGGCTTCCGGGACGAAGATCGATCGCCTCGCACAGATCTTCGCCGACGATCTGCAAGGTGGTGCCGACCACGGCGTAGTCGCCGGACGACCAGGCGGCCTGCTGCTTGGTCTTCACGGCGGCGAGGTCGGGCTGTGCGGACGCCGCGGCCTGCAGGGTTGCGGTCATGGACATGGGGGCTTTCCTCTGGTTGCTGCGTTAAGCGAGCGACCCGCCGGACGGCCGGCCGTATCGCTGGAATCGCGCGCTGAAACGCATTTCCTGACCCGGAGACTGCCCCGGCCACGATTGTGTGGCTTTGAGAACGGCTTGATTTTCCCTTGAGGTATCCTTGAATATCGGCTGGCGTGCAGCCGCGGCCTTGTGGCGCGGCGATTGGAAAGAACGTTGGTCTTTCAGTTCGAAGACTTCCTGCTCGATCCGGAACGCCGCGAGTTGCGCCGTGCGGGCGCGCTCGTCGCGGTCGAACCGCAGGTTTTCGACCTCATCAATTACCTGGTTCGCAACCGCGAGCGCGTCGTCACCAAGGACGACCTGCTCGATGCGGTCTGGAACGGCCGCGTCGTGTCGGAGTCGACCCTGACCAGCCGCATCAATGCGGCGCGCCGGGCCCTGAGCGACAGCGGCGACGAACAGCGGCTGATCCGTACCATCGCCCGCAAGGGCCTGCGTTTCGTCGGCGCCGTGGATGCGGCCGAAGCGCCCGCGATCGTGAGCGAGGCTGGCGAGATCTCACCGTCGGCCTTGCAGCTGCCGGATCGCCCTGCCATCGCGGTGCTGCCGTTCGCCAACATGAGCGGGGAGCCGGACCAGGAGTATTTCTCCGACGGCATCAGCGAAGACATCATGACGGCGCTGTCCAAGTTGCGCTGGTTTTTCGTCATCGCGCGCAATTCGTCGTTCATCTACAAGGGCAAGGCGGTCCATCTCAAGCAGATCGCCGAGGAACTCGGTGTCCGCTACGTGGTCGACGGCAGCGTGCGCAAGGGCGGCGACCGGGTGCGCATCACCGCGCAGCTCAACGACGTTGCCACCGGCAGTCATCTCTGGGCCGAGCGCTACGACCGCGACCTCGCTGACGTGTTTGCGGTGCAGGATGAGATCACCGAGAGTATCGTGGCGGCGATCGAACCACAGCTCTACGCGGCGGAGAATTTCCGCGCCCAGCGTAAGCCGCCGGACAGCCTGGATGCCTGGGATCTGGTGATGCGGGCGCTGTCGCACTACTGGCGCGTGACGCGGCAGGACAATGTCGTGGCGCAAGCTCTGCTGGAGAAGGCGATCGCTATCGATCCGAACTATGGGCAGGCGCTCGGTGTCCTGGCCACAAGCTACATGTTCACCGCCCATATGGGCTGGATGGACATGGCTGCCGCGATGCCGATCGCCGAGCGCGCCGCGCTGGCGGCAATCCGGGCCGACGGCCGGGACCCGTGGGCGCACCACGCGCTGGGGCATGTGCATCTGTTCGCGCGCCGTTTCGAGGACTCGCTTGCGGAGTTCGAGCAGGCGCTCGGGCTCAATCCGAATTTCGCGCTGGCGCAGGGCTTTTGCGGGCTATCGCTGGCTTACGGTGGTTTCTGGCAGGACGCCGACGAAGCCGCCCGTCGCGCGCTGCGCTTGAGCCCGCGCGATCCCTATTCAGCGGTCTATTCGGGCATCGCCGCTTATGCGCAGTTTCTCGGCGGCCACTACGACGAGGCGATGCGTCTTTCGCGCGAGGCCCTTCGTCAGCGCAGCGATTTCGTCGGTGCACACCGCGTGCTCACCACGGCCGCCGGCATGGCCGGCGAGAACGAGGTCGCGAAGGCCGCGCTGGAAGCGTGCCGCCGCGCGCAGCCCAACATCTCGCTGGCCTGGCTGGCCGAGTTCATGCCGATCCAGCAGGACAGCGACCGCGAGCACTATCTCGAAGGTTTTCGCCGCGCCGGGTTGGGCTAGCTGGACCGCGGCGTCGATGCGCAACCGCGACCTCCCGTTCAGCCTCGCCAGTATGAGGCCAGGGAGGCGACAAGGGCTGGGCGGCCTGGTGGCGTGGCATCCGGTCGATTTCGGTGCCCTGCAACGGCCGTTGCATCAAAGCCGTTTCTTCGCTCTGTTGGGGTGATAACGTGATCATGCGTGTGCTCGCTCCCGTTCCTCCAAAAATGTGAGTCTCTGAGCCGATGTCGGCAACCGACCTCAAATTCCGTTTCGTTTCGACCGATCGCCGCGTTCGCGAGGACCGGCGCTTCGTTGCCGGCAAGGGCCGCTTCGCGGCCGACATCGTGCTGCCGAATCTCAAGCATGTTGCGGTGGTGACGTCACCGCATCCGGCCGCGCGTATCGTGTCGATCGACAAGAGTGCCGCGCTGGCGCTGCCCGGCGTGTACGCCGTGCTCGACGGCCGCGAGTTGGCCGCAGGCAGCTCGCCGCTACTTGCCGGCCTGGAGACGCCGAACGTGCCGCGCCGTCCGCTGGCCGTGGATGTGGCACGCTATGCGGGCGAGTGGGTCGTGGCGGTGGTTGCGGACACGCGCGCCATTGCCGAGGACGCCGCCGAACTGGTGGAGATCGAATACGAGCCGCTGCCGTTCGTGCTCGATGGCGAAGAAGCTTACCGGTCCGGCAGCGCGCTGGTGCATGAAGCGCACGGCTCGAACGTGCTGCTCGACCGGACCTTCGTGTGGGGCGAGGTCGAGAAGGATTTTGCCGCGAGCCCGCACCGCCTGTCGTTCAAGGTGAAGTGGGGCCGCAACGCGACGGTGCCGATCGAGACTTTCGTGGTGACGGCGAGCTTCGATCCCTGGAGCGAAATCCTCGACGTCTGGGCCTCGATCCAGATGCCGCGCTTTCCCGAGCAGGTGGCGCTGGCGCTGAAGCTGCCCGGCTCGGCGGTGCGCGTGCACAACGACGTCGATGTCGGCGGCAGCTATGGCGTCAAGCGCGGCATCAAGCATGCCGTGCTGGTCGGCTATCTGGCGCGGCGGCTCGGCTTTCCGGTGCGCCTGGCCGAAGACCGCCTGGAGAACATGCGCGGCGGCGACATGCACGGGCCGGAGCGCAACTTCGACGTCGAAGTGGCGTTCGATGATGCCGGCGTCATTCGCGCCATGAAGATGCGCGCGCTCGACAATGTCGGCGCCTATGCGGGGCGCTCGCCGTTCCAGCTCGGCAAGCCGATCAGCGCCATCGTCGGGCCGTACCGCATCAACAGCGTGCAGTATCAGGCGATTGCGGTCCTCTCCAACAAGACGCCGCAGGAAGCGGTGCGCGCCTTCGGACAGTCGCCGACCAATTTCGCCATCGAACGCGCGGTCGAGGAGGTCGCCAAGCATCGCGGCCTCGACCGCATCGAAGTGCGGCGGCGCAATTTCATCGGCAAGGATCAGTTCCCGTATCTTATTCCGAGCGGCACGACCTATGACAGCGGCGATTATCACACCGTGGTCGACAAGGTGCTGGCGCAGGCCGACTACGCGGCGCTGATGGCGGAGCGCGACCGGTTGCGCGGGCAGGGGCTGCTCGCCGGCATCGGCATCGCGGCGTGTCTCGAGCCGAGCGGCGCCAACTCGACGTTCGAGCCGCTGCTCAATCCGGCCAACAAGAACACGACCTATGCCGAATCCTGCCGCGTCAACGTCGATCTCGGCGGCGCGGTCACCGCTACGGTCCATACGACGTCGGCCGGGCAGGGGCACGAGACGCTGGTCGGCACAGTGGTCGGCGAGGTGCTGGAGATCGATCCCGACCGCGTCCGCGTGGTGCGGCTCGATTCGCTTGCCTCGCCGCCGAGCCAGAGCCCGGTCGGCAGCCGCATGGCGATCATGCTGGGCGGCGCGGCGTATCACGCGGCGCAGAAGCTCAAGGCGAGGATGATCGCGATCGCGGCGCACGACCTCGGCGTTCCGGCCGAACGGATCGAATGGCGCAACGGCGACGCGTTCGACCGTACGGCGCCGGACAAGAAGCGCACCTGGACCGAGATGGTCACCATCGCGCACCGCTTCTTCCACCGGCTGCCGCCGGACACCGAGCCGGGGCTCACGTTCAGCCACACCCAGATGGTGCCGATGGGCGGCAAGCTGCCGACCGCGGACGGCCGGGTGCAGATGTATCCGTGCTTCGCATTCGAGTTTCACCTGATCCTCGTGACGATCGATCCAGTGCTCGGCAAGCTCGAATTCCGCCGCTACGTCATCGGCCACGACTGCGGCACGGTCATCAATCCGAAGATCGTGCGCGGCATGACCATGGGCGGCATCGCCCACGGCATCGGCGCGGCGCTCTACGAGGAGTTTGCCTACAACGAGGACGGCCTGCTGGTGGCGCAGACCTTCATGGACTATCTGCTGCCGTCGTCGCATGAGATTCCGCCGGTCGAGGAAGTGCATCATGAGACGCCGTCGCCACACACGGTGTTCGGCCAGAAGGGATCGGGCGAGAGCGGCTATCTGGGCGCACCGGCCGCGGTCACGAGTGCGGTCAACGATGCGCTCGCGCCACTCGGTCTCGCGGTGAATGCCCTGCCGATCAAGATGACCCGGCTCGCCGACATGATCGCCGCCAAGTCCGAGTCGCGCTCGAACGGGAAGTGACCCGCGGCTGATCGTCCTCAGCTCTTGGCTGCCGTTGCGTCCTCGGGCGGACCGCGCCGCGTCAGCCAACGCCGAAGCAATCGCGTCCGGCCGGTCCGGGGGACAAGTTCGATGTCGTTAACCAGCTTGGCGCCGCCATGCCGCCGCTCCAGTGTGATCTTGCGGCTGTGGAATTGCTCGAGCTCGGGCCGGTGGCCGACGCTGACGATCGTTGTCGCATTCAACTCCTCGGTCAGCAGCTTCATCAGCTTGTCCTGGCTGTCCGGGTCGAGCGCCGAGGTCGCCTCGTCGAGCACAATGATGTCGGGCTGGTGCAGAAGGATGCGGGCAAAGGCGAGGCGTTGCTTCTCGCCGCCCGACAAAGTCTGATCCCACGGCGCATCCTCCTCGGTGCGGTCCTTGAGATGGCCGAGCCCGACGCGCTCGAGGGCAGCGGCGACTTCTTCGGTGGTCTTCTCCTCCGGCGGCGCCGGATAGGTCGCGGCGCGATGCAGCGTGCCGGCCGGGACATAGGCTTTCTGCGGCATCAAGAACATCTTGGCGCCCGCCTGCACCTGGACGGCCCCGTTGCCCCAGGGCCAAAGTCCGGAGATCGCCCGCACCAACGTGCTCTTGCCGGTGCCGGATTCGCCCGCCACCAGCACCCGCTCGCCGGGCTGGATCGCGATCTCGGCGTCCTTCACCACTGCGGTGCCGTCGTCGAGCGTCACCGACAGGTCGCGCAGCTTCAGCGCCGCGCCGGTCGCCTCGCCGCGCTCGATACACGCGAACCCCTCAGCGCCCTGCGCCTTCTCGAGGCCGTCGAGCGACACCATCAAGGTGGCGACCCGCGACGCCGACGCCGTCCAGTCGGCAAGCCGCGGATAGTTGTCGACCAGCCAGTTGAAGGCGCTCTGCACGATGGTAAAGGCGGAGGCCGCCTGCATGACCTCGCCCAGCGACATCGTGCCCTGCAGGAATTTTGGCGCGCACAGGATGACCGGCAAGACCGGCGCGATGTAGCCGCTGGTCTGCGACACCACCGTGGTGCGCATGGTCTGGATGCAGATGTCCCGCCACGACCGCAGCACCTTGCCGAAGGAGCGGTCGACGCCGTTGCGCTCCTCGTCTTCGCCGCCCAGCACGGCGATGCTTTCGCCGTTTTCACGCAACCGCGTCAGGACGTAGCGATATTCCGCCTCGGACTGGTTCTTGTTCTCCGAAACGGTGACGAACCGGCGTCCGATGAATACCATCGAGCCGCTGGCAATCAGCGCGTAGGCCACGGCGGCGATCACCAGGAAGCCAGGAATGGTGACGCTGCTGCCGCCGACCTCGATTGTCAGTGCCCCGCCGATGCTCCAGAGCACGATGATGAAGGTGAGCGCGGAGAGAACGGCCGCAGTCACGCCGGTGGCGAAATCGACCGGCGACTCGGTGGCGATGCGGACGTCATCGGCAATGCGGTATTCGGGATTCTGGTGGTCGCCGCTGATCAGGTTGAGCTGGTAGTAGCGGCCGTCGCGGATCCAGCGATCGAACAGGTGGCTGCTGAGCCAGCCTCGCCAGCGCCGCTGCGTGGTCATGCGGGCGTAGACCTGGGCGATTGCGACGCAGACGCTGGCGATCAGCAACGGAAAATAGAGCAGCGAAATGAACAGCACGTCCGAGCTGTCGCGCTTCTCCAACGCGTCGAAGATCGCCCGGTTCCAGACGTTCATGCCGTAGGCGGAGGCGAGGTTCAGCAGAACGATGGCGAACAGTCCGCCGGTCAGCAGCCAAGCGTGCTTGCCGCCGTCCTTACCCCAGTAAAGGGACGCGCTGTGCCAGAACCGGCGCAGCAACGCGCGGCGCTTGCGTTGGGCGCGTTCCTCCGGACTGAAGTCGGGGGCGGTGTCGAGCTTGACGATCTCGGCGCTCTGGGTCGATGCGTCCGACGACGGGCTGTTCATTGCTGCTCCGGGGGCTAGCGACTAGGCTCGGAACAAATTGCCGGAGGGAACCGGGAGTTCCCTGCCGGCTTCGAACGAAACGGGAAAATCATGCCGCGGATGAAGGGCGCCGACCTGATCACCGAGTATCTGGTCGCCAATAAGATTCCCTACGTGTTCGGCATCTGCGGCCACGGCAATGTCGGGCTGCTCGACTCGCTCTACGATGCGCGCGACCGCATCACGATGGTGTCGCCGCGCCACGAGCAAGTCGCCGCCCATATGGCGGATGCCTACTTCCGGGTGCGCCACGAGCCGGTGGCGACTTTGACCTCGTGCGGGCCAGGCTCCTGCAACATTGTCATGCCGCTGGCCTGCGCGCTGGCGGACTCGTCCGCGGTGCTGGCGATCACCGCCAACGTGCCGACCTCGCAGTTCAACCGCTCGCCGTTCCAGGAGATCAACAAGCACTTCCAGGCCGATTTCCCGAACATCATCCGGCCGGTCGTGAAGCGGAGCTTCCAGCCGACACGCGTCGATATGCTGCCGCTCGCGCTGCGGCAGGCGATGACGACGATGCTGTCGGGGCGGCCGGGGCCGGTGAATGTCGATATTCCGTTCAACGTCTTCCAGGAGGAGGACGACGTCGAGTTGCCGCCCGCCGCGCCGCCGCTGAATGCGCAGCGAAGCGGCGCCTCGCCCGAGGAAATCATCACGGCGCTTGACATGATCGTGAAGGCGGCGCGGCCGGTGATCTTCATCGGCCATGGCGTGACGCTGTCGGAGGCGTCCCGCGAATTGACCGAGTTCGCGCGGCGGCTGGGCATCCCGGTGATCTCCTCGCCGAACGGCATGGGAGCGTTCGACATGTCGGACGAGCTGTCGCTCGGCTTCATCGGCCGCAACGGCGCCTATCCGGCGAACCAGGCGGGCCGTCATGCCGACCTGGTCATCGCCATCGGCGCGCGGTTCGACGACCGCTCGGCGTCGTCGTGGATCGCCGGCTACTCGTGGAATTTCCCGCACTGCAAGCTGATCCACGTCGACGTCGACCCGGCCGAACTCGGCCGCAACTATCCGCCCGATCTCGGTATCCTGGCGGACGCGCGCACATTCCTGCGCCAGCTGCTCGCTGAGTTGGAGCGGCGGCCGTCGCGCGGCGGCACGCTCGCGCCGTGGCACGCCCAGATCAAGGGCTGGCAGGCGGAGTGGAAACAATTCGTCACTCCGAACTTTGAGATGCACGCCTCACCGATGCGGCCGGAGCGCGTGGTCGCCGATTGCCGCGCGGTGCTGCCCGACGACGCGATCCTGACCTGCGACGTCGGCGTCAGCCACAACTGGTACATGCAGTTCTGGGAAGCGCGCCGGCCGCAGACCATGCTCAACTCGTGGGGATTCTCCGGCATGGGCTTCGGCGCCGCCGGCGTGCTCGGCGCCAAGCTCGCGGCGCCCGACCGGCCGTGCGTCTCGGTCACCGGCGATGGCTGCTTCACCATGGTGCCGCACGTGCTGTGCACCGCGGTCGAATACAATATCCCGGTCGTCTGGGTGATCTGGAACAACTTCGGCTGGATGTCGATCCGCGACATCCAGATGGGCATGTTCGGCGGCCGCGAACTCGGCACCGCGTTTTACCAGGGCGCCAACAAGACGCCGTACAATCCGGACTTCGCCGGCTGGGCGAAGGCGGCCGGAGTCGAGGCAATGACCATTACCCGGTCAGAAGATTTCCGCGGCGCGCTGGAGCACGCCATCAAGGCCAACAAGCCGTTCCTGCTCGACGTGCACGTCGACGCCGAGATCAAGCCGCCTTCGACCGGGACGTGGCAGTTACCGCCAACGCCCTACCGCGAGCCGGCGTTCGGCGAGCGCTGGCTTCCCGACGACGCGCCGGCCGGTTAGCGCAGATTTCCAAAAGCGCTCGTGCACGGCTTACTTGTACGGCGGGCACTGCACCTTGCCGATGTCGACGTTGACGCGGCAGCCCTCGACGACGGTCTTTACCGCCGACTGGAAATCGGTGTCGTTTGCGAGCGACTGGGCATTCATCCCGCCGACCGCTGCGCTCGACGATGCGGACAACTGAAGAATCAACACGGCGGCATTCAGTGCCGTCAGCAGACCGCCGGCGACCAAAAGCGCAATGCCGGATTTGCGATACATGGCTTGTCTCCCTGCGTCGTTCGTTTGCGCATCACCAGTGGAGTGAATTTGACATTCGCTACCCAGCGGGCGGCAAGCTCGTAAAGCGAATGTCAAATCCAAACTCCACTAGAATCATAGATTTGCTAGTGGTCCTTAATTCCAACATTCGCAAAAGTGTCTGCCGAAATGGGATGCGAATGTTGGAATCGGACCACTAGCAGCAACGATCGTTTCGTCCCGGTTAACCGGCCTTGTGCGCCCGGACCGCGATGCTCATCTCGCCGATCGGATCGATTTCGGCGCGCATGGTGTCGCCGGGCTGCACCGGGCTCACGCCCTCCGGCGTGCCGGTGAACAGCACATCGCCCGGATACCAGGTGTAGAAAGTCGAGCCCCACTCGATCAGCTTCTTGCAGTCGAAGATCAACATGCTGGTGTTGCTCTCCTGCTTCTTGTCGCCGTTGACGAAGATCCGCAGCGGCACGTTGTCGGGGTCGGGAATCTCGTCGGCGGTGACGAACCAGGGGCCGAGCACCGAATAGCTGTCGATCGACTTGCGGAAGCTGCGGTCTTCCGGGCCGCGCGCCGTCATGTCGAGGCCGATGCAATAGCCGGCGACATAGTCGAGCGATTTGTCGCGGGGGATGTCGCTACCCTGCTTGCCGAACACGATGCATAGCTCGACCTCGTGTTCGTTGCGCCGGTCGGGGAAGCGAATCTCGACGCCCTCCGACGGGCCCACCATCGAGGAATTCGCCTTCAGGAACAGGCCGGCCTTCTCGATGAACGGCGAAAACGGGGTCTGCACCGCACCCGGTTGCGCCAGCCGCTCGCGCATTTCCTCGATGTGCGCCTTGTAGTTGGTGGGGGCGGCAACGAGCTTCGAGGGTCGGGCCACCGGCGAGAGCAGCTTGACGGACGATACCGGCTTGCCGGGCGCCTTGTCGGCCATCGCTTCGATCCGCGACCGCCAGGTCGGCAGCGCCGCGATCACGGCGTCGCCTTGCATCGCATAGGACGCCGCGGCGCGGATCTGCGTCTGAGCCTCGGTCACGTCGTGCACCATGTCGCCGCGCACCACGCCCAGGCGGTCGTCGTCATACCGGCAGAGCTTCATCGATGGCTCCTTGATCGAATGGGATGCGAACGCCGGGGAAAGCTGGCCTTCGCGGGAAAAGATTCGAGCCTTATACCGGAGTGCGCTGCCGCTTGTCTCCTGGCTGGCTTTCCGTCGCTCGCCTTGCCCGCTATCGTGCCCGCGAGATCGAATCCGGAGAAAGGCTCGTCATGGCGAACGCCGACCCGTTCTCGCACTTTCCGTATCGCGCGATCGTCGATCATCCACCGGTGATCTGGCCGAATGGCGCGCGGGTGGCGGTGTGGGTCGTACCGAATATCGAGCACTTCCACCTGGAACTCGGCCCCTTGGCCCCCGACGTGCGCAATTATTCGCGTCGCGACTACGGCAATCGGGTGGGCATCTGGCGGCTGATGGACGTGCTGGAAGCCAACGGCGTGCGCGGTACGGTTGCGCTCAATGGCGAGGTTGCGCGCCACTATCCGCGCATCATGCAGGAGTGCGCGCGGCTGAACTGGGAATTGATGGGCCACGGCATGACCAATTCGGTTGTGCTGACCGGACTTGCCCGTGAGACGGAGGCGGCGGTCATCGCCGAGACCCGCAAGGCGATCGAAGATTGCGGCCAGACGATGCGCGGCTGGCTCGGCCCCGGCCTCACCGAGACGTTCGCGACGCTCGACCTGCTGCGCGAGAACGGCGTCGAATACGTCTGCGACTGGGTCAACGACGATCTGCCCTACCGCATGAACAACGGGCTCTATTCGATCCCGTACTCGATCGAGCTCAACGACATGCCGCTGTTCAATGTCCCGTCGATCGATATCGACGACTTCTACCGGCGGATTTGCGAGACTATCGACGTGCTGTACGAAGAAGGCGCCCGCAATGGCCGCGTCATGGGGATCGCGCTGCATCCGTTCCTGATCGGCGTGCCGCACCGCATCCGGTATCTCGACCGCGCGCTCAAATACATCGCCGCGCACGGCAAAGTGTGGTTCGCCACCGGGCACGAAATCATCGAAGCCTACCGCGCGCAGGAGCGCGGCGCGTGAGCTTGCCGGTTCGCGGGCGTCGTCGCGCTCGTCTGACGGCTGCGGCGCGCCGCATCGTATTGATCGGTGCAACTGCCGCGGCGCTGCTGCCGGCTTCGTCTGCGTCGGCTGCCGAAGCCGTCACCGTCGGCGGGCTCAGCTATGTCAATCATGGGCTGGTCGGGGTCGGCCGCATCCCGGGCGAGACGCGGGACAGGTTCGGGGAAACGTTCGGTTCGGGCTCGGGGCTCGCAGTCGATCTCGCCACCTGGCGGCGCACCGCCGACGACTATCGCGGTACGTTCTACATGCTGCCGGATCGCGGCTACAATATCGGCGGTACGTTCGACTACCGGGCGCGGCTCAACCGGCTCGAAATTGTTTTCAATCCTCCGGGCGATCCTTCGCTGCTTCCGGTTGAAGCGCGGCAGCAAAGCATCGTCGCGACCCTCGTCGACACGATCCCGCTCACCGACCACGCCGGCGCGCCGCTCACCGGGCTCGATCCGACGGACGTGCGGCCCGCCGCAGACGGCTTCCCGCCGTTGCCGCAGGCTGCGAACGGGCTCGTCAGCATCGACGCGGAGGCGCTGGTGCGGCTTGCCGACGGCAGCTTCTTCATTGGTGACGAATACGGCCCTTACATCTATCGTTTCTCAGCTACGGGTCGCATGCTGTCGGCAATCCGGCCGCCGGAGGCGCTTATCCCCAAGCGCCAAGGCGGGGATCATTTCTCATCGAACAATCCCGGGCCCGGCGCCAGTCCGCCCGAGCCGCGCAAACCTGAGGCCGGACGCTCGAACAACCAGGGCTTCGAGGGGCTGGCGTTGGCGCCCGGCGGCAAATTCCTGGTGGCCGCCCTGCAGAGTGCGACGCGGCAGGATAGTGAAGGCTGGCGGAGCCGAGAATTCACTCGGCTGCTCTATTTCGACCTTGCGTTGGACCCCGGCCAACCCCGGCTCGTGCGTGAGTACGTCGTGCGCCTGCCGGTCTTTGCCGGTGCGGACGGCGAGCGGCAGGTGGCGGCACAGAGTGAACTGGTGGCGCTCGACGAGACGCGCTTCCTGCTGCTGTGCCGCGACAGTGGCAATGGCTACGGCGCTGCTGGCGCCGCTTCGCTCTACCGCAAGATCGAGGTACTCGACGTCTCACAAGCGACCGACATCGCCGGTACCGAGTATGACGGCGCGACCCCGCTGGCGCCCGGCGGCCGCCTCGCGGATGGCATCGTGCCGGCGACGCTCACGCCCTTCATCGATGTCAATGACGGAGCGCAACTGGCAGCATACGGCTTGCACAACGGAGTGCCGAACGGCCGCAACAATCTGTCGGAAAAATGGGAGGGCATGGCTTTGGTGCCGGCGCTCGACCCGGTCAATCCGCGAGACTACTATTTGTTCGTCAGCAACGACAACGATTTCATCACCCAGAACGGCTATCAGGTCGGTGCCGCCTACAAGGACAAGTCGGGCGTCGATGTCGATACCCTGATTCTGGTCTATCGATTGACGCTGCCGGAGTTCACCGGCCACCGGTGACTTGGCGCACGTTTCGCCGCATGTCATCACAAAGTCTGGCTGACGCGGTGCGGCGCCCGAGGATATCCCGGTGAAGGCATTGCATGCTGCGCTGCACCACTGCCTGCGTCACATCGTCATCGCCCAACGTCGCGCTGGACTGTTGAGCAAATGTGCTATTGAAAAATTCTGCGCGCAATTTACCCCGGCAGCAACGTTGAGCCGGAAAATCATTGCGGAGAGCTCGGTTCGCCCGATAAACCGCAACAACAAACGCCTTGTGGGGGCACGCTAGGAGAACCAAACATGCAGCTTTCGTTCATTCGTTGGGCACTTGGGTCCGCTGCGGCGGTCTGGGGTGTCACAGCATTCGCACCTGCACCAGTTCTGGCCGCCTGGGAGCCCACCCGTCCGGTTGAGTTCATCATCCCGGCCGGACCCGGCGGCGGCGCCGACATCATGGCGCGCACCATCCAGGGCATCGTCACCAAGCACAACCTGATGAAGCAGCCGATGGTGGTGATCAACAAGGCCGGCGGTGCCGGTGGCGAGGGCTTCCTGGACGTCAAGAATTCCAAGGGCAACCCGCACAAGATCATCATCACCCTGTCGAACCTGTTCACCACGCCGATGGCGACCGGTATTCCGTTCAACTGGAAAGACCTGACGCCGGTGGCGATGCTGGCGCTCGACGAGTTCGTCCTCTGGGTCAACGCCGAGAAGAACTTCAAGACTGCAAAGGAGTATGTCGACGCCGCCAAGGCCGCGAACGGCACCTTCAAGATGGGCGGCACCGGCTCCAAGCAGGAAGACCAGATCATCACCGAGGCGATCCAGAAGCAGACCGGTGCCAAGTTTATCTACATTCCGCAGCGCGGCGGCGGTGCGGTCGCCGTGCAACTGGTCGGCAATCACATCGATTCGAGCGTGAATAATCCCAACGAGGCCATCGCGCACTGGCGCGCCGGCAAGCTCAGGCCGCTCTGCGTGTTCGACAGCCACAAACTCGACTACTCGGACAAGATCACCGGCGACATGTCCTGGAACAGCGTCCCCACCTGCAAGTCGCAGGGCCTCGACATCGAGTATCTGATGTTGCGTGGCATCTTCACGACCCCGGGTGCAACCAAGGATCAGGTCGACTATTACGTGGACCTGTTCAAGAAGGTGCGCGAGACGCCGGAGTGGAAGAAGCTGATGAGCGACGGTGCTTTCAACCAGAAATTCTTGACGGGAGACGACTTCAAGAAGTGGGTCGAGACCGAAGAAAAGCGCCACGAAGAGCTGATGAAACAAGCTGGCTGGATGGCCAAGAAATAATGTGTGACGTGCGCGCCGGAGGTTGAGAAAACCTCCGGCTGCCCGTAGGACACGGAGCACAAGGGGCTGGAGCGGATTTCATGAGCGATGAGGTGCGCGGCGATGCCCATTCGGGCCCATCGCAGCGTGGG
Source organism: Xanthobacteraceae bacterium (assembly GCA_050179645.1). Classification (GTDB taxonomy): domain Bacteria; phylum Pseudomonadota; class Alphaproteobacteria; order Rhizobiales; family Xanthobacteraceae; genus VAZQ01. The sequence continues at coordinate 2,976 of JBFXEX010000015.1, read as the reverse complement.
GTCGAGTCGGGGGTCGCCATCGCGATCGCGGTGTTCGCCCTGATTGTGATCTACGGCAGCATCCAGGCAGGGATCGGCTGGGGCGACGAGGGGCCGAAGGCGGGATTCTTTCCGTTCTATGTCGGGCTTACCATCCTGATCGCAAGCGTCGTCAATCTGGTTCACGCCCGCACGGTGCCGCGCTCCGACCTGTTCGCGGAGTGGGGGCAACTGCGCCAGGTGCTCTGGGTCGTGATACCGACCGCGATTTACGTGGGGGTCATTCCCTGGATCGGCATCTACGTCTCTTCGACGCTGCTGGTGGCATTCTTCATGCGGCGGCTCGGCAACTACGGCTGGGCGCTAATTGCCGCGATCGCCCTCGGCGTGCCGCTGGTTGTATTCCTGGTATTTGAGAGATGGTTCCTCGTGCCCTTGCCCAAGGGGCCGATCGAGGCCCTTTTGGGATTCTAGCGGCCCGGCAAGACGGCCGCTTTCCGAGGACAACCGATGGAAGAACTTGCCAACCTGTTTCACGGCTTCGCCGTTGCGTTGCAGCCGTTCAACATCGGCGTCATGCTGCTCGGCATCGTGCTGGGCGTGCTCATCGGGGTGCTGCCGGGGCTGGGCGGCGCCAACGGAGTGGCGATCCTGTTGCCGCTGACCTTCTCGATGCCGCCGACCTCGGCGATCATCATGCTGTCCTGCATCTACTGGGGCGCGTTGTTCGGCGGCGCCATCACCTCGGTGCTGTTCAACATACCGGGAGAGCCGTGGTCGGTCGCCACCACGTTCGACGGCCACCCGATGGCGCGGCAAGGCCGCGCCGGTGAGGCGTTGACCGCGGCGTTCACCTCCTCGTTCGTGGGCGCGCTGTTTGCCGTCATCATGATCACCCTGGTGGCGCCGCTGGTTGCGGCGTTCGCGCTCAAGTTCGGGCCGGCAGAGCAGTTCTCCGTGTATTTCCTGGCGTTCTGCAGCTTCGTCGGCATGAGCAAGGAGCCGCCATTCAAGACCATCGCCGCCATGTTCATCGGCTTCGCGCTCGCCGCGGTCGGTCTCGACCAGGTGACCGGGCAATTGCGGCTCACCTTCGGTTCCGAGACCCTGCTCACCGGGTTCGACTTCCTGATCGCGGTGATCGGGCTGTTCGGCATCGGCGAGATCCTGCTCTCGATCGAGGAGGGCCTGAGCTTCAAGGGCGGCCGCGCCGGCATCAATCCGAGGATCGTGTTCCAGACCTGGGCCAAGCTGCCGGCCTACTGGGCGACGTCGCTGCGGTCCTGCATCATCGGCTGCTGGATGGGCATTTCGCCCGCCGGCGCCACGCCGGCCTCGTTCATGAGCTACGGCATCGCCAAGCGGACCTCCAAGAACGGGCACAATTTCGGCAAGGGCGAGATCGAAGGCGTGGTGGCGCCGGAAACTGCCGCGCATGCCGCCGGCACCGCGGCGCTGCTGCCGATGTTGTCGCTCGGCGTGCCAGGTTCGCCGACGGCGGCTGTGCTGCTCGGCGGTCTGCTGATCTGGGGCCTGCAGCCCGGCCCGCTGCTGTTCGTCGAGCAGAAGGAGTTCGTCTGGGGCCTGATCGCCAGCATGTATCTCGGCAACATCTTCGGGCTGCTGGTCGTGCTGACCTGCGTGCCGCTGTTTGCCGCGATCCTGCGCATCCCGTTCAGCATCATCGCACCGCTGATCCTGGTGCTCTGCGCCATCGGCGCCTACACGGTGCACAACTCGACGTTTGACGTGGTGATGATGCTGGTGTTCGGCGTCGTCGGTTACGTCATGAAGAAGTGCAACTACCCGCTCGCGCCGATGGTGCTGGCGATCGTGCTGGGCGACAAGGCCGAGGAGAACTTCCGCCAGTCGCTGCTCGCGTCGCAGGGCAGTCTCGGCATCTTCTGGTCGAACGCGCTGGTCAGCACCATCATGGCGCTCGGCCTGATCGCGCTGTTCTGGCCGCTGATCTCGAACGCGCTGACGCGGCTCAAGCCGCGGCCGGCGATTTAAAAGGACGGGCGTTTCGGTCGGGCCCGCCTAACATCCAGTTCCGGCAAGGAAATCTGCCACGGGTTGCGCGTCCGCAAATGACTGGAATATTGTATACCAGATGACCAGCTCCGCCCGATTTTCCGATCTCGCTACCGCCCCGGACCGCGATCCGCCGGCCGCGGTGGCGCCACCGCGGGTCTCAGTCGAGCCGCTCGCCAGCCCGGAAAGCTTCAAGCGCAAGGCCTATGCGGCGCTGAAGGACGTGATCGCCGCGATGGACGTCTACCGCAGCCGCGAGGACATCCGGCTCGACGAGCGCCGCCTGGCGCTGCAGTTCGGCATCAGTCGCACGCCGGTGCGCGAGGCGATGGCGCAGCTCGAGCGCGAAGGATTCGTCCGCGCGATCCCGCGGCGCGGCGTCTACGTGGTGCGCAAGACCAGGCGCGAGGTGATCGAGATGATCGCCGCGTGGGCGGCGTTGGAGAGCATGGCGGCGCGGCTCATCACTACGACCGCGAGCGACGCCGAGATCGCCACGCTACGCCGGATGTTCGCGACCTTCGAGGACGGGCAGCTCCAGGCCAAGCTCGACGAATATTCTGAGGTCAACATCGAGTTCCATCAGACCATCATCCGCATGAGCGGCAACGGCGTGCTGATCGAGCTCGCCGCCAATCTGTTTACCCACATGCGTATGATCCGGCGGAAGACGATCGGCGAGCGGGACCGCGCCACCCGCTCGATCCGCGATCACATGTCGATCATCGAGGCGTTGGAGGCGCGCGATACCCAGCGCGCCGAGGAACTGGTTCGCAGTCACGCGCTCGGCCTTGCCGAGCACGTGGAGAAGTACGCCGACTATTTGGATTGAACTGAACAGGTGAGTACGCGATTCGAGCCGCAGGCTCCGTTACCCTCTCCCCTTGTGGGAGGGGGGGGGTCACGAGCGAATCGAGTGACCGGGTGAGGGGGCCTCATCGGAGGACTCCATCTAAGAGACCC
>JBFXEX010000014.1:0-63768 GCA_050179645.1 Xanthobacteraceae bacterium | reverse complement strand
GAGGCGGTGGCGGGGCGCGCGCTGATCGTGCCGCGGCCGGCACGTGACCGCGACCTCAAGGATATTCTCGGCCGCAACGGCGCCGACGCTGGGAAATCCCCCAAGCCAGGCACCAGGGCGCGAGCCAATCGCTAGGCTTATGCCTCGATCCCACGGTTGATGAGAATCCGCTCGGCGCTGTCGTTCCAGACATCCATCTGAACGATCTTGCCGCGCCGCACGACGAAGCGATCGACATAGCGATTACCTTCGAAGGGCGTGCCGTCCGGCCATTCGCCGTACAACGTGCCGAGATTATAGACGATGGTCTCGCCCTTGCCCGGCACCACGTCGGTGCGCTCCATTTTCTTCTTCACCCACTTGTAGCGCTTGCCGTTGAAAGCCGTGGTCTCACGGGGGTGGTTATACTTGCGCCCGCCCGTGAACGTGATCTGGAGATCGTCCGCGATATAGCGAGCGGCGGTCTCGGGATCCGGCACCATTGAGGCAACGAGAAATCGCTCGACCGTGTCGGCCGCTTGCGCGGTTTCGTCGTCTGCGACTGCAAAGGCGTGAACCTGAGCCATGGAGCCTCCTGCTGATGGATGGCGGATTCTATGCACAAGCCGCGCCAGGATTAAAGCATGCAATCCTCAAGATTTTTGTATACAATCATGCATACGAAATGGGCGGATCGCAGTGGCGTTTGCCTAGTTCCTGGTCACAAAAATTAGGCTGCGATCCCAATTCCTCGCGAATTCTACTCTCAGCGCTGGCACGTAGATTGCCTCGTTGAAGCCGGTTCCTTCAGCAGAAAGGGGTACAGCCATGCTCGTCAGACTGTGCATGCCGAGACTGTCCAATCTGATCCGCTCGCTGTTCGCGGGCGCTGCCGTGCTCGCCGTCATTTCGCCGGCCGTCGCCCAGGAAACCCTGAAACTTGGGCTCGTTGCCGCGATGTCAGGCCAATCCGCCAAGGCGGGCGAGGCGATCGTTCGCGGCCTTTCGCTTGCGATCGACGAAGTCAACGCCAAGGGTGGCCTGCTCGGCAAGAAGGTCGAGCTTCTGGTGCGCGACGACGAAAGCAACCCAGCGAAAGGCGTGCTTGCTGCGCGCGAACTGGTGCAGCGTGAAAAGGTCGCAGTCCTGTTCGGCGGTCTCGATACCCCCGTCTCATTGGCGATCGTGCCGTTCGTCAACGGCGCCAAGGTGCCGTTCATGGGGCTGTGGGCGGCCGGCACTCCGATCACCCGCAACGGCGCTGCCGACAACTACGTGTTCCGTGTCTCAGCCGTTGACGCCCTGGTCGACAAGGCTTTGCTCGCCTATGCGATCAAGAAGTACGGCGCTAAGAAGCCGGGCATGATCCTGATCAACAATCCCTGGGGCGAATCGAACGAGGCGGGGCTTAAGGCCGCGCTTGCCGAGAAGGGCATGAGTTCGGTCGGCATCGAAAAATTCCAGGACGCCGATGTCGACGTGGTGCCGCAATTGACCCGCCTTAAGCAGGCGGGCGCCGACGTGCTGTTCATGGTGGCAAACGTGGCGCCGTCATCCCAGGTCGTGAAGTCGCTCGACCGCATGGGTTGGGACGTTCCGATCGTCTCGCACTGGGGCCCGGCGGGCGGCCGTTTCTCGGAACTCGCTGGGCCGAGCGGGGCACGCGTGCATTTCATCCAGACCTACAGCTTCTCCGGCAAGCTGTCGCCCAAGGGCGAACAGGTGCTGGCGGCGCTCAAGAAGAAGTATCCGGCGATCAAGACGCTCGCCGACGTGACGCCGGCGGTCGGCATCGCCAACGCCTATGATGGCCTGCACCTTGCGGCGCTGGCGATCGCCAAGGCCGGCTCCACGGACGGCACGAAAATCCGCGATGCCTTCTTCCAGATCGACAAGTACGACGGGCTGATCAAGAACTACGTCAAGCCGTTCACCCCCGCCAACCACGATGCGCTCGGGCCTGAGGACTACATCTTCACCTACTTCAAGGAAGGTGAGATCATCCCGCTGACGAACTGACCGTTTGGGGACGGCTGGACGCGGCGAGCGTGCCGCGTCCAGGACCTTGAGACCCGGAGAAAGCGCCATGCTGGTCACCTCGGCGATGATCTCCGGTCTCGGGCTCGGCAGCATGTACGGGCTGATCGCACTAGGCTTCCACGTCACTTACGTCATTTCGAACACGGTCAATTTTTCCCAAGGCTCGGCCGTGATGCTGGGCGCGGTGCTCGGCTACACATTTGCGGTGACGTTCGGTTGGCCGCTCGCTCTCGCCGTTCTCATGGCGCTCGTGCTCTGCGCACTGTTCGGCCTGATCGTCGAGCGCACGCTGGTGCGACCGTTTGCCGACCGCGGCTCGAACGCATGGCTGATGGCGACGGTCGCTGGCGGTATCGTGCTCGACAATGCCGTGCTGTTCACGTTCGGCAAGGAACCGCGCCGGTTTCCGGCGGTACTGGCCGACAAGCCAGTGGAGATATTCGGAGCGGGCGTCTACCCGCTGCAGCTTGTGATCCCGGTGGTCGGGCTGGCGATTGCGCTCATCCTGCAGCTTGCCTTTCATCGCACGCGGACCGGCAAGGCCTTGCTCGCCGTCGTCCAGAACTCCGATGCGGCGCGCCTGATGGGCATCAACGTCCGGCGCGCGATCGCTCTCTCGTTCATGATATCGACCGCTCTTGCGGGACTTGCGGGGCTTCTGATTGCGCCGCTGTTCAACGTGCATTCCGACATGGGCACGCTGTTCGGCATCAAGGCGTTCGCGGTTGCGATCCTGGGCGGCATCACCTCGGCCTGGGGCGTCATGCTCGCCGGGCTGCTCTATGGCCTGATCGAATCGCTGGTCACGGCGTTTTTCGGATCGACCTATACGCAGATCGTCGCGTTTTCGTTCGTGATCCTTGCACTGGCGGCGCTGCCGAACGGCTTCTTCGGCCGCGCCGCGGTCAACAAGGTGTGATGATGCTTGCCAGGCTGTGCAGCATTGCAATGCCGCTCGCCATCCTGGCGTTGACCGCGCTCGGCGTCGCCTATGTCGGTTCCACCGGCGGCTACGCGCCGTTCGTGCTGGCGCTGGTCGCGCTCACCGCCGTGGTCGGCGTCGGACTAAACATTCTGCTTGGGCTGACGGGCCAAGTATCGCTCGGCCATGTCGGCTTCTATGCGATCGGGGCCTACACTGTCGCGATCCTCACCAGCAAGGACGTCGATTTCTGGATCGCGTTTCCACTCGCCGGCATCATTGCCGGCGCGGTCGGCTTCGTACTGGCACTCCCTGCCCTACGCGTCAGCGGTCCATACCTGGCGATGGTCACGATCGCGTTCGCCTTCATCGTCCAGCACGGTGCAACCGAATGGCGCGACCTTACCGGCGGCGCGAACGGTCTCATGCACATCAAGCCCCCGGCAATCGGCGGCAAGGTGTTCGCGGAGCGCGAGATGGCGATCCTCTCAATTCTGCTGGCAGGCGCCTCGCTCTATTTCTTCTATCGGTTGAACCGCAGCGCCTGGGGCAAGGGCATGGTCGCGGTGCGCGACGCCGAGATCGCTGCACGCTCGATCGGCCTCAATCCGGTGATCATGAAGACGTCGGCCTTCGCACTCTCGGCCGTGTTCACGGGCCTCGCCGGCGCAATTTTCGCGCCGCTGTTCATGTTCGTCGCACCGGATTCGTTTCCGTTCTCGCAATCGATTCTGTTTCTGCTGGCCGTCATCGTCGGCGGCGCGGGCTGGGTGATGGGACCTGTGGTCGGCGCGGCCATCAGCGTGATCGGCCCGGAACTCCTCTCGGCACTGGCCGAGTATCGCCTTCTATTCTTCGGCGGGCTCCTGCTGATCGTCTTGTGGCTCGCGCCCGAAGGCGTGCTCGGCACGCTCGCGCGCTTTGCCTATCGGCGCGATCCCCGCGCCGCCGATGGCGCAGGATTCGACGTCGCATCGTTCATCCGCCGGTCCGATGACGCCCAATCGCTTACGCTCTCGGGCATCAGCATCGCGTTCGGCGGGATCAGGGCCGCAACCGATGTGAGCCTGTCGGCCGAGCCCGGCAAGGTCACCAGCGTCATTGGGCCGAACGGCGCCGGCAAGACCACTGTGCTCAACGTCATCGGTGGATTCTACCGGCCCGACAGCGGTAGCGTCCGCCTTGCCGGCCAGGAATTGGCCGGTGCGCCGGCCTGGAAGATCGCGCGCGCCGGCATCGCGCGCACCTATCAGACCACCAAGCTGTTCGCCAGCATGAGCGTCCTCGACAACGTGCTCATCGCCATGCGCTGTGGCCGGCTCGGCGGCATGCTGGTTGACGCGGCTTCGCCCGAGGACAGCCGCGCCGCCGAAGCGCTGCTTGCCTTCGTAGGCTATCACGGCGCGCTCGCGACACCGGCCGGCGACCTGCCCCATGTCGACCGCCGTCTGGTCGAAATCGCGCGCGCACTCGCGATGCGGCCGCGCGTCCTGCTCCTGGATGAGCCAGCCGCCGGTCTGATGCGCACCGACAAGGACGCACTGAGCCGGCTGCTCCGCCGCATAGCCGATCTCGGCGTCGCGGTCGTCCTGGTCGAGCACGACATGGTGCTGGTCATGGGCATCTCCGATCACGTGGTGGTGCTCGACGCCGGCCAGCGCATCGCCAGCGGTACGCCGGCGGTGGTCCGCCGTAATCCGGCGGTGATCAAGGCCTATCTCGGCGGCGAAATGGCCGCCCGACCCCGGGCAACGGCCTGGCAGGGTTCTCGCGATCCGGTGTTGCTTACCCTTAACCTCACAGCCGGTTACGGCGCGGCTCCGGTGCTGGAAGATGTCGGGCTCGAGGTGCGTCCCGGTGAGACGGTCGCGATGATCGGCGCCAACGGCGCCGGGAAATCGACCACGATGCGCGCGCTCTCCGGCCTGCTGCGCCCGGTGAGCGGCGAGATCCTGCTCAACGACCGGAGCATTGCACGGCTCGAGGCCCACCGGATTGCCGCTGCGGGCCTGGCGCTGGTGCCGGAAGGCCGGCAGGTGTTTCCCGAGTTGACGGTTCACGACAACCTGCTGCTCGGCGCCTATACTAGGCTCAACGTCGATATCGAGGCATCGATCGCCGCCTTGCTGGAACGGTTTCCGCGGCTGCGCGAGCGGCTTCACGTCCGGGCCGGGCTGCTCTCGGGCGGCGAGCAGCAGATGCTGTCGATCGCGCGCGGGCTGATGGCGAAGCCGCGGATCATGCTGCTCGACGAACCTTCGCTCGGACTTGCTCCCGCAATCATCAACGAGCTGTTCGATGTCCTGGCCGAACTGCGCGACGACGGCGTCACCATCCTGCTCGTCGATCAGATGGCGACGCTCGCGCTCGCGCTGGCCGATCGCGGCTATGTGCTCGAATCGGGCCGCGTGGTGCGCATGGGAGAAGCCTCCGCCCTGGCCGAGGATCCGGAACTGGAAGCGGCCTATCTCGGTCGCGCAGAGGCGGCGCAATAGACATGACGCCCGATCTCCTTCTGCGGCGGGCACTGCTCGCCGGAGAGCCCGGCCGCGAAGTGGACATTGCGATCCGCGACGGTCGGATCGCGGCGATTGAATCGCAGATCGCGGCCGACGCGCCCACCGAAGATCTGGGCGGCCGGCTGGTGCTTCCCGGCTTTGTGGAAACGCACATCCATCTCGACAAATCCTGCATCCTCGACCGCTGCCGCGCCGAACATGGAACGTTGGACGAGGCCATCGCTCAGGTTGCGGCTGCCAAGCGCGCTTTCACCGAGGAAGATGTCTACGGCCGGGCGCGCCGCACGCTCGAAAAGGCGATCGTGCAAGGCACAACCCGCATGCGCACCCACGTGGAGGTCGATCCGCGTGTGGTCCTGCGTTCGTTCAACGCCATTCGCCAACTCAAGGCCGACTATGCCTGGGCGATCGATCTTGAACTCTGCGTGTTTCCCCAGGAGGGCATGCTCAACGATCCAGGCACCGAAGAGCTTCTGATCGAGGCATGCGAGACGGGCGCCGACCTGATCGGCGGCTGCCCCTACACGGACACCGACCCCGAGGGCCAGATCGAGCGCATCTTCAACATTGCGCAGCGCTTCGATCTCGATATCGACTTCCATCTCGACTTCGATCTCGATCCCTCGTGGATGCATCTGGACGAAGTCTGCCGCCAGACTGCGCGGCGACGCTGGGGCGGGCGAGTTGCGATCGGCCACGTTACCAAGCTGTCGGCGATCGAACCCGGCCGGCTTGACCAGATCGGCCGCAGGCTTGCGGATGCGGGCGTCGCCGTCACGGTTCTGCCGGCCACCGATCTGTTCCTGATGGGCAGCGGCCATCATCATTCTGTGCCCCGCGGCGTGGCGCCGGCGCATCAGCTCATCGAGCACGGCGTCACCTGCTCGCTCGCCACCAACAACGTGCTGAACCCGTTCACGCCGTTCGGCGACTGCTCGCTGATCCGCATGGCCAACCTCTATGCCAATGTGATGCGCCTGAGACGACCGGCCGACATCGCGCATTGCCTCGACATGGTGACCACGCAGGCCGCCAGGCTGATGAACCTGCCGGAGTATGGCCTCACCGTCGGCAACCCTGCCGATCTCATCGTGCTCGATTGTCAGAATGCCACTTCGGCGGTGGCGGAATTGTCTCAGCCGCTCCTCGGCATCAAAAGAGGCAGGCAAAGCTTCAGCCATGCCGTACCAATTCTGCATCCGCCCTGAGAATGCCCGCAGAACGATCGCTTTAGGTTCGCACATCGGAGACAATCGCCGCGATTTGGCATGCCCTCGCGACGCCAATCGCCACGCGGGAGCGAATTCCAAACAATCGGAGGATCACTGCGCCACCGAGACGTCGCGCAGATGCTGCAGGGCGGCAGGCAACGGCGAACCCGCGAGCTTGGCTGCGTAAACTGCCGCGCCAATGCTCGGCGAAAGCAGGGGCGTGCGCAGATCGAACCTGGGGCAACGCGCCGCCAGATGTCGCCGGAACGGGTCGAGGATCAGCGCGCCGGCATGAAACACGCCGCCCGAATAGGATAGCGGCACGATCTCGTCGGGCGCGAAATCGAGGGCCCGCCGGACCGCATCAACGACGGCGGCGAGTTCATTCGCTGCGCTGTCGAAAATCCGAATCGCCGCGGCATCGCTCTCCTGCGCCGCGCGGGTCACAAGCTGCGCGATCGCCGCAATGCTGTCGCGCGTGTGATTGTTCAGGACTCTGGCGCAAAGATCGAGATCGGCCTCCAGCCGGAACGCATGCCGAAATAGCGCATAGAGCAAGCCCTTCGGCATCCGGCCGTCGCTCATGCGGGTGTAGACATTCAGCCCCTGCACGGCGATCCAATAGGCGGAGCCTTCGTCGCCGAAGACCTCGCCCCAGCCCCCTGCCCGAGCGGCCTTGCCGCCGCGTTCGCCATAGCCGATCGATCCGGTGCCGGCGACGATGTTGATGCCGTCTTCACCCGCCAGCGACCCCGCCCAGGCGCACACCATGTCATTGCCGCAGCGATAGCGGCGATGGCCGAGCAGCGCCGCCGGCATGGCATCGAGCAGTACCTGCGCCTCGCTGTCCTCGCCATAGGCCGGAATGCCGAAGAACGCATGCGCGATCTGGCCTGTGTTGATTGCCGCCCGAGCCACAACGTCGGCGATCCCCTTCGCCAGTACGTTGCGCAGTCCCTCCATGCCGATCTCAAGGTGGTAGCAGCCCTCCCCTGTGACCGAGCCCAGCAGGTTGCCTTCGCTGTCGACCAGAACGAACTCCGTCTTCGTCCCGCCGCCGTCGACCCCGAGGAAAACCACCGGCGCCATGATGCCTCACCGGAATGGATGAATGCGCACACCCTGCACGACCCGGTTGACAGTGCCGGAAGGGTTCGGGTTGTCCGGGGTGATGCCGCGGACCAGCGACTGTTCGAACGCAAACATCTGCGGCCCGACGATGTAGGGCACCAGCAGATCGATGTCCTCGGCATCCTGCATGCCCGGCACCACGATGCGCTCGACCCCGGCGGGAACATCACGGTCGTGCGCACAGATCGCCAGCATACCGCCAGAGCGGCCATCGCTCTGGACCTCGTGCATGAGGTCGAGATCGTATCGGCGCGTGTAGTCGTCGTTGGAGAGAAAGATCACGACCAGCGTGCCCGCGTTGACCATGGCTTTCGGCCCGTGACGGAAGCCCATGGGCGAATCGAACGCCGAAACGATCTGCCCGTCGGTGAGTTCCAGGAGCTTGAGCGCGGCTTCGCGCGCCAGCCCCTTGAACATGTGACTGCCCAGATAGATCACCCGCTCGTGCCCCCGTGCCGCCAGCGTGCGCATTGCGTCGCCCTGCGCTGCGATGACACCGGTCACCGATTGCGCGCTCCGCTCGATACGCGCCTGCATGCCGTCGAAGCCGGCGAGCGCCACAAGCGCCGCCGTCAGCATGCAGCTGAAACTCGACGTCATGGCGAAACTCCGGTCGTGCGTCGCCTCGGGCAGAAGGACGGTCGTGCCGTTACCGCCGTGCCGGAGCTTGTCGATCAGCGCGCCCTGCGGATTGCAGGTGACCGCGAGATGATGCATCGCGCCGACGCACCGGTCGGCAAGCTCGACCGCAGCCACGCTTTCCGGGCTGTTGCCGGAGCGCGCGAACGACACCAGCAGCGTCGGCGTCTGCGGCTCGAAATACAAATATGGCGCGCTGACCAGATCGGTAGTGGCGATCGCCTCGACCCGTCCGAGCAGCCGGGCTGCGAGATAAGGCGCGAGGCATTCGCCGATGAAGGCCGACGTGCCTGCGCCGGTCAGGATCGTTCGCGTTTCGGAGTTCTCCAGGAGCGGCCGGACAAAGCCGCGCAACTCGGCCTCGCGTTCCGAGAGCGCCACAAAGGTCTCGCGCAGCATCGCCGGCTGCTGCGCGATCTCGCGCGCGGTCCAGATGGCGCCGAGCGCCTTGAGTTCGTCTTCGTCGCGGCCGAGCTTATGCATACGCGTTCGCTCTCGTCGGTTCGGTCGCAGCCCAATATTGATCGAGCACCGCGCTGACATTCGCCATCGCCAGTTCCGCCGGCGTCGCCCCAATCGATCCTTCACGCATCGCCGCGTAGGCGACCGGCAGATACTGACTGATCAATGCCGGAGGTGGCGGATTGCGCGTCAGGTTGCGGAACATCGCCGTCTGCGCGCGGGAGATTTCGGGGTCCGGCCAGTAGTAGCGAATCCGGTCGCTCAGGCTGTACTGCAAGTCGTAGTCGAGCGCCGCGCCCTGCGCGTGATAATATTTCGCCCAGTATTTCGGTTCGGATTTCATCCGCGCGATGGCGATCTGCCGAAAGTGCGACGCGGCCTCCGGTCCGATCCATTCTCTTTCGATGGCGTCGAGCCCCCACAGCGCCTCGCGCAGCGCAAAGGTCAGTGCCGGGCCGACTTTGAGAATCGCGAAGTGGTCCCTCACCAGGGCGGCAAGCGCGGCGGGGGTCTGATAGTCGGTGGAGTGCGCCTCGAACACCAGGCCCGGGTATTGCTCGATCATCCGACTGAGCGCGCGCGCCTTTTCTGGCACGTAATTGACGACGTTGCGGTGATCGAATTCAACGCCCGGCTGCACGACGAGCGCGACGACGCGGTCCCACGCAGCAGCCAATCCGGCCGCGACGAAAATTTCCCGGTGCGTGTGGATGGTCGTGCGCGCCCCGGCCGGCGTAGTCACCACGACGGTCTCAAGCTCCTCGGCAGCGCCGCCAGGCACCGGCACCTCGGTACCGATAACATAGACCGGCGCTTCACCGCCGGCTTCCGCATGGGCGCGTTCGGCGACCGTGCAGAGCCGCGCTGCGCGCTGCGCCACGGTCGCGTCCGGCAGCGGCGACGGATCGCCGGCGCATGCCATCGAGCAATCGAGATGGATCTTGCGAAAGCCGGCGCGCACGTAGTCGGCGACCATCACCTCGGCTCGCTTCATCGCCGCTTCGGCCGGCAGGTCCTGCCAGGCATTCGGCCCGAGATGATCGCCGCCGAGCACGACGCGCTCCATCGCCACACCGGCTCGGCCGGCAACCGCCGTCACAAAGTCGCGGAAATCCGCGGGCTTCAACCCGGTGTAGCCGCCGTCTTGATTGACCTGATTGGAGGTCGCCTCGATCAGCGCAAACGATGCGCCGGAACGTCGCACGTGGCGCAACGCCGCCTCGATCACCAGCGGGTGCGCCGAGCAGACGGAAAATATCCCGCAGGGTTCGCCTGCCTCGTGCCGGCGGATCAGGTCGAGGATGACCCTCATTCAAGCCTCTCACGACCATATTCGCGATCGCGGTCACTGCTGTTGCGCCCTCTCTCCTTGCGGGAGAGGGCAACACTGACATCTCAGCACATTCGGGTGGGTGAGGGGTAACCGCGCGACAACCCCTCACCCATTCTTTGTAGCTGAACCGCTGCGGCTACCCTCTCCCGACGCAAGTCGGGCCTGCCCGACTTGCGCATAACGTGCGCATCCGGGGCAAGCCCCCGATGCGTGGGAGAGGACGCAATCACAGCAGCCCTCATTTCTGACGCCGTAGTGAACCGTTTGCCTTGCCGGAAAGGGATGTGCAAGCTTATCTGGCACCAGAAAACAAGACGGGACAGGTGATCACCGTGCACAAGGGCAGCAAGCGAGGCGCCCGCAGGCGGACTGTGCTCAAGCTCCTGGCCGGCTCGCTCGCGGGCGCCGGGCTGAGTGTCCGACCGGCGAGCCTCGCGCAGGCGAACGAGCCACCGATCTTATTGAGCGACGGAACGATCGCGCTCCAGATCGATGCGGCGCTACGTAGCCGGGTGCTGGCGCGGGCGGGCGACACGCTCGAGCCGCTCACCGACGTCGCGCCGAGCGAGACATTGCGGCTGAGCGACGGCCGGCGCATCGAGCGTTTCCCGTTCGTCGACTGGAGCAGCGAACGCGTCAACGGTGCCCACGGGCCCGGTATCCGCCATGTCGTGCGCGGTCGCGCGCCTGAGGGGATCGAGAAGCAGGTCGCCACATCTTTGTATGAACGTCATCCCGGCTTCGCGCTGCAGCAGGTCAGCTACCGCAACCTTGGCACCGACCCGCTGGAGATCGAGGGCTGGGCGAACGGCGCCCATGTCCTGACGCCGGCCGAGGGCAAGCCGGAATTCTGGTCCTATTCGGGGGCATCCTACGCCGACCGCCGCGACTGGATTCAATCGCTGTACGAAGGCTTCGCGCAACGCAACTTCATGGGCATGAATGCCACCGACTATGGCGGCGGCACGCCGGTGCTCGACGTCTGGCGGCGCGACTGGGGGCTGGCGGTCGGCCACCTGGCGCCGATGCCGAAGCTCGTCACCATGCCGCTGACCATGACAGCCGCGGGCGCGCGGGTCGCGGTGGAACACGATCAGAAGACCACCCTCCAGCCGGGCGAGAGCTTTTCGACGCTGGACACATTCGTCAGCATCCACCGCGGCGATTTCTTTGCGACGCTCGAAACCTACCGCCAAATCCTGTCCGAGCGCGGGATGACGCAGGTGAGCATTCCGCCGACCGCGTACGACCCGGTGTGGTGCGGCTGGGGCTACCAGCGGGACTTCACCATCGAACAGATGCTGGGAACGCTGCCCAAGGCGCGCGACCTCGGGCTCGACTGGGCGGTGCTCGACGACGGCTGGCAGACCTCGATCGGTGACTGGGATCTTGATCCGGCCAAATTCCCGCGCGGCGACGCCGACATGATCGCATTCGTCAAGTCGATCAAGGCTGCGGGCATGAAGCCTCGGCTTTGGCTGGCACCGCTTGCGGCGCAGCCATCGACCCAATTGCTGCGCGACCATCCCGACATGTTGCTTCTCGACAAGTCCGGCGCGCCGCAGGATCTCACCGGCTGGGACAGCTTCGTCTTGTGTCCGGCCTATCCGGAGACGGTAAATTGGACCCGGCGCCTCATCCGCAAGATGATCGGCCTGTGGGGGTTCGCGGGGCTGAAGATCGACGGCCAGCATCTCAACGGCGTGGCGCCCTGTTTCAATCCCGCGCACAAGCACGCGCGGCCGGAGGAGTCGATCGAGAAGCTGCAGGATGTGTGGAAGGCGGTCTACGACGAGGCCACCGCGATCAATCCGGATACGGTGATCGAGTTCTGCCCGTGCGGCACCTCGTATTCGATCTACAACCTGCCCCACGTGAACCAGGCGGTCGGTTCAGATCCGCTATCGTCCTGGCAGATCCGCCATAAGGGCAAGGTGATCAAGGCGTTGATGGGGGCATCGGCCGCTTATGCGGGCGACCATGTGGAGTTGAGCGACCGCGGCAGCGATTTCGCTTCGACCGTCGGCATCGGAGCAGTCGCGTCCACCAAGTTCACTTGGCCGCGCGATCCCAATCCCGAAGACGAATTGTTGCTGACCCCGCAGAAGGAAGCCGAATGGCGCAAGTGGATCGCGCTCTATAACGCCAAGCGGCTACCGGAAGGCACGTATCTCGGCGGTCTCTACGATATCGGGTTCGACAAGCCCGAAGCCCACGCCATCCGTAAGAATGACCGGCTCTACTACGCCTTCTACGCCGATCGCTGGAGCGGACCGGTTGAATTGCGCGGGCTCGGCACCGGACGTCATTCGGTGACCGATTACTGGACCGGCCGGACCGTTGGCGTCGTCTCTGCCGTGTCGCCTCGGTTGCGGGTCGCGTTCGAGCGGTTCCTCCTGCTCGAAGCCACGCCGCTCAAACGGCCGTGACAGTGTCGAGCGCCGTAACCCAGATCGCAGCTCCGCCCAAGACGTGGCTGATCTATGCGCTTGCCACCACCGTGCTGTGGGGCTTCTGGGGGGCCTTCACGGACTTCCCGGTGCGGCGCGGCTTTCCCGAGACGCTGGTGTACTGCGTGTGGTCGGTGACCATGATCCTGCCGGCCCTCATCGTGCTTGCCCGTGCCGGCTGGCGGCTCGACCGCGATCCAAGATCCATCGTCTATGGCCTGATCATCGGCCTCCTTGGCGCCGGCGGTCAGCTGGTGCTGTTCCATGCGCTGACGATCGGGCCGGCCTACTTGATCTTTCCGGTGATCTCGCTCTCTCCGGTAGTGACGATCGCAATGTCCTTTGTCCTGCTCGGCGAGCGCACCAATGTCGTCGGCGCCGCCGGGATCGTGCTCGCGTTGCTGGCGCTGCCGCTGTTCGATTTTTCGCCGCAAGGCTTCGAGAGCAAGGGCCTGGGATGGTTCGTGCTGGCGGTCACCGTGATGGGATGCTGGGGCGTGCAGGCGTTCTTCATGAAGCTCGCGAACCGCAGCATGAGTGCGGAGAGTATCTTCTTCTACATGATGATCACCGGCCTGATGCTGGCGCCGGTGGCGTGGGCGATGACCGATTTCAGCCGGCCGGTGAACTGGGGCGCCGACGGTCTCTACTTGGCGGCCGGCATCCAGCTTTTGAATGCGGTCGGCGCGCTGACTCTGGTCTATGCCTTCCGCTACGGCCAGGCGATTGTGGTGTCGCCCTTGACCAATGCGGGCGCGCCGCTGATGACCGCGGTGATCTCACTTGTGGCAATTGGCACCCTGCCCGGCCGGCTCAAGCTTATTGGCCTCATCCTCGCCACCATCGCGGCGGTGCTGCTGGCGCTGGCGCCGGAAGAGCCCGGCAAATCGGCGGCGGATAGGAAGGCGACGACCTCATAGGATGCGCGTCCAGCGGACGCCGTCAGGGAGACGTGCGATGAAACCTCGATACACGGCCGCATTGGCCATGCTGGCTGGCATCGGCATCGGAGCCGTTGCGGTTTCGGCCCTGCATGCTCAGAAGGCGCCGCCGACCTACTTTATCGCCGAAATCGACGTGACCGATCACGACGGCTTCCTCAAGGATTACGTCCCACGCGCCGAGGCCAACATCAAGGCGTTCGGCGGCCGCATCCTGGCCGACACATCCAGGGTCGCGACCATCGAGGGCGCGCCGCCAAGTTCGCGCGTGGTCATCTTGTCCTGGGACGGCATCGAGAAGGTGCAGAGCTGGCGCAGCGCACCGGAGTCCTTGGAGATCCGCGCGCTTGGCCGCAAGTATGCGAAGTTCCGCAGCTACATCGTCGAGGGCGTACCATAGCGCGATTGCGACAGGCGGCATTAATCGTTGTGGCCGAACCATTTCTCTGTCCAGGCGATAGCAAACAGCAGGATCAACGCCAGGGTGGTCGCAACGATGAGCAGCTTCCATGCCGCAAGCGCACAAGCAATGCCAAACGCGGCCGTCACCCACACGGTCGCGGCCGTTGTAAGGCCCTCGACCCTGCGCGCGGCGGTGTCCCGCAGAATGACTCCGGCGCCAATGAAGCTGATGCCACCCATGATGCCCTGGATGATGCCCTGCACCACGCGGCTGAGCGAATCCGGGGTGGCGGCGGCATCCTGAAACTGAATTGCTGCCAGCGAAACCACCGCCGAGCCCAATGAGACGAGACCCAGCGTACGCATGCCGATCGGCTTGTCGGCGAGATCGCGATTGATGCCGATCACAATGCCAGCAAGCGTTGCCGCGCCGAGCCGCAGGGCAATGTCGAAAAAATCGAAATCCATCTTTTGCCGAACCGCTGATGTCAGTCGAGCTGTTTGATTGCGCGCGCCATCCGGCACGCCATCCTCGTCGCCGAAAACGGCATCGAGCACGACAACTCGCGCGGCCCGGAAAGGTTGCCGCCGCGGCCGAAATTGCCGCGCTCCCGGCTGAGGCCGCGCTATTGCAAAATGGGCACGAGGCGCCGGATTTCGGCGCTATTTCGATTTCGGCATCGTGATCTTGGCCGCGCGGATGATGTCGCCGTAGAGCGCCGTCTCGGCTTCGAGCCGCCGGGCGAACTCCTGCGGCCCGGCGTATTCGATCTGGACGAAGGTCGCCTTCAGCCGCTCGCGCAAGCCCGCGTCCTTGGTCGCAGCTTCGAGCTCCGCGCCGAGGCGATCGAGGATCGGCTGCGGTGTGCCGGCAGGCGCCATCAGGCCCCACCACGGCACCATGGTGGCACCGGCATAGCCTAGTTCGGCGAAGGTCGGCACATCGGGGAAGTCCGCCATCCGCTTCGGCGAACTGACCGCCAGCACGCGTAGCGTCCCCTGCCGCACCGCGCCGGCGATCGACGCCGTGCTGAGAGTCGCGAAATCGATGTTCGAGCCGAGCAGCGCGGTGATTACCTCGCCGCCGCCGCGGAACGGCACATGCACCAGCTGGATGCCGGCGGACTGCGCGACCGCTTCGGCAGCCAGATGCAGTTCGGTGCCCACGCCGGACGTGCCGTAGTTGAGCTTGCCGGGCTGGTCCTTTGCCTGCTTCACGATATCGGCGAGCGACTTGAACGGCGATTTGGCGTTTACCACCACCCAGACCGGCTGCACCGCGACGACGGCGATCGGCACGAAATCCTTCCGTGGATCGTACGCGACCTTGTTCATTAACGGCGCTACCGTGACCGGCGCGACAGTGGTGAAGAACAGCGTGGAGCCATCGGCGGGTGCGCGCGCGAACGCGGCCGCCGCGATCTGGCCGGCCGCGCCTGTCCTGTTCTCCACCGTGAATGACTGGCCCATGCGTTGCTGCAGCTGATCGGCGAATACCCGCGCCACAACATCGGTGGCACCGCCGGCGCCAAACGGCACCCAAACCCGAACCGGAGCCGCTGGGTAGGATTGTGCAAACGCAGCGCTCGCAGCGAGCAGCGCAGCGCCCACGATGCCGGTGCAGGCAATGAGATTTTGCCGCGCGCGCGCGATTCCAAGCATGGCGTCTCTCCCTGTCGTTCTTTTTCGATTGTGCGGATTATCGGCGAGCCGGCCGACAGCAGCAAGCGGCGTTGCCGCCTCTGGTCTAGCGTTCGGCGTGCTCGGTCTCGCGCTTTCGGCGCCGCCGAGGACGATCGGTGACCTCTGCACTGCCCGATTTGAACAACTCCGCGCTGGTGCCATGCGGCCCCGAGGGCCAGGCGCTACCCGGTTTGAACAACGCCCGTTGCCGGCTTTCCCGTTCGATCTCATTCGCCAGCGCCAGGATTGCCGCCGCCGAATTGGCGCTTGTCCGCTGCGCGACCATCCTCATGATCGCCAGGAGATGCGTCATAACGTCCGCGTCCGCGGTGCCGTAGCGGGCGACGGCCGCGAATGCCGGACACACCAGTTCCTCAAGCGTGGTCGGCTCCGTCACCACGCGAAGTCGGCCTTCGTCATCCCGCCGCCAAGGTAACGGAAACGACCGGGTCGCCAGCCGCGCGAACACCTCCGCGAGGCGATCGAGACAGTAGATCGCTGTGGTCGGATCGTTCAGGCCCGGCGACAATGCGCGCTGTGCGATCTCGACGATGCGGCGGATCGAGAATTCGATGTCCTGCGTGGGCGTACGATCGCGGCCGATGATCAGCGTCGCGCACAAATCGGCGACGGTTTCCTCCGACACCCGATCCGCCGGGCTCGCGGTCATGATGACGTCGTCCTCCAGCACGAAGCGCCCGGGCCTGGTAGCGATCCGCACCAGAAGATCGCAGGCGGTCGCCACTTCCATCAGCGCATCGGCGTCGACACTCTGCACATAGCCGCTGATACCGGCACGAATCGGTTTCGCGTCGGCGGCCAACCCGTCGGCGGACTGTTCTCGCTGGGCTACGGGTTCCTTCTCCTCGTTCTCCTGGCCGATGTCCTCCGGATAGAGCTTGTCGATCGAGGCGCGAACCTCCGCGGCGATCTCGGCGAGCAGCGTTTCGATACGGATTGCGAGCGCGATGTGGTGAATAAAATAGATCAGCATGGCAAGGCTGGCGATGGCGAGAAACACGCCGAACGCCACGGAAATATGCGGAACGAAATTGTTCGTGTCGGTGCCCCGGACCGTCCGCAGGACCAACAGGCAATACACGAAGGTGGCGATGAATATCCCCAGCATCGCCTGGTTGACCCGGTCGCGCATGAAGTTGCGCAGCAGTCTTGGTCCGAACTGGGACGACGCCAGTTGCAGGCTCAGCATCGTCATCGAGAACGTCAGTGCGGCAACCGTAATCATCGAGCTCGCGATCGCCGACAAAATCGCGCGGGCGCCCTCGGCGCCAAACGTGTAGGTCCAGCCCAGTTCGCGAACCACATCGACGCCAAGCGAGAGGTCGAGCTGAATAAGGGCGAACGAAACCGCGACGGCAACTACGCCCATCAGCGACGGCAGGAACCAGAAGTTGGTCCGCAGGCGCTCCCAGGCGGCGGAAATCTGCGTCGTTGTCGGCAGCATACGCGGACCTCAAGACGGCTTGAGGTCACGGTCATGTTTGCTTTTGTCGTAGGAGCCGGGCTTCTCGAAAAGCTCCCGCGTCGCTTCCTCGGTGACCCGATCGTTTGCCCGATTGCGCGCCCGGTATTGCAAGGTCGCCCAGATCAGGGCTGCCAGCAGCACGAGCGCGCCAATTCCGTAGAAAATCTCCGGCGCCATGACTCGTTCCCTCTTCCCTTGTCAATGGGACAGGAACGAAGTGAGGTGCGAAAAAGTTCCCGCAACCGGATCGGGCTACCGCAGCCGGCGGGCGCGTTGGGCTCAGCCTTTTTCGACCTCGCCCCCGGCGTCGAGCCAGCCTTTGAATCCGCCAAGGTTGCGGACATTGCTGTAGCCCATCTCCTTCAGCGTCCTGCCGACCAGTGCTGAACGGCCGCCCGAGGCGCAGTACGCGATCACGGTCTTGGCGCGGTCGAATGCGGCGTCATGCAGCGCCGACTCCGGATCGGCACGGAACTCGACCAGGCCGCGCGGAATCGCGAGGGCACCCGGAACCTTTCCGGCGGCCGCCACTTCGGCGGGCTCACGAACGTCCAGGAACAGGACATCGGGACGGCCGACCAGACCTTTGGCTTCTGCCGGGCTGATCCGCGGCACTTCGGCTTCGGCCTCGGCCAGCATCGACTTTACGGTTTTCATGAATTCTGCTCTCCAGATTGAAGTCAGTCACCCTATCGCCTTCAGCTGTCGAATCGGAAGGGATCGCAGGCGCACGCATGCCGGTCTCATCACTGCGGTTTGAGCCCGGCCGCCGCCACCACCTTCGCCCACTTGTTGTAATCGTCGCTGAGAAACTTGGCATAGGCCGCAGGCGTCGAGCCGACCACGTCGAGACCGATCTTCTGCATGCGCTCACGGAACCCCTGCGTGGCGATGATCTTTCCGACCTCACGGTTGAGCGTCTCGACCACGTCGGGCGGCGTCCCGGCCGGCGCCACCAGCCCGACCGCGGACCCGAGCTCATAGTCGGGAAATGCCAGTTCGGCGATGGTCGGCACGTCCGGCAACGAGGGGACGCGTGTCTTTCCCGCCATCGCGATGGCGCGGAGCTTACCTTCCTTGATCAGCGGCAGGAGCGAATTGATCGCCCCGATAAACACGTCGATCCGCCCGGCAAGCAGGTCCGGAATCGCCGCGATCGCACCCCGGAACGGCACGTGGACCATGTCGACGCCAGCGCTGATCTTGAAAAGTTCGCCGCCGAGATGCTGCGGGGTGCCGACACCGACCGATCCGAAGCTCAGCTTGTTCTGAGAGGTCTTGGCGAGGTCGATCAACTCCTTCAGCGAATGCACCGGCAGGCTCGACGGCACTACCAGGACGAATGGCACGTCGGCCACCAGGATGACAGGCGCGAATTCCTTGATCGGATTGTAGACCGGGTTGCGCGAAAGGTGCGGCCCCATGGTGAACGAGGCCGGCGCGATCATCAGCGTGTACCCGTCCGGCGCCGATTTCGCCACGTACTGATACGCAATGGTACCGCCACCGCCCGGCTTGTTCTCGACCACCGCCGTCTGGTTGAACCGCTCCTGCAGTCCCGACGCGATCTCGCGTCCGACCACGTCGTTGGAGCCGCCCGGCGTGAACGGCACGATGATGCGGATCAGCTTGTTGGGAAAACCTTGCGAATAGACCGTGGTCGTGCCGGCCATCACCGACATGACCAGGCCGAAGCCGATCAACAGCGCCCTCATGGATCCTCCGATCGTTGCCGTCCATTGGTGGACAGCGCGTTTGCTTGCAGTCACACTATCCCGGCAGAGCCGTCTGCTCCAGGGCCCACTCCGGGCAGATGGTCGCGACCCGGGAGAGATTGGAAATGGCCGGACGGCACTTGAAGCTCGGACTCTTCGTCAGGCCGTGCGGACATCATATCGCCTCGTGGCGCCATCCACTGTGCCAAGCCGATGCCGGGGTCAATTTCCCGCACTTCGTCGAGATGGCGAGGACGGCCGAGCGCGGCCTGTTCGACATGCTGTTTTCCGCCGACTCGGCAACGTCCTGGACCGCCGCCGAATCCGCCATCGATCGCGTGCACTACGTCGCCTGGATGGAGCCCTTCACGCTGCTGTCGGCGCTCTCGGGTTACACCCAGAAGATCGGCCTCGTCTGCACCGCCAGCACGAGTTTCGAGCAGCCCTATTCGCTCGCTCGCAAATTCGCGACCCTCGACATTATCAGCGGCGGACGCTGCGGCTGGAACGTCGTCACCTCGGGCAACGAGACCGAAGCGCAGAACTTCAGCAGGCAGCCGCACCTGCCCAAGGTCGAGCGCTACAAGCGCGGGCGGGAGTTCGTCGACGTGGTGCGCGCGCTGTGGGACTCCTGGGACGAGGATGCGTTCCTGCGCGACA
This sequence comes from Xanthobacteraceae bacterium, assembly GCA_050179645.1. Taxonomy (GTDB): domain Bacteria; phylum Pseudomonadota; class Alphaproteobacteria; order Rhizobiales; family Xanthobacteraceae; genus VAZQ01. The sequence goes on along the minus strand of JBFXEX010000014.1, from coordinate 44,195 downwards.
AGGAGAGCGGCATCTTCTTTGACCGCGCCAAGATGCATGTGCTCGACCACCACGGGCAGTTCTACGACATTCGCGGCCCGCTCAACGTCGCCCGCTCGCCGCAGGGACAGCCCGTGATCGTTCAGGCCGGCGCCTCCGAGGACGGCCGCCAGCTGGCGGCGGAGACCGCGGAGGTGATCTTCTGCGCCCACGACTCGATCGACAGCGCGCGGGAGTTCTACCGCGACGTCAAAGGCCGCATGACCAAATGCGGCCGCCGGCCCGACGATCTGAAAATCCTGCCGGGACTGTCCGTCATCGTCGCGCCGACCCGCGACGAGGCGCAGGCCAAGTTCCAGAGTCTGCAGGACCTGCTGCACCCGGCACTCGGCGTAGCGCTGCTGTCGCGGCGCATCGGCTTTGACCTCACCGGCTACCCGCTCGACCAGCCGCTCCCGCCGTTGCCGGAGAACGTCGTGGTCAGCAGCCGCTCCGACATGATCACCGCCTGGTCGAAGGAAGGCGCCCCGACCCTGCGCGAGCTCTATCAACGCTTCGCCAGTTCCCGCGGCCATTACGCGATTGTTGGGACGCCGGCCGAGGCAGCCGAGGAAATGGCGGGCTGGTTCACCACGGGCGCCTGCGACGGCTTCAATTTTCTGCCGTCGTACTATCCCGGCGGGCTCGACGATTTCGTCGACATGGTCGTGCCGGAACTTCAGCGGCTCGGGGTCTATCGCACCGCCTACGAGGGCAACACGCTGCGGGAGAATCTTGGCCTGCCGATCCCGGCGAGCCGCTATGTCGCGAACCGCCAGGATCGCGCCTCGTAGCGGCGCCCTGCGTCCCGCCAGACGCGGGTAGCCCTGCCCCAGTTCGCCCCGGAGACGATCATGCCCAAGCTTCGCCACATCGCCATCGCCGCCGAGGACCCGTTCGCGACGGCGGAGTTCTACAAGCAGGCATTCGACTTCACCGAGGTCGGACGCATCGAGCCCGCCGGCGAAGGCAAGTCCTACGGCGTTTTTCTCAGCGACGGTACGTTGAACATGGCGGTGCTGAGGTTCGGCTGGGACCAGGGGCTTGGGCTCGACTTCCGCGGCATCCATCACTTCGGCGTGCTGGTGGACGATGTCGACGGCACCGCCGGCAAGCTCGAAAAACTCGGCGCCAAATGCTTCGCGCGTCGGCCGGAAGGTCACACCGGCTTTTACGAGACCAAGTTTCATGGCCCCGACAAGGTGACGTTCGACATCACCGACCATCCCTGGCGCGGCAGCGCACCGCTGGACGGCGACAAGTAGTCGTCATCAGCCTAAGCGCACGCATTGCCTGGTTTGACTTCGCCGCATCGCCGTGCTGGCATGAATCATGCTTTTTTGTCGGAGATGGAGCCGAAGATGATCTCGATCCGCACTGCCGCCGCCGCGCTTGTCTTGGCGCTTGCCGTCAGCCCGGCCGCCGCGCAAGGCACCAAGGTTGGCATTGGAATCTCGGGCTGGACCGGATTTGCGCCGCTGACGCTGGCCAAGGAGGCCGGCATCTTTGCCAAGAACGGCCTCGACGTCACCATCAAGAAGATCCCACAGGCGAGCCGCCATCTGGCGATCGCGTCGGGCGACATCCAGTGCGCCGCCACCACGGTGGAGACCTGGATCGTTTGGAATGCCAATGGCGTCGCCACCACCCAGCTGTTCCAGTTGGACAAATCTTATGGCGCCGACGGCATGGCGGTGCGTAACAACGTCTCTTCAATCAAGGATGTGAAGGGCAAGACCGTCGCCGCCTCTGCGCCCGGCACCGCGCCCTATTTCACCCTGGCCTGGTTCCTCAAGAAGAACGGTCTCGGCATCAAGGATGTCACCGTCGTCAACATGGAGCCGGGTCCGGCCGCGCAGGCATTTATCGCCGGCCAGAACGACGTCGCCATGACCTACGAGCCTTATCTCTCCGCCATCCGCGCAAAGCCGGAAGCCGGTAAGATCATCGCCACCACGCTAGACTATCCGATGATCATGGACACCTTCGGCTGCACGCCGAAGTTCATCGCCGACCATCCCGCGGCCGCGAAGGCACTGGCGAAGAGCTATTTCGAGGCGGTCGAGATGATCAAGACCGATCAAGCCAAGGCCTACGGGATCATGGGCGCCGACGTGAAGCAGTCCGGCGAGCAGTTCGGCAATTCGGCGAAGTACCTGCGGTGGCAGGACCAGGCCGCCAACAAGGCCTTCTTCGCCAAAGATTTCGGCACCTTCAACAAGGAGGCAGCCGAACTGCTGCTGGAAATCGGCGTGATCAAGAAAATTCCCGATCTCTCCAAGCTCGCCGACACCCAGTTTATCCAGTGAGCTGGACCGAACGCGCCGTCATTCCGGGTCGCCGTGAAGCGGCGAGCCCGCAATCCATCTGACCAGCCGGAAAGATGGATTCCGGACCCGGCCCTTCGGGCCGCTCCCCGGAAAGACGGCAGATTCTGCGCACCATGAAGCCGCTCGCGCCCATCTCCAATACCGCCCGCGTCGCGCTCGGCATCCTGTTCTTCGTCATCTTCTTCGCCGCCTGGGGCTATGCGACGCTCGGCGGCTACGTGTCGAAGACCTTCCTGGCCGATCCAGTCACCATGGTCCAGGACGGCTGGATCCTGCTGACCGAGCACGGCTTCCTCAAGGATATCGCCGTCACCATCTGGCGCGTGGTCGGCGGCTTCGTGCTCGCCGCGCTGGTCGCCGTGCCGCTCGGCATCCTGATGGGAGCCTACAAGCCGATCGAGGCGTTCCTTGAACCGTTCGTCTCGTTTGCGCGCTACCTGCCGGCGTCCGCATTCATTCCGCTGTTGATCCTGTGGGCGGGCCTCGGCGAAATGCAGAAGCTCCTGGTCATCTTCATCGGTTGCGTGTTCCAGATCGTCTTGATGGTTGCGGTTGCGGTCGCCGGTGTGCGCCGCGATCTCGTCGAGGCCGCACTCACGCTCGGCGCCCGCGACCGCGGCATCCTGGCGCGCGTGCTGATCCCCGCCGCCGCGCCGGACATCGCCGAGATTCTCCGCCTGGTGCTCGGCTGGGCCTGGACCTACGTGATCGTCGCCGAACTGATCGGGTCGTCCTCCGGCATCGGCCACATGATTATCGACAGCCAGGCGCTTTTGGCGACCGGCCAGATCATCTTTGGCATCATCGTGATCGGGGTTATCGGCCTCATTTCCGATTTCCTGTTCAAGTGGGGCAACCGGCGACTGTTTCCGTGGAGCCTGGCGTGAGCAAGCTCGTCATCGAAAACGTGTCGCGGGTGTTTCCAGGGGTGCGCGGAGGGGCGCCGACGCGCGCGCTCGAGCCGACCGACCTGACGATTGCCGACAACGATCTCGTCACCATTCTGGGTCCGTCGGGCTGCGGGAAATCGACGCTATTGCGCCTTGTGGCCGGCCTCGACCAACCCTCTACGGGAGCGATCACGCTCGACGGCAAACCGGTCACCGGCCCAGGGTCCGATCGCGGCATGGTGTTCCAGTCCTATACGCTGTTTCCCTGGCTCACCATCGCGGACAACATCGCCTTTGGGCTGCGCGAGAAGGGCGTGGCGGCGCAACGCCGCAATGCGATCGTTCGCGACTGGATCGGCCATGTCGGACTCGGAGGCTTCGAGCATCACTATCCCAAGCAGCTGTCCGGCGGCATGCAGCAGCGCACCGCGATCGCCCGCGCGCTCGCCAACGATCCGGCAATCCTACTGCTCGACGAACCGTTCGGAGCGCTGGACAACCAGACCCGCGCACTGATGCAGGAACTGCTGCTGGGAATCTGGGAACGACAGCGCAAGACGGTGCTGTTCGTGACCCACGACATCGAGGAAGCGATCTTTCTCGGTTCACGCGTGCTGGTGATGTCGGCGCGGCCCGGACGGATCAAGGCCGACGTGGCGATCAACCTCGCCCATCCGCGCCACTATACGCTCAAGACCAGCCCGGAATTCTCCGCGCTCAAAGCGAGGCTCACCGAAGAGATCCGCGCCGAGGCCGTACTCGCCGCGCAGGCGCACTGAGGCCGGGAATGCCTACGGCGACTGAACCGTGTTTCGCGACACCGAGGCGATGATGGACGATTTGAGCTGACTGAACTCGCTGTCGGTCAACATCCCCCTTGCGCGCAGCTTGGAAAGTTCGGTCAGCCGGTTGATCGGTTCCTCGTCGATCGGGTGCTCAACCTCACCCGCGGGGGCCTGCTCGGATACGTCGTCCGGCACGATGGACAGCGAGCTTGTGTGCTCCTCAGCCCCGGACGACGCAACAGCGGGGCTGAGGCGACCGTTGGCCTGGGTTTGCTCTATTTGCGTGTCGGACGCGTTCGTCGCGGCCGGCGCGCCCGCATCATCGGACGCCTTCGCAGTCGCATTGGGCGTCGTGTGGAACATCGCCGGCAGCCGGTTTTCGGCGGCACTCGTGTTCAGGCTTGACGGCATACCGGCGCGGCTCGCCGCCACGACCGTGGCAGGCGCTTTGTCCCCTACTCTATTCCTGCGCTTCAAGAACAACAACCTGACAAAGACCGCCAGCAAGAGAAGGAGAAGGCCAACAATCAGGCTGTAGGCAACGCCCACCGCAAATCTGAGCCTGGCCATCTCAGCTTCGACCGCGGCGCGCTCATTTGCACTGCGCGTCATTTCGTTGCGCACGTCATCTGCGGTAAGCGGCGTTGCCTCCGCAACGGCCTGCACCTGAGCGACGCCATCGATACTACCTGTGTCCTGATTGCCTTCGGCGTCTGGCCGGCCGTCGTTCGCTTCCGGCAAACCGGTCTGGAGATCGGCGCCCTGCGGCGTCGGCTCGACCGGCGGCGCCGATTCGGCTGCTTCCGCGGTCACCGGGGGCGCGGACGCCGCCACCACCGGAGGCGACAGCACCGACGCGTCCACCGCGGTCACGCGGAATCCACCCCGGCCGCGCTGATCGTAGCTCGCAACGAAGATCAATCCCGCCCCGCCGGTGATCCGAAAGACCGGCAGGCCGTCTTGCGCCGACTTCACCAGGTTGCCGAGGTAGTCAACCAGAAAGCCCTTCCTCGGGCTGCGTCCATCGGCCAGAGTTTTGATGCTCTCGTCGTCCAGTGGCTCGATTGCGACGTCGCCCCACATCGCCATGACACCTTCGGGAGTGCCGGAACGGCGCGGGAGTCTATTGATCTTTGGCTGCGATCCAAGCTTTCGCGCATGCGCGCGAATTTCGTCGTTAACCTCGCTGCCTCCATCCCAAAAAACCGGCACCTGCTGTCGATTGATGTAGGCGATCTTGCCGTCCTGCGAGTGCAGAAGCGATGACGTCGTCCGCCGGTCCCTCTCCTGGCGGCTCTTGTGGCACCACGTAAACCCGTCGAATTGCTCGCTCGGACCGCAGCGATACTCGCGATACTGCGCACTGTCGGTTGAAATCTGCGTGCCGAGGCCAAGGTCGTTGACCAGATACGGAGCACCGGCATTGCGAGTTTGCGCCGGCGCCTGCGCCACGGTCGCTGCAAATGCCAACGACAACGATAGAATTGCAATAGACGCCCTAATGGTCTTCGGCATGACCGTCCACCTTATGAATCAGTCACCTATATTATTAATTCTACAACGGAAGGTAATTTTTGCCTAACCAGCGGCTAACGCGACCCTGTTCCAAAATGGTACGCCGCGACCGGCCGGGACGGTCGCCTTGGCGTCCAAGCCCTCTGCAAGAGCGGACGGAAACGCGCAATCACAATCCGGCGTCGCGCCAGTTTTCAGCGGGATTTTCCGGATGCGACGCCAGGCCCGCGGCATGCACCCCCATGATCGCCGCATATTCATCCTTGTCGGAGGCGTCGCCGCTGATGCCGACAGCCCCGATCACCATGCCGTCCGCGTTGAGCGCCAGCACGCCCCCCGGGACCGGGATGAACCGCCCGTCGGATGCCGCGGCCAGCGCGCCCTGAAATGCCGGCCGGTCGCGCAAACGGTCGCGGATGGTGCGGCTCGAAATTCCCATGCCGAGCGCGCCCCAGGCCTTGCCGATCGCCACATCGGCGCGAAGGTTGCCCGATCCGTCCTGCCGCTTGAGCAGCACGATATTGCCGCCGGCATCGAGCACCGCGACGGTCAGCGGCAGCAGTTTCGCCTCCTCTCCGGCCGTGAGCGCGGCGGCAACGATCTGTTCGGCGGTTGCCAAAGGCATCGAGACTTGCAGGCGATGGACGTAATGATCGGACACGCTGTGTTTGCTCCCATTCGGTTTCGGTTCAGGTCGCGAGGCTCGGCAGCTTGAGGCCGTGCTGGCGCGCGCAGGCGATGGCGTCCTCGTAGCCGGCATCGGCATGGCGCATGACGCCGGTCGCCGGATCATTCCAGAGAACTCGCTCAATACGTCGCGCCGCCTCCGGCGTGCCGTCGCACACCACCACCATGCCGGCATGCTGCGAATAACCGATGCCGACGCCGCCGCCGTGGTGGAACGACACCCAAGTGGCGCCGGACGCGCAATTCAGCAGCGCATTGATCAGCGGCCAGTCGGAAACCGCATCGGAGCCGTCCTTCATCGCCTCGGTCTCGCGGTTCGGGCTCGCGACCGAGCCGGAATCGAGATGGTCGCGCCCGATTACGATCGGCGCCTTCACTTCGCCGCGCGCCACCATCTCGTTGAAGGCCAGGCCCAGCCGGTGGCGGTCGCCAAGCCCGACCCAGCAGATGCGCGCCGGCAGGCCCTGGAACTTGATGCGCGCGCGCGCCATGTCCAGCCAGTTGTGCAGATGCGGCGCGTCGAGCATCAGCTCCTTCACCTTGGCGTCGGTGCGGTAAATGTCCTCCGGATCGCCCGAGAGCGCCGCCCAGCGGAACGGCCCGACGCCGCGGCAGAACAGCGGCCGGATATAGGCCGGCACGAAGCCCGGAAAATCGAACGCGTCGGCGACGCCCATTTCCTTCGCCATCTGGCGGATGTTGTTGCCGTAGTCGACCGTTGGTACGCCACGGTGGCAGAAGTCGAGCATGGCCCGCACGTGGGTCGCCATCGACTGCTTGGCGGTACGCTCGACGCCCTTGGGGTCGCTGGCGCGCCGCGCCTCCCATTGCGCCAGCGTCCAGCCCGCCGGCAGGTAGCCGTTGACCGGATCGTGCGCCGAGGTCTGGTCGGTGACCGCATCGGGCCTCACGCCCCTTGCGACAAGCGCCGGCAAGATTTCGGCGGCGTTGCCGAGCACGCCGACCGAAACTGCCCGCTTCTCCGCACAGGCCCGCTCGATGATCGTCAGCGCCTCGTCGATGTCCTTCGCCTGCACGTCGAGATAGCCGGTCTTGAGCCGCATCTCGATGCGCGACGGCTGGCATTCGATCGCCAGCAGCGACGCCCCCGCCATCGTGGCGGCCAGCGGCTGCGCGCCGCCCATGCCGCCGAGCCCGGCGGTGAGGATCCATTTGCCGGCAAGGCTGCCACCGTAATGCCGGCGGCCCATTTCGACGAAGGTCTCGTATGTCCCCTGAACAATGCCCTGCGAGCCGATATAGATCCACGAGCCCGCGGTCATCTGGCCGTACATCATCAGGCCCTTGCGATCGAGCTCGTTGAAATGATCGAGCGTCGCCCAGTGCGGCACCAGGTTGGAGTTGGCGATGAGGACTCGCGGCGCGTCGGCGTGGGTGCGGAAGATGCCGACCGGCTTGCCGGACTGCACGCACAGCGTCTCGTCGCCCTCGAGCGTCCGCAACGACGCGACGATGCGGTCAAAACTCTCCCAGTCGCGCGCGGCGCGGCCGATGCCGCCATAGACCACGAGTTCGTGCGGCTTCTCGGCGACCTCGGGGTCGAGGTTGTTCATCAACATGCGCAGCGGCGCTTCGGTGAGCCAGCTCTTGGCGCTGAGCGTTGTGCCATGCGGCGCGCGGATGGTGCGGGCATTGTCGAGACGGGTCGGCATCGATTCTCTCAGGTGCGGGCGAATGCAAGGCAGGCTTCGAGCACGGCCCGCAAGGTTTCTTGGATGGGCTTGGCGAACTCCGGGTCCCAACGCGGCGGGTCCTCCTCGTCGGGCAGATAGCCGCGCAACGCGAGCTCCATCTGTACGGCGTGGACGCCCTCGGCCGGATTGCCATAAGTGCGGGTGATCCATCCGCCCTTGAAGCGTCCGTTCAACACATGCGGCCATTGGCTTGCGGCGCAGATCGATTCCACCTGCGCCGCCAGCCTGGGATCGCACGACTTGCCGTCGTTGGTGCCGATGTTGAACACCGGCAGTTCGCCAGGAAAGAGCCGCGGGATCACCGAGCGGATCGAATGGCAGTCGTAGAGCGCCACGACCTCGTGCATCGCTCGCAATCGTTTCAGCTCAGCAGCAAGCGCGGTGTGATAGGGCGCGAAGTACTGCGCCTTGCGGCGCTCGATCTCCTGCGGCGACGGCGCCGCGCCTTCGCGGTAGAGCGGGCGGCCGTCGAAGGTCTCGACCGGAACGAGACCGGTGGTCGCCTGGCCTGGATAGAGGGACGCGCCGGACGGATCGCGGTTCACGTCGATCACGGTGCGCGACAGCGCGGTATGCACCGCGGTCGCGCCAAGCTCGCGCGCGAACGCATAAAGCCGGTCGATATGCCAGTCGGCATCTCGGCGGGCGAGCGGCAGCGACACGAGCCCGGTCTCGCAGTCAGGCGGAATCGTGAGCCCGGTGTGAGGAAAGGACACCAGAAGTGGCGCTTCGCCCCGCATCACGGTAAGCCAAGACTCTTTGTTCATATCACTCCTTCGGTCCAGGGCAGCTCGGTCCCGGCGGCCTTAGTCAGCGCGCCGGAACGCACCAGTTCCGCCGCCTGAGCGATATCCGGCGCAAGATGCCGGTCCTGCTCAAGCCGGGATACGCGCTCGCGCAACAGCGCCCTCGCCCGCTCCAGCGGCGCGCTCGATGTCATCGGCGCATGAAACTCGCAACCCTGCGCGGCCGCAAGGTATTCAATGGCCACGATATGGAGCGCGTTCGCCACCATACCGGCTAGCCGGCGTGCGCCGTGCGCGGCCATCGAGACGTGATCCTCCTGGTTGGCGGAGGTCGGAATGGAATCGACGCTCGCCGGCATGGCGCGCTGCTTGTTTTCGGCAACCAGCGCGGCGGTCGTCACCTGCGCAATCATGAATCCCGAATTCAGCCCTGGCCGCGGGGTGAGAAACGCCGGCAGGCCCGACAGCACCGGATCGATCAGCATGGCAATGCGCCGCTCGGCCAGCGAGCCGATCTCGCAGATCGCGATCGCCAGCATATCGGCCGCGAACGCCACCGGCTCGGCGTGAAAGTTGCCGCCGGAGACCGCCTCGTCGGTGTCGGTGAAGATCAGCGGATTGTCGGAGACGCCGTTCGCCTCGGTGAGCAGCGTCGCGGCTGCCTGCCGCATCAGATCGAGCACCGCGCCCATCACCTGCGGCTGGCAGCGCAGGCAGTAAGGATCCTGCACGCGCTCGTCATTGGTGAGATGCGAGGCGCGGATCGCGCTGCCCGCCATCAGTGCGCGCAATGCCGCCGCCACCTCGATCTGGCCGCGGTGCCCCCTCGCGATCTGGATTCGTGGATCAAATGGCGCGTCGGAGCCCCGCGCGGCGTCGGTCGAGAGCGCGCCGGTGACCAATCCGGCACGGAAGACCTGCTCGGCCGCGAACAGCCCGGCGAGCGCTTCGGCGGTCGAGTATTGCGTGCCGTTGAGCAGCGCGAGCCCTTCCTTCGGCCCGAGCGCAAGCGGCGTGAGCTCCGCACGCGCCAGCGCCGCGGCCGCCGGCATACGCTCGCCGTCGAGTTCGGTATCGCCGACGCCCAGCATCGCGGCGGCAAGCTGCGCCAGCGGCGCGAGGTCGCCGGACGCGCCGACCGAGCCCTGAGACGGGATGACCGGGATGACGTTGCGCGCCAGCATCGCTTCGAGCATTTCGACCGTTTGCGGCGCGACGCCCGAGAGGCCGTGGCCGAGCGTCGCTAGCTTGAGTGCCATCATCAGCCGCACATGGGCGGGCGGCATCGGCTCGCCGACGCCGGCAGCGTGCGAGAGCACGATGTTCCGCTGCAGTTCCGCGAGATCGTCGGGCGCGATACGCACGGTCGCGAGTTTCCCGAATCCGGTGTTGATGCCGTAGACCGGCTCGCCTCGCGCCACGATCGCTTCGACCGCCTTGGCGCTACGCGCAATCGCCGGCCGCACGCCATGGTCGAGCGCAACGTCATCGCCGTTCGCAATGGCGCGCCAGTCGCCCAAGGTGGTGCGCCCCGGTGTCAGCGTGACGGCCGAAGTCATCCGCCTCTCCAAACCCGCGCATGCAAAGGATTATAGCCGATGCGATAGATCAGCTCGGCCGGACGCTCCACCTCCCAGATGGCGAGATCGCACCACTTGCCCGGTTCGAGCGTGCCGGCCTCGTCGAGCCGGCCGAGCGCGCGCGCGGCTTCGCGCGTCACGCCGGCAATCGCCTCGTCGACGGTCAGACGGAACAGAGTCGCCGCCATGTTCATGATCGTGAGCAGCGAGGTGATCGGCGAGGTGCCGGGATTGCTGTCGGTCGCAATCGCGATCGGCACGCCATGTTTGCGGAACGCCTCGACCGGCGGCAGTTGCTTTTCCCGCAGCACATAGAACGCGCCGGGCAACAGCACCGCGACCGTGCCGGCCTTCGCCATCGCGGCGGCGCCATCCTCGTCGGTATATTCAAGATGATCCGCCGACAGCGCGCCGAACTCCGCCGCGAGCTTGGCGCCGTGAAGGTTGGAGAGCTGATCGGCGTGTAGCTTGACCGGCAGCCCGGCCGCCTTGGCGGCCGCGAAGACCCGCGCAGTCTGCTCGGGCGAGAACGCGATGCCTTCGCAGAACGCATCGACCGCATCGGCCAGATGTTCGCTCGCAAGCGCCGGGATCATCGCACAGACTTTGCCGATGAAGCGGTCCTTGTCGCCGTTCGCTTCCGGCGGCAGCGCATGCGCGCCGAGAAAGCTCGTCGTCACCGCGACCTTGCGTTCCCGTGGCAACCGCCGCGCGGCGCGCAGCATCCGCGCCTCGCTCTCGGCGTCGAGGCCGTAGCCCGATTTGATCTCGATGGTGGTCACCCCCTCCGCCAACAGCCGGTCGAGCCGCGGCAGCGTCTCCGCCACGAGATCGTCTTCGCTGGCCGCCCGGGTCGATCTGACCGTCGAGAGGATGCCGCCCCCTGCCCGCGCGATCTCCTCGTAGGACGCGCCCGCAAGCCGCAACTCGAATTCGTGCGCGCGGTCGCCCGCATAGACCAGGTGGGTATGGCAATCGATCAGGCCGGGCGTAATCCAGCGGCCGCCCAGCGCGATCTTGTCGGCTGCATCCCAGCCGCCGGGCAAATCCGCCATCGCGCCGGCGAATGCAATGCGGCCGTCCTTGGCGGCGACCACCCCGCGTTCGACGATGCCGAGCCCTGGGCGGCTGGGCGCCAGGGTGGCGAGGCGTGCATCATGCCAGATCGTATCGAACCGCATCGTTCATCCCGATGTGAACCGAGGTCTGGTGCCTAGGTTAGCAGATATGCGGTGTCCCGGACGCGGTGCAGCGCGTAGCACTTGCGGAGCGGTGCGCCGCAGATCCGGGACCGCAACAGACACCGCCTTCTTCACGGTCCCGGGTCTGCAGCGCACCGCTTCACGCTGCGCTGCGCCCGGGACACAGTTCTCATGACCTGACCAAGACTGCAGACGCTCGACCATTGCTCTATACACCTTTCGTCCGTCCCGCCTATTGTCCGGCAACCGCCCGGATGCGGAGGAACCAAACCGTTGCCGCGCGAGCTGTTCTTCGATCATGCCCTGCTGCCCTCAGGGTGGGCGCGCGATGTCCGGATCGCGGTCGATGGCGGCAGCATCGTCTCGGTCACGCCCGGCGGGGCGCAAGATAGCGCGGAGCGCATCGCCGGCATCGCGATACCCGGCCTTCCCAACCTGCACTGCCACGCGTTTCAGCGCGGCATGGCCGGACTTGCGGAACATCGCGGGCCGTCCGCCGACAGCTTCTGGACCTGGCGCGAGGTAATGTACCGGTTTCTGGACCGGCTCACGCCCGACAATGTCGAATCGATCACGGCATTCGCCTACATGGAGATGCTCGAAGCGGGCTTTACCTCGGTCGGCGAGTTCCACAACCTGCATCATGATCCGCACGGCCGGCCCTACGACGACATCGCCGAGATGACGACCCGCATTGTCGCCGCCGCCGCGGAGACCGGCATCGGCCTGACGCTGCTACCGTCGTTCTATGCCTATGGCGGCTTCGGCGGCTCGCCGCCGGCGGCGGGCCAGCGCCGATTCCTCAACGATCCCGACCGCTTTCTGCGACTGGTCGAGCGCACGCGCGCGATTGCCGCCACCCTGCCGGGCACGAAGGTCGGCATCGCGCCACATTCGCTGCGGGCGGTCACGCCCGATACATTGCGCGCGGTCTGCGATGCGGCGCCCGAAGGGCCGATCCACATTCACGCCGCCGAACAGACCCGGGAAGTCGACGAATGCATCGCTACGCTCGGCGAACGCCCGGTGGAATGGCTGCTCAATCATGCCAGCGTCAGCCCGCGCTGGTGCCTGGTGCACGCAACTCACACCACCGAGCGGGAAGTGCGCGCGTTCGCGGCGGCGGGCGCGGTCGCGGGACTGTGTCCGCTGACCGAAGCCTCGCTCGGCGACGGCATCTTCGATGCGGCAGGCTACCTCACAGCCGGTGGCGCGTTCGGCGTCGGTACCGATTCCAACATCCAGATCGACGCCGCCGCGGAGCTAAGGCAGCTGGAATATGGCCAGCGGCTCGCTCGCCGCGCCCGCAACATCATCACCGTCGGGTCTGAATCGACCGGGCGCCGTTTGGTCGAATGCGCCCTTGGGGGCGGCGCACAGGCATTGCAACGACCGATCGCCGGCCTCGCCGTCGGACAACGCGCGGACATCGTCGTGCTTGCGCACGAACACCCCGACCTCGTTGCGCGCGAGGACGACGCCTGGCTCGACGCCTGGATCTTCGTGACCGGCAGAGCCGCGGTGAGCACCGTACTTGTGGGAGGCGACGCCGTCGTAGAAACGGGACGACACAAATCGAGGCCGGCAATCGTGTCTCGCTACAAGGCAACGCTCGCGCGCGTCGCTAATGATTGAACGAGGCATCCCGTTTGTTTTGACCCGGCTCTGTCCCCGTTCGTTCCCGCGGCAAGCGGGAACCCAGGGCAATACATTCCGCATCTGCAGTACCGGGTCCCCGCTTGCCGCGGGGACGAACGGGCAAAGCTCCCGAGCGGCCGCTCGTGCGCGGCCCAGTTTTCGTTTCAAGCCTTGGTCGTCGCAACCAGGTCCACCAGCATCCGGGTCAGCGCGCCGTCCGGCCGCGCGAGTTCGTCCAGGATCGAGAAGTGGTGGTGGCCCGGCAGCTCGGTGAGAGCAACCGGCAGACCGCGGGCCTGCGCGGCGGCGGTAAACGTCGCGGCCTGCCGTCGCAATTCCGGCAGTTCGCCACCGCCGACCGTCACCCGCAGCGGCGGGCTCGTGTTTGTCAACGTCTTCAACGGACTTAAAGCTTCGATCTCGGCCGGAGCGAGCGACAGGAGGTCGTTGATGTCGGTGAGCGCGATCGGTTCGAGATCGTAGACGCCGCTGATCGGCATCCCGCCGCGGAACGACGGATGCCTGGCGACCGCGGCGGTCAGATGCCCGCCCGCCGACCAGCCGCCGACGAAGATCGCATTGCGGTCGAAGCCGAGCGCGTCCGCCTGCCCGGACAGGAACGTCAGCGCCAGCTCCATCTCGGCGACGATCTCGGTGAGGCTCGCCTGCGGCGCCAGCGTGTAGCCCGGCACCGCGACGTCGATGCCGTTGGCAACAGGTCCTTCGGCGACGAAGGCGAACGTGTCCTTGTCGTTGCGCTGCCAGTACCCGCCGTGAATGAACACGAACAGCGGCGCCTGCTTTGCTCCCGAAGGGTACAGGTCCAGGCGTTCGCGCTCTTTGACGCCGTACCGGATGTCGAGCTTGGCGCCGCGCGATGACCGGACAGCCGCGCTCTTGTCCTTCCAGCGCGCCGACCAGTCCGCGCTGTCGGCGACCGCGATGCGGTTGTTGTAGGCGGCGCTCAGTGCTGCGCGATCCATGCCGCGGTAAAGCGCGGGCGCGGCGTCTCGGGAAGAATCGATCGTCACGCCGGCATCCTCAGCAGCAACGCGCCGCAATCAACGCAGGCCTATTTGCTGCTGGCAATTCGGATACATCGCGGCAAGCTCAGGCCCGGTGAGGACGAGCATGCGGCGCTGCAAGCCGCCGCGCCCCTTGATCCAGGCCCGTACGTGCTCGGGATAGATTTTCATCAGGAACTTGGTGGCCTCGGGGCTCGTCACCGGCCGGCCGTTCTGGCCGGGATTCCAGGCGGCGTGAAAGCCGAGCCGCGCCCGTGGGGTGACGCAGATGCGCTCCCGCGGAATGACGCCGAGAATCATCGTGCAGGCCGAAAGGCACGGGCCGTCGATGGCGACACGTTCACCCGAATCCCGCAGCGCGATCAATTCTTCCAGATAAGGGCCGATCTGGCCGCCGGTATCTGCCTTGATCCGCACCAGCGCCGACGCCGGCGACATCGTGAGCGCCGCCAGAATGGCACCCATCAGCAACGCAAGAATGCGCATGCAGTCGTTCCCCCTCGGCCCCTCGGAATCGCCGATCCGCCCGCAGGCACTATTTCAAGACAGAAATTGTGAGCGAAATGTGGAGGTAATCCCCGGCGGACGCCGGTAAATCGGGGTCATTCCGCACCAATTCGGCACAGGGCTCGCCAGGCACGCTCCTCCCCTCGCCCCGCCAAGCGGGGCGAGTGACGCCCACGTATCAACGACAGAACGGCGCGCCCTAACCTTCGCGCGCCTCGAGCACCGCCTTGATCGAGATGTTCGACCAAGCCGCGGTGCGCTCGCGGAAGGCGACGTAGGAATCGTGGATCTTCCGCGCTGCCTCGTTCCTGGCGCCGAGGTCGCCGACCACGTCGTGGGCCTGCCGGCGCGCCGCCGCGATCAGCGGCTGCGGGAACATCTTGAGCTTGACGTGGTGCTGGCCGATCAGCGCCGCCAGCGCCTCGGCGTTGAGCCGCTCCATCTCGGAGAGCGCGTAGGCCGCCTCGTTGGCACAGGCGTGCTGCACGATCGCCTTCATCTCCGAATCGAGACTCGCCCACGACTTCAGCGACACGATGCATTCGCCGGTCCCATTCGGCTTGTTGAAGCCGGGCGCGTAGTAGAAATTCGCCACCCGGTAGAGGCCGAGCGCGATGTCGGTGCCGGGGCCGACGAATTCCGCGCCGTCGATCAGGCCCGACTGCAGGCTGGTCAGGATCTCGCCGGGCGACGTGGTCTGCGGCGTGGCGCCGAGCCTGCGGTAGACTTCGCCGCCCAGCCCGAGCGAGCGGATCTTCAGCCCCTTGACGTCGTCGACGCCGTTGAGCTCGCGGCGGAACCAGCCTCCCATGCAGACGCCGGTGTTGCCGCCCATGAACGGCTTGACGCCGAACGGCGAGTAGAGCGCGTCCCACAGTGCCTGGCCGCCACCGGCATCGACCCACGCGACGTGCTCGGCCGGCGTCAGCCCGAACGGCACGGTGGTGAAAAAGTTGGTCGCCGGCTGCTTGCCCTGCCAGAAGAACGCCGCGGTGTGCCCCATGTCGGCGACGCCGCCGCCGACCGCGTCGAGCACCTCGAATGCCGGCACTACCTCGCCCGCCGCATGCACGGTGATCTGCAGCCGTCCGCCCGACATCGCGGCGATGCGCTCGGCGATACGCTCGGCCGACATGCCAGGACCAGGCAGCCGCTTCGGCCACGACGTCACCATGCGCCAGCGCCGCGTCTGCGCACGCGCCACAGCGGGCGCCGCGATGGCACCTGCAAGGCCAAGCGCGCCGGCACGCGTCAGATTGCGTCGGGTGATGTGGGTCATCGTTGTCTCCTTATCGGTTCGCTTGTCGTGTGTTCGGTTGTCGGCTGTTCGCTTGCGCCGCCTCACCACCAGGCATGAAAATGATGCACCGGCCCGTGGCCGGAGCCGATCTTGAGGCGCTGGCCGGCAACCAGCGCGTCGGTGACGTAGGCCTTGGCGGCGCGAACCGCCTCGGCGAGCGCGAGGCCTTTGGCGAGCCCGGCCGCAATCGCCGACGACAACGTGCAGCCGGTGCCGTGGGTGTTTTGCGTGAGGATGCGGTCGGCCGCGAGCCGCGTCACCGCAGTGGGCTCGACCAGCAGGTCGACGCTCTCGGCGCCGGTGTCGTGCCCGCCTTTGATCAGCACCGCCTGCGGCCCGAGCTTGAGCAGCCGCTCGGCCTGCTCGCGCATCTCGCCCTCGCTGCGCGCCGTGGGTGCTTCGAGCAGCGCCGCCGCTTCCGGCAGATTGGGCGTAATGACGAGCGCCATCGGCAGGAGCTTGCGCTTGAGCGCATCGATGGCGTCGGGCGACAAGAGGCGGTCGCCCGAGGTCGCCAACATCACTGGGTCGAGCACGATTTTGTTCTGCTTCCAGCGCGCGAGCCCGTCGGCAATCGCGGCGATCACTGGCGCCCGCGACACCATGCCGATTTTCACCGCGCCGACCTGGAGATCGGAGAACACCGCGTCGATCTGCGCCGTCACGAACGCCGCCGGTACGTCGTGGATGCCGGTCACGCCGCGCGTGTTCTGCGCCGTCAATGCGGCAACGACGCTTGCGCCGTAGACGCCGAGCGCCGAGAACGTCTTGAGGTCGGCCTGGATGCCGGCACCGCCGCCCGAGTCCGAACCCGCAATCGTGACGGCGATCGGCGTGGTCATGGATGCTGTTTCCCTGCTTGGCGGGAGGTCGCGCCACAGCGTTCCCTCCCCCCTTGTGGGGGAGAGGTGGGGAGGGAGCAGACCGAGTTCGCGGCGACAGCCAAGTGTCGGACTCGCTGCATCATGCGCTCACCCGCTCGGCGAGCGCGGCGTCGACGACCGCGCGCAATTCGCGCGCGGCCGCCGTCGGGTCGGGCGCCAGCGACAGCGCAGAGATCACCGCGACGCCATGCGCGCCGGCCCGGATGGCCGCGGCCGCATTGCCGGCGTCGATCCCGGCGATGGCGCAGAGCGGAAATCTTGGCGCGCGGCGGCCGAACACCGCGGCGATGCGCGCGAGCCCATCGAGACCGATCGGCGGATTGGGATTGTCCTTCGAGGTAGTGGCATAGACGCCGCCGACGCCGACGTAATCCAGCAGTTCGATCGGCGCGGCTTCAGCGAGCGCCACGCTCTTGATCGACAGCCCGATGATGGCGTCGCGCCCAAGCATCCGCCGCGCGATCTCGACCGGCATGTCGGTCTGCCCGACATGGACGCCATCGGCGCCCATCGCCAGCGCGACGTCGACGCGGTCGTTGATGACGAGCGGCACGCCGAGTGGCTTGAGCGCCGCCTTGATGGCGCGCGCGCGTTCGAGCATCACGCCGGTATCGCTCTTCTTGTCACGCAACTGGATCAGCGTCGCGCCGCCTTCGGCCAGCGTCCGTGCCAGGTCGGCCAAGTCGTGGCCGCCGGATCGCTCCGGATCGACGATCGCATTGAGCCGCACATCCACTGCCGTCACCTCACCCTCCCCCGTTCGCGCAAGGTGTCCTGGTCGAGGTCGTAGAGCGCATCGACGATCTCCATGGCGAAGCTGCCCGGACCGCGCGCCCGCGTCGCCGCGACCTCGCCCGCCACCGCGAACAGCATCAACGCGGCGGCGACCGCGGCGAGCGCATCCGCCTCGACCGCGAGCGCGGCCGCAACCACCGCGGTGCCCGCGCAACCCATGGCGGTGACGCGGCCCATCAGCGGATCGCCGTTGGCGATTTGCACAACGCGCGTGCCGTCGGTCACCTCGTCGGTCGCCCCGGTGAGCGCAACGATCGGGCCGTGGTCGCGCGCGTAAGTCTGCAACGCCGCGCGCTCCGGGGGCGTTCCGGCAAGCGCCGCGAATTCCGCCGCATTGAGGCGCACCGCCGCCGGATGCTTTGCCGCCAGCGATTGGGCAAACGCTGCACGCGCCGGCGAGCGGTCGACGAACACCGGGTCGAGCACCCAGGGCCGCCCTGCCTGCCCCGCCTCGGCGATGGCGATTTCGGTCGCCCCGCGGCGCTCGCGGTCGAAGGTGCCGAGGTTGACCAGCAGCGCATCGGCCCGCTTGACGAAGGCGCCGACCTCGTCTGGCGCCACCGTCATCGACGGGATGGCGCCGGCGGCAAGCAGCACGTTGGCGGTGAAGTTCTGTGCGACCGCATTGGTGATGCAGTGGACGCGCGGCTGCCGGGCGCGGATACGCGCCAGCACATCGGCAGCGATTGCGGGCAGTTCGGTCGAAAACGCAGGCGACGACGGCGCATGCATCTCAAGCTCCCTCCGCCGGCATGATCCGGATCAGGTTCGATGGGTTGGCCGTTATGGCCTCTCAGCCCGGCGGCGAATCCGCCGGACACCCCATTGAGATTGCCCCCACAACCTACGAGGCTGGTGCGACCGGCGCAAGGGGGCGGCACCGGGCGCGCTGCGGCAAGAGTGGCGCAACGCCTTGTCAATGCGGTGCAATTTTGCTGGATTGCGGGTGCCGGCCGACGCCGGCGCGGAGGCGCGCATGATTCCCTTCTTCGTGCAGATCAAATGCCAGCTCGGCAAGTCATACGAGGTGGCCAACCACCTCGCGGACGCCGAGATCGCCTCCGAGATCTATTCGACCGCCGGCGATTTCGACCTGCTGGTCAAATTCTATATCGAGCCCGGCACCGACATCGGGCACTTCGTCAACGAGAAGGTGCAGACCATCCCGGGCATCCAGGACACCCGCACCATCATCACCTTCAAGGCGTTCTGACCCGCCGCAATGCATCGCTCATCGCTTCGGTGCACCGCAGCAAGACTCCAGGCGTCTCCCTCAGTCGGTAGATCCATCGCATATGACTTACAGCGGTGCTGCGAGCTTGTGCATAAGTCACCCCACCCCGCCGCCTCGCATTCGCTCGGCGTCGACCCTCCCCCTCCAGGGGAGGGTGAAGCGGTGCAGAACTTCCCGATCCTGAGAACATGCACTGAACTTGCGGCCCATCACCCTCCCCTGGAGGGGGAGGGTCGGCGAGCCGCGAGCTTCTGCGAGCGGCGAGACGGGGTGGGGTGAACCTTCGCGCGGCCTCTTGTGCAAACTGCGCTTCGCGGGGCGCGGGGACCCCGCCGCCCGCGCGTGCCATTAGGTGATCGCCCCGTCTCGGTGTGCCGCCGCGACGAAACGGCAGCCGGCGCCGCCCGCTTATGGCTTCCGGTCCCTCCCCTCCTCGGCTATCGTTCCGGCGTCAGAAAAACATCAGCTGAAGCACCGCAAAAGGTGCCAGCGGGGAGAGGAACGCATGGCTATTCGCAACTGCCTGCCGTGGCTTGCCTGCGCCGCAATCGTCGCAGCCGCCACCACGTCCGTGTCGGCGCAGGAAACCATCCGCCTGCGCATCGCATCCGGCCATCCGCCGGTGAACACCTACGTCAACCTGATGCAGAACTTCTTCGTGCCTGAGGTGACCAAGCGGGTCGCCGCCAGGACCAAGCACAAGGTCGAGTTCGTCGAGGGCTATGGCGGCGCCATGGTGAAGGTCGCCGACACGCTCGAAGGCGTGCAGTCGGGCATCATCGACATCGGCGGCTACTGCTTCTGCTTCGAGCCGTCGAACCTGCCGCTGCATGCGTTCCAGGTCATGCTGCCCTTCGGCACCATGGACCCGGTCACGAGCCTCAAGGTGGCGCGCGCGGTCTACGACAAGGTGCCGTACATGTCGAAGGTGTTCGAGGACAAGTACCGGCAGAAGCTGATCGCGCTGATTGCCGACAACGGTTACAACCTCGGCACCACGATGGAGTGGAACAACGTCTCCGACCTCAAGGGCGTGAAGCTCGCGGGCGCCGGGCTCAACCTGAAATGGCTGGAGTTCGCCGGCGCGGTGCCGGTGCAGGGCTCGCTGGTCGAGGCCTATACCGGCTTGCAGACCGGCGTCTACAACGGCTGGATCATGTTCCCGTCCGGCTACGTCAACTTCAAGCTCTACGAGCAGGGCAAGTACTACACCGAGATCGGCTTCGGCGCGATCACCTGGCACGGCCTGACCATCAACTCGGCGCGCTGGGCCAAGCTGCCGAAGGAAGTGCAGGACATCATCCTCGAAGTCGCCAAGGAGTATGAGGCCAAGACCGGGACGGTGAACAAGGAGAACTATCCCAAGCAGATCGAGGAACTGAAGACCAAGGGCGCCGTCGTGCGCAAGTTGCCGGACAAGGTCGCGCAGGACTGGGCCAAATCGCTCGACAAGTGGCCGGCGCAGATGGCCAAGGAGCTCGACGGCAAGGGCCTTCCGGCGACCCAGGCGCTGGAGACCGCATTGCAGGCGTCCGAGGCCAACGGCCACAAGTGGCCGGTCCGCTACAGCGTGAAGTGATGCTCCGGTCGTGTCCCGGGCGCGGTGCAGCACGAGCGCCAAGGCGCGAAGTGGTGCGCCGCAGACCCGGGACCGCTCCACATTCAGAAGTTTGAACGGTCCCGGGTCTGCATCGCACCGCTTCGCGCTGCGCTGCGCCCGGGACACAACTGCGATAGATGGCGAATGTTCGACCGGATCAGTGCCCGGCTGGTCTACGTGCTGCTGGCGGTCGCCGCACTGCTGACGTTCTGCTTGAGTTTTCTGGTTGTCGCCGACGTCATCGGGCGCGTGGTGTTCAACAGCCCGGTCAAGGGCACGCCCGAAATCGTCTCGATGTCGATCGTGATCATCTGCTTCCTGCTCGCCGGTTATGCGGTGCAGTCGGGCAGCATGCTCAAGTCCGACCTCATGAACGGGCTGATCGGCTGGCGCGGGCCGCTGGTTTCGGCGCTGCTGTCCGGCATCCTCGGCGCGGCGTTCTTCGGAATCATCGTCTGGGGCGGCTATGAACCGACCCTGCACGCCTGGACCAGCGGAGAATTCGAAGGCGAAGGCGCGCTGCGGGTTCCGGTCTGGCCGGCGCGGGTCGCGGTCATGCTCGGCTCGCTCTTGGTCGCGATTATCTATCTCGGGCAGGCCGCAACGGCGGCCGTCGCGCTCGCGGCCGGCCGGCCACCGGACCGGCAGACGGCCGAACCCAGCGGGCCGCGCTGATGCAAAGCTTCGACATGATCGCCATCGTGGTGGTGGTGCTGGCGCTGGTGTTTGCCGGCGTCCACATCGCGGTCGCGCTCGGAATCACGGCGCTGCTCGGCGTCTACCTGATGCTGGGCGATATGGAGATCGTCCGCACCTTTGTCGCCAACACCGCCTATGAGGCGCTGCGCGACTATGTGTTCGCGGTGATCCCGCTGTTCATGCTGATGGGCGAATTCCTCGCCAAGTGCGGCGCGGCGCGCGACCTCTATGCGCTGGCGCATCGCTTCAGCCGCTGGCTGCCGGCTCAGCTCGCGGTCGCCACCATCATCAGCAACGCGCTGTTCGCCTTCGTGACCGGCGTGAGCATCGCGGCCGCGGCGGCGTTCTCGCGGATCGCCTATCCGGAAATGATGCGCTACGGCTACCGCCGCGATTTCGCGCTCGGCTGCGTGGCGGGCAGCGCCTGCCTCGGCATGCTGATCCCGCCGTCGGTGCTGATGATCGTCTGGGCGGTGCTGACCGAGATTTCGATCGGCAAGCTGTTTTTGGCCGGCGTGATCCCGGGCGCTCTGACCGCCGGTGGCATGATCGCCTATGTGGTGATCGCCGCGATGGTCAAGCCGGAGCTCGCCGGCCGGCGCTATGTGGCGCGCGCGGCGCCGCTCGGCGCCGACGTGGCGTCGCCGGCCATCGGCGGGCCGCCGGGAACCGAAACCGAAGAGCCGCTCGGCCGCGTGTTGGCCAGCACCGGTCTGGTCGTGCTCCTCGTCGTCGGGGTCCTGTTCGCGATCTGGTTCGGCGTCTGCACCCCGACCGAAGGCGCTGGCGTCGGCGCGGTCGGCGCGCTCCTTCTGGCGCTGATCAAGGGCATCAATCTGCGCGAGGTCTGGGAGGTGATCCTGTCGGTCGGGCGCACCTCGGGCCCGCTGCTGCTGCTGCTGTTCTGCGCGCAACTTTATTCGCGCGTCCTCTCGATGACCGGCTTCA
The DNA here is from genome assembly GCA_050179645.1 of Xanthobacteraceae bacterium. Classification (GTDB taxonomy): domain Bacteria; phylum Pseudomonadota; class Alphaproteobacteria; order Rhizobiales; family Xanthobacteraceae; genus VAZQ01. Next base: position 22,097 of record JBFXEX010000014.1, on the reverse strand, counting down.
CCGAAGCCGCCAAGGGCTTCCTGGTCGGCGCCGGCCTCGGCAGCTGGGGCGTGCTGTCCCTGATGGTGGCGATCTGGTTCGTGCTCGGCTGCCTGATCGACTCGATCTCGATCATCCTGCTGACGGTGCCGATCTTCGCGCCGATTGCCGCCGCGCTCGGCTTCGACCCGGTGGCGTTTGCCATCATGGGCATTCTGGCGGTCGAGTGCGGACTCTTGACGCCGCCGTTCGGCCTGCTGGTGTTCACGGTGCGCTCGGCAATCGCCGATGCCGCTGTGCCCCTGAGCGAGATTTTCTACGGCGCCATCCCGTACTGGGCTGTGCTGCTACTGGTGATTGTCGCCATCGCACTTGTCCCGCAGATCGCGACCTTCCTGCCGCAGCTCGGCGTGCGATGAGGTCATGCCATCAGCATGAGTGCCCGTCATCCAAGGGGTGACGGGACGGTGACGTGCCGGTGGTTGACCTTCATCCAAGCGGGCGAGGACGGCGCGTGCGCGCACCGCGGGGTCAATTCGCCTTGATGTTGGCGGCTTTGATAACCGGCCACCATTTCTCGATCTCGGCCTTGTGGAAGGCACCGAGCACGGCGGGCGTGAGCTGGTCTCGCGGCGGAATCTCCTGGCCCATGTCGGCGAGACGCTTGGTGATTGCCGGATCGGTCAGCGTGTCGACGACCGCGGCGTTGATTTTGGCGACGATATCCTTCGGTGTGCCGCGCGGCACCCACAGCCCGTGCCAGAACGGCATGGCGAGCGGCACGCCCGCTTCCTCGGCGGTCGGTACGTCGGGGGCCTGCGCCCAGCGCGCCTTGCTGAGCAGCGCGAAGGCCTTGATCTTGCCGGCGCGCACGTTGGCGAGCGTGTTCGACGCTTCGAGGCAGGACAAGTCGATCTGCCCGCCAATGAGATCCTGCATCGCCGGGGCACCACCGCGATAAGGCACGAGTTGGAACTGCGTGCCGGTGGTCTTCTGGAACAGGGTCGCGAACACGTGCGAAGGACTGCCGATTCCGATCGTGCCGAAAGACGCCTTGCCGCCATTGGACTTCAGCCAGGTGATCACCTCCGACAAATTCTTCGCCGGGAGATCGCCGCGGCCGATCAGCCATTGCGGCGCGGTGGTCAGCAGTGCCACCGGCTCGAAGTCCTTCAGCAGGTCATAGCTGGTATTGTAGACGGCGCTGCTGAACACGTACGAGGTAAGCTGACCGATGCCGATGGTGTAGCCGTCGGGCGCCGCGCGGGCCACGCGGGTGACGCCGATCGAGCCGCCGGCACCGCCGACATTCTCGATGATGACCGGCTGGCCGAGCGCGGCCTTCATCCGCTCCGACACGATGCGTGCGAGACTGTCGGTCGGCCCGCCGGCCGGGAACGGCACGATCATTGTCACCGGACGCGACGGGTAGCTTTGCGCCGCGGCCGCGGCCGCGGCCATCGCCAGAACGGCGAGGGTCCAGACAGTCAGAACAATTCGCTTCATGCATGCCTCCTTGGACAAATTCCCTGGCGCCGCCCTGTCGACGACGCTCATGCTTGTTGAAGTGGTGGTGATCGACCGATCCTGTTCATCGATCAGCCTTCAGACCCGCGAACTTCACCACTTTGCCCCATCTCTCGGTCGCCTCGGCAACGTGCCGGCCGAAATCGGCGGGTGAGCCGACGAGCGGGGTGCCGCCCACCTGGGCAAGGCGCGCCTTGATCGCGGGTTCGGCGAGAACCGCGTTGGTCTCCTTGTTGACCCGGTCGATGATTTCGATCGGCGTGCCCTTGGGCGCGCCAAGACCCAGCCATCCGTTCACAATGTAGCCCGGAACGGTCTCCGCGACGGTGGGAATGTCGGGCAGTGTCGTCAACCGCGACGCGGTCGTGACCGCCAGCGCGCGAAGCCTGCCCGACTGAAGATGCGGCAGCGCAGAGGTCATGGAGTCGAACATGACGTGCACGTCCCCCGCCATCAGGCCGGCGAGCGCCGGCACAGTGCCCTTGTAAGGCACGTGAACCATGTCGATGCCGGTCATCATCTTGAACAATTCGCCCGACAGGTGGCTCAGATTTCCGGCCCCGCTCGACGTCATGTTGAGCTTGCCGGGATTGGCCTTCGCATGGGCAATAAAGTCGGAGACCGTTCCGACCGGCAGGGACGGATTCACCAGCATGGCGAAAGCGCCCAGATAGATGCCGGAAACCGGATCGATGTCGCGCGCAACGTGAACGTTGCTCTTCTCATGGAGCGTCGCGTTGATAGCGTGCGGCACGGCAACGAGCATGAGCGTATAGCCGTCGGCGGGCGCACGGGCGACCGCCTGCAGGGCCAGATTGCCGCCGGCGCCCGGCCGGTTGTCGATGACGATGGTCTGACCCAGCCGTTGCGACAGTGATTGACCGATGAGCCGCGCGACGATGTCGGGCGACCCACCGGCGGGAACGAAGACCACCAAGGTCACGGGACGCGCGGGATAGGTTTGCGCCACAGCGAGGCGCGAGGCAGACGGCAGCGCGGCAGTGCCCGCTGCAAGTTGCAGAAATCGGCGGCGCTGAAGTATCATGGGTGCGTACCTCCCGAGTTATCGGTCGCGCGATCGCTTTGCCGCGCCCGCCTTGTTTGATCGGCTGTCCTTTACCGCTAGGCGTGAATTGCCGGACGATCCGACCGACCGGCGTCCGGCATCTGATTATTCTGGCTTGATGCTGGCGGCCTCGATGATCGGCCGCCATTTGTCGAGTTCCGCCTTGTGATGGCTACGCAGCCCGTCCGCACTCTGCTGCTCGCGCGGTGCGATTGCGACGCCGAGATCGGTGAAACGCTTGCTGACAGCGGGATCGGCCAGCGCGTCGACCAAGGCGCCATTGAGTTGCCCGACCACGTCGGCGGGCGTGCCCTTGGGCGCCCACATGCCGTGCCAGAACGGCAGATAGAGTCCCGGCACGCCGGCTTCGTCGATGGTGGGCGTATTCGGCGACGCCGCCCAACGAGTCTTGGCGAGCAGCCCATAGGCCTTGACCTTGCCGCCCTGGACCGCCGGGCGCGAGGCCGAGGCCTCGATACAGGACAGATCGATCTGCCCGGACACCAGGTCTTGAATCACCGGACCGGCGCCGCGGTACGGCACGAACTGGAAGGTCGTTCCGGTATTCTTCTGAAAATAGACGCCGCACAGGTGCGCCGGGCTGCCGGGTCCAACGATGCCCCAGGTCGCCTTGTCGGAATTGGCCTTGAGCCACGCGACCAGTTCCTTGACGTCCTTCGCCGGCAGGCTGTTGCGGGCGATAATCCAGACGGGCGAGATGGTGAGCAGCGCAATCGGCTCAAGGTCGGCCAGCATGTCGAACGGCAGCTTGTAGACGACGTTGCTGAACACATGCGAAGCGACGTTGCTGAAGTTGATGGTGTAGCCGTCGGGCGCCGCCCGTACCGCGCGTGCGGCGCCGATCGTGCCGCCTGCTCCGCCGACATTTTCGACGATCACCGGTTGGCCGAGCGTGGCCCGCATGCGTTCCGCGAGAATCCGCCCCAGCGTGTCGGTCGGCCCTCCCGGCGGGTAAGGCACAATCATCGTGATCGGACGAACCGGGTAGGTCTGTGCGGCGGCGCTCATGATGCTCGCTAAGACGATGAGCGTGGCCGCGCAAAAGTACTTCGTCGAGTACCTCGTCATGGTCGTTCCTCCCGGTTGTGCCGAGCCCTGTTCGTCCGGCTCGTGCGTTACTGATCCGTCGCGCTTCACTCCACGATGTTGAGGGCTCTGATGATAAGATGCGGCTCAATTGGCCTTGATGCCGGCGGCCTTGATCACCGGCCACCATTTCTCGATCTCGGCCTTGTGGAAGGCACCGAGCGCTTCCGGCGTCTGCCGTTCGAGCGGCGGCACTTCGAGGCCGAGATCGGCGAAGCGCTTGCGCACCGCCGGGTCGGCCAAGGCGGCCTTGGTGGCGGCGTTGAGCTTCGCGATCACGTCCTTGGGCGTGCCCTTCGGCGCCCACAGGCCGTACCAGACGCTGACGTCGAGTCCGTCGAACCCGGCTTCAAGCGCGGTCGGAACGTCCGGCGCCGACGGCAGCCTGGCCTTCGCGGTCACCGCATAGGCCCTGATCTTGCCATTGCGGACATGCTGGATCGAATTCGACACCTGATCGACGATCAGATCGATCTGGCCCGCCACGAGATCCTGCAATGCCGGGCCGGTGCCGCGATACGGCACGAACGCAACGTTGGCGCCGGTCACTTTTTGAAAATAGACGCCGGCAATATGGGTCCCCGACCCGGCGCCAGCGGTGCCGGCCGACACCTTGCCTTCGTTGGCCTTGATCCAGGCGACCAGTTCCTTGAGCGTTTTCGCCGGCACCGCATTCTTGCTGACCACGATCATCGGATTCGAGGGCAGCAGAACCACCGGATCGAAGTCGCGCAACAGGTCGTACTGCAGCGAGTAGATCGCGCCGTTGACGACATGCGTGCTCCAGTGGCCGATACTCAGCGTGTAGCCGTCCGGCTGCGCGCGGGCGACGCGGCCGACACCGATCGAACCCGCCGCACCGGTGACGTTCTCGATGATGATGCTCTGGCCGAGCGCCGTGCGCATCGGTTCGGACAGGATGCGCGCCACGGTGCCGAGCGGACCGCCGGCCGCGAACGACACCACCATGGTGATCGGCCGCGTCGGGTAGGTCTCGGCGGCGGCGACGCCGACGGCGGCGCAGGCGGCCGTCAGGATGGACATCGCGATCGTGCTGGCACGCTTTGATCTCGTCATGCTGCCCTCGGCGGTTATGTCATGAACTGTCGCGATCGCTCGGCGTCTCACTTTCCCCTGATGTTGGCGGCCTTGATGATGGGCCACCACTTCTCGATCTCGGACTTCTGCAGCGCCGCCAGCGCCTGCGGATTTTGCTGGTCGCGCGGCACGACCTCCTGCCCGATCTCGGCGAGCCGCTTGCGCACCGCCGGATCGGCAAGTGCGTCGACAACGGCGGCATTGAGCTTGCCGATCACGTCCTTCGGGGTGCCGGCCGGCGCCCAGAGCGAATACCAGACCGAGGCGTGGAAGCCGGGCAGTCCGGCTTCGTCCACGGTCGGGATGTTGGGCGCGCCGGCGAGACGTGTCTTGGCGGTCACCGCATAGGCCTTGATGGTGTCGCTCTTGATCTGCGGCAGCGCGCTGGTCGGCACGTCGCTCAGCATATCGACCTGTCCGGCGAGCAGGTCCTGCATCGCCGGTGCGAGGCCGCGATACGGCACGAACGCGTAGCTGGTGCCGGTGAGCTTCTGGAACAGCGCGCCGGCGAGATGCCCGGCGCTGCCGATGCCGGACGTGCCCTGCGTCGCCTTGCCGGAGTTGGCCTTCAGCCAGCCGATGAAGCCCTTGAGGTCGTCCGCCGGCATGGTTTTGCGGGCGACGATGATCTCCGGCATGACGCCGATCAGCGAGATCGGCTCGAAATCCTTCACCACGTCGTATGGCAGGTCGTAGATTGCCGCATTAACGACGTGCGTGGCGTAGCCCGGGCCGATGCTGAGCGTGTGGCCGTCAGGCGCGGCGCGCGCCACGCGCCCCACGCCGAGGCTGCCGGCTGCGCCGGCGACGTTCTCGACGATCACCGGCTGGCCGAGCGATGTTTTCATGCGCTCGGCCATGATGCGGGCCAGCACATCGACCGGCCCGCCGGGCGCGAACGGCACCACCAGGGTCACTGGCCGAGCAGGAAATGTCTGCGCCTGTGCGCTGGACACACTCAAGACGGCGATCACTGCGATCGCCGAGAACCACTTGCGCATTTGAATCCTCCCAACATTGCCGGCCCATTATCGTGCAGGCCTTGCAGTTTGCGTGTATTCACTCGGCGGCCGAGCGCGTTCCCGAATCCTCCGTTGCATTGCTTCCGGCAGCGGTCTTGAGGGTGTGCTCGGCGACGAAGTAGACCGGCCGGGCCTTAATCTCCGACAGGATCTTGCCGATATACTCGCCCATGATCCCGATCATGATCAACTGCACGCCGCCCAGCACCATCAAGCCCACAACCACCGACGGATAGCCGGGCACCGATTTTCCGTAGGCGATGGTCTCGAACATGATCTGCACGCCGAACACGAAGGCGCCGAACGCCAGCAATACCCCGAGCATGCTCGCGAGCCGAAGCGGCGCGACCGAGAACGATGTCAGCCCCTCGATCGACAGGCCAATCAGCGAGGAGACATTCCAACTGGTGCTACCATGGGTGCGCTCCGCCGGTTCGTAATCGACGCGCACCTGCCGGAAACCGATCCAGGTTGCGAGGCCCTTGAAGAACCGGTTGCGTTCCGGCAACTGCCGCAGCGCGGCGGCGGCGCGCGGCGACAGCAGGCGAAAGTCGCCGGCGTCCTCGGGAATCTTCTGGCGCGCGCGCCAGTTGATCAGGCGATAGAAAATCTTGACGCCCTGACGGCGCAGCCACGGCTCGTTCTCGCGGTGCGCCTTGGCGGTGTAGACCACGTCGTAGCCGTCATCGAGCCAGTGCGCCACCAGCCGCTCCACCAGGTCGGGCGGATGCTGGCCGTCGCCATCCATGAACAGCACAGCACCGAAGCGGGCGTGATCCAGCCCGGCCATCAGCGCGGCCTCCTTGCCGAAATTGCGCGACAGCGACACCACCTGAACGTCGAGCACTTCGGCCGGCAGACCCTGGGCGACGCTGAGCGTGGCGTCGCGGCTGCCGTCGTCGACATAGACCACCTCAGCGGCGATGCCCCGCGTGTCGCGCAATCGCCGGGTGACCTCGCCCAGCCGCGCATGCAGCCCGGGCAGGTTGTTCGCTTCGTTGAACATCGGGACGACGAGAGACAAACCGGCCTCGGCGCGGGCGCGGGGATGCGACGGAACGCCGGTGGAACTTGATCGGTTCGCCGCATTCGGCGCCATGTTCTTGGCCCTTTTCTTGACCTTTCGGGCGGGTGTCCCCTGCTCCAGGGGATTCATAGCGCAACCGGCAGGCCCTGTCGCGCGCACCCTCGAGTAGAAGGCCACGTCAGACCGTCCCCTTCCCGGCGCGGGAGGGCCAGGAGGGGCGCAACGATTAGTGCCCGCTGCCCCTCCCCAACCCTCCCCGTGAGCGGGGGAGGGAGCGAGCCGAGACTGCCGCTGCCGACACGTCTCATCCGCAGCGCGGCATCATTTCCGCCTTTCCCGGTTCGGGAGGTGAATTATCCGTCCCAGACGTGCTAAGCGGGCCGCCTGATGCGGCTCCCTCCCCTCCTCGATCGTCTTTCAGCCCGCCTTGCGCAAGGCTGGCAGGACCGCGCCGTCTCGCTCAAGGCCTTGAGCTTCGCCCTTGTCGGCGTCGTCAATACGTTGATCGATCTCGGAATTTTCCTCATCGCCTATAGCTGGCTCGGGCTGGCGCTAGTGCCCGCCAACCTGCTCGCGTGGATCGTCGCGGTGTCCGCGTCCTACGTGATGAATTCGTATATCACCTTCGCGGCGGAGTCCGGGCGCCAACTGCGGTGGCGGTCGTACGGCGCGTTCGTTGTCTCCGGCGTTGCCGGCGTGATCGCCAATACGGCGGTGCTGGTTGTCGCATCGTTCTGGATCCCGGTGCTGGCCGCGAAGCTCCTCGCCATTCTGGCGAGTTTCGTGGTCAATTTCTCGCTGTCGCATTTCGTCGTGTTTCGCGCGCGTGCGCCGCAGCCGGGTACGCGGATTGAGTAGTCGCACTTCGGGGAGAAACGCATTGCGCTTTGACGCCAACCTGACCACCGAACGGCCGACCTTCGTGACCCATCTCGAATGCTCGGCGACCGGGGAGCGCTACCCGGCAGATGCGCTACATAACCTGTCGCGCGCCGGCAAGCCGCTGCTGGTGCGCTACGATCTCGAAGGCGTCCGCAAGGCGCTGACCAAGGACGCGCTGGCCGAGCGGCCGCAGGACCTCTGGCGCTACCGCGAACTCCTCCCGGTACGACGTCTCGCCGACATCGTCAGCCTGGGCGAAGCGGTCACGCCGCTCCTGACGCTGCCGAAGCTCGGTAAGACGCTCGGCGCGGCGGAGATCATCGTCAAGGACGAGGGCCGGCTGCCGACCGGTTCGTTCAAGGCGCGCGGGTTGGTGATGGCGGTGTCGATGGCCAAGGCGCTCGGCGTTACCCACATGGCGATGCCGACCAACGGCAATGCCGGCGCGGCGCTCGCCGCCTATGCGAGCCGCTGCGGTATCCGCACCACGATATTCTGTCCCGAGGATACGCCCGAGGTGAACGTCAGCGAGATCGCGCTGCAGGGCGCCAGCGTCTACCGCGTCAATGGACTGATCGACGATTGCGGCAAGCTGGTCGCGCAGGGCAAGGAGAAGGTCGGCTGGTTCGACACCTCGACGCTCAAAGAACCGTATCGGATCGAAGGCAAGAAGACGATGGGGATCGAGCTTGCCGAACAGCTCGGCTGGCAGGTGCCCGACGTCATCCTCTATCCGACCGGCGGCGGCACCGGGCTGATCGGCATGTGGAAGGCATTCTCCGAACTCGAAGCGCTTGGCTTCATAGGCAAGAAGCGGCCGCGCATGGTCGCAGTGCAGGCGGCCGGATGCGCGCCGATGGTGCGCGCTTACGAGCAGGGCGTCGAGCATGCCACGCGCTGGGAGGATGCGCACACCATTGCGTCCGGCATCCGCGTGCCACAGGCGGTCGGCGATTTCCTGATCCTGCGGGCGGTGCGCGAGAGCAACGGCTTCGCCATCGCGGTCGATGACGACGCGATCTCGGCCGCGCTCGATGAAGTGGCGCGCGATGAAGGGCTGCTGCTCTGCCCCGAGGGCGCCGCGACCTACGCGGCGCTCCAGCAGGGCCTGGCCGACGGCCGCATCAAGAAGACCGAACAGGTCGTGCTGTTCAACTGCGCGACCGGCCTGAAATATCCGCTGCCGCCAATCCACCGGACGCTCGACCGCCACCAGCCGATCGACTTCGCGGCGCTGTAACCGCGCTCATCCCTCGACCGCGCAGCGAAACGAAGTGCGGCCGCTTCCGGCCCGTGCCATGGCGATGATCTTGCCCGAAAGTGGGAGCGTTGGGCGGGAGTCACGTGTCACATCGATCGATCTCAAAGCTGTGCTATCAATGGCCGGGACAATACCTCGCCCAAGAAAAGGCCTCGTCCAAGGTAGGTTCATCATGCAGCGCCTGTTCACGGCTCTCGTCATCCTGATCGCCGCGGCCACGACCGCCGCCGCGCAAACGTTTCCTTCGCGGCTCATCACCATCGTGGTGCCGCTGCCGCCCGGCGGCGCCAGCGACTTGCTGGCGCGAACCCTCGCCGATCACATGAAGGGCACGCTCGGCCAGCCGGTGATCGTCGAGAACGTGGCCGGCGCCGGCGGTACGTTGTCGGTGAACCGCGTCGCACGCGCGCCCGGCGACGGCTACACGCTCTCCTTCGGCAACTGGGCAACCCACGTGGCGTCAGCCGCGACCTATCCGGTGCAGTACGACATCCTCAAGGACATCGAGCCGGTGGCGAAAGTCGCCGACACGCCGCTCTGGATGGTTACCAAGAAGGCGCTGCCGGTGCAGGACCTCAAGCAGTTGATCGCCTGGATCAAGAACAACCAGGACAAAGCCTCGGCCGGGATCGTCGGCTTTGGAAGCGGGGGCCACATCTGCGGGCTGACGTTCCAGAAGGCTACCGGCACGCGCTATCAGTTCGTACCCTACAAGGGCGGCGCGCCCGCGATGCAGGACCTGGTCGCCGGCCAGATCGACTTCATGTGCGACATGGCGGCGAACTCTCTGCCGCAGGCGCGCGCCGGCAACATCAAGCCGATGGCGGTGATGGCGAGGAAGCGCTGGTTCGCCGCGCCCGATGTTCCGACCGCCGAGGAGATGGGCGTGCCGGAGGTGGCGATTTCGTTGTGGCACGGGCTCTGGGCCTCCAAGGGCACGCCGCCGGATGTGATCGCCAAGCTCAACGCTGCCGTCGTCGCCGCACTGGCCGATCCCGCGGTGCAGAAACGGTTGACCGATCAGGGCCACGAAGTCGCCCCGCGCGAGCAGCAATCGCCCGCGGGCTTCGCCGCCTTCCACAAGGCCGAAGCCGACAAGTGGTGGCCGGTCATCAAGAAGGCCGGCATCAAGGCGCAGTAAGAGCCGCCCGTGCGCAACGAGCAGACTGCGAGCCGCGTCCAGCAGCGCATCGTCTTGTGCGCGGACGACTACGGCATCTCACCCGCCGTCAATGTCGCAATCCGCGACCTGATCGTGCGCGGTCGGCTCAACGCCACCTCGGTGATGGTGACGGCGCCGGGCTTCAACCGGTTCGAGGCGGCGGCGCTCGGCGCACTCAATGCGTCGGCCCGGCGCGCGGCAATCGGTCTGCACTTCACGTTGACCGCACCGTTTCGTCCCTTGAGCCGAGGCTTTGCGCCGCTGCGCGACGGCTCGTTTTTGCCGCTTGGCGGCACGCTCATGGCGGCGCTGCTCGGACGCTTTGGCGCCGATGCCCTCGCCGCGGAAGTGCGCGCCCAGATCGCTGCCTTCCGCTCCGCCTTCGGCCGCGCCCCCGATTTCATCGACGGCCACCAGCACGTTCATATCTTTCCGCAGGTCGGCGAAGCCGTGCTGACGGTGGCGAAGGAGGAGGCGCCCGGGGCGTGGCTGCGGCAATGCGGACGCGTGACGACCGCCGCGCCGTGGACCAATCCCAAGGCGTTCCTGCTCGACGTGCTGAGCCGCCGGTTTCGCGAGCGCGCCGCGGCGCTCGGGGTGCGCACCAATCCGGCCTTCGCCGGCGCCTATGCGTTCCGCGATGACGCCGATTTTGCGGTTATGTTTCCAGGATTTCTCGACGGGCTGCCGGACGGCAGCGTCGTCATGTGTCATCCGGGCTTCGTCGACGACGAGCTCAAGCGGCTTGATCCGCTGACGACGCTGCGCGAACGTGAGTACGCCTTCCTCGGCGGTGACGCATTCCCGGCAGTGCTCGCAAGCCGCGGCATGACGATCGCCTGAACTCGCTCATTCGGTGCCGATGACCGCACCTTCGCTCGATCGCCCGATGGCACAGCTGGCCGATGGCCTGGCGATCGCCATCGTGGTGGCGCTGCCTTGGTCGAGCTCGGTGGTCAGCATTCTGGTTGTGCTCTGGCTGTTGGCGCTGCTGCCGACGCTCAAGGCCGGCGATGTTTGGCGCGAGGTCGCGACCGTGGCCGGCGGGCTGCCGGTCGCGCTCGCTCTGCTTGCTGCGTTGGGCATGCTGTGGGCCGACGTCACCTGGCCCGAGCGCCTCGGCGGCCTCGATTCATTTCTCAAGCTGCTGCTGATCCCGCTTCTTCTCGTGCAGTTCCGCCGCTCAAACCGCGGGCGCTTGATCCTTGGCGGCTATCTCGTCTCCTGCAGCGTGCTGCTGGCGCTATCGTTCGTCTCCCTGCACTGGCCGCACCTCATTGCACCCGGCGAAGACCTTGGCGTCCCAATCAAGAACGCGGCGACGCAATGCGCCGAATTCATTCTCTGCACGTTCGCGCTGCTGTTTATCGCCATCGAGCGTCTGCGCCGGGGGAAGACGCTGGCTGCGGGTGCCATGTTGGCGCTCGCCCTCGCCTTTCTGGTCAACGTCTCCGTCGTCGCAACGGCGCAAGCAATTTTCGGCCTTCCATTCATCGTCACGGTAACCGTCGCGCTGCTCTTCGTGCTGCTCGCGATAAAGACGCTCAGCGGCAAGCACGCGCTGATGTCGATCGGTGCCGTTGCGATCCTGTGCGCCGCGGCTTGGCTGGCATCGCCCGAGATCAGGACTCGAACGATGGCGGCCTGGAACGGCATCCAGTCCGAGCCTGGACGCTGGCTCGGCTCCCGTCCTGGATTCTGGCAAAAGTCGCTGACGTTCATCGGCGACCGGCCCTTGTTCGGGCATGGCACCGGCTCGGTGCAGTCGCTGTACGCGCGATCGGTTGCGGGGCCGGGCCAGGCCACCGTGACCATCAATCCGCACCAGCAGACTCTCGCCATCGGCATGCAACTCGGGCTCGCCGGTATGGCGGTGCTGTGGGCGATGTGGACCGCGCACCTGATGCTGTTCCGCGGCGGCACATTGCCGGCGTGGATCGGGCTCATGATCGTGACCCAGACCGTGGTCGGCTCGTTCGCCGAGTCGAACTTGTTCGATTTCACCTGGGGCTGGAGCTACGTCTTTGGCGTCGGCATCGCCGGCGGAATGGTCCGCCGGCTGGCGGAAACCAAAATCGAGTTCAACTCGGACTACGTCCGCGACGGCGCCGCGGCAAACGAACATTGCTGACGCGCACGCGTCGGGCCAGGCTCGCCGCCATTACTCATGTCGACGATCGCGCTGACAATGCGTTCAGGCGCCGCAAAGTGCACCATGTGTCCGGCGCCCGGCACCACCACCAGCTTTGCGCGCGGCATCACCGCCGCAATCGCTGCCGCATGGGTCCCGGGCGACAGTGCGCCATCACGGTCGCCGGTGACGATCACGGTCGGCGCCGTGATGCGGCGGTAGTCCTGCGCCAGCGCCGCGATACCGGCGTCGAGCCGCTCCATGTCCTGGGCATTGGCGGTGAACGCCGACGGCCGCAACACCAGCTCTGCGCCGGACCGGGCAAGATAGTCCGGCGGCGGCTCCAGTGGAGCGAACGCGCTCTGCACGCTCGGCCCGATCAGCGCCATGCCGAGCGGCAACGACAACGTGCTCGCCACCAATGACCCGACCAACGGAATCGCAGCAGCCCGTGCGCCTTCCGCCAGGATCGCCTTCACGAGACTATCGTGCCAGGCGATGTTGTTGACCCAGGGCCGCGTCACCGGCGCCAGCAGCACCAGACCGGCGACGCCGTCCGGACAGGCGAGGGCGTAGGCGGTCGCCACAGCGCCGGCCCACGAATGGGCAATCATGATCGCGCCGCTGACGCCAATCTGCACGAGCGCCTGATGCACCAGAAGCGCCTGGCGGGCCGGCGAAGCGTCCGCCACGCCGCCCGGCCGTTCGCTCCAGCCGTGACCGGGACGGTCGATCAGGATCACCCGATGTGTTGCCGCCAACCGTTCGCCAAGCGCAAGCCGCATGTCGCTCAGATTGGTGCCGGCGCCGTGCAGCAAGACCACCGGCGGTGCATCGGCGTCACCGAACTCCAGCAGATGCATCCGGCCGCCATCGACCTCGACGAACCGGCCGGAGGGTGGGTTCTCCCGTTCGATCCTGCCGACGCCGACCTGGGTGAACACGGCCAGCGCGGCCACCGCTGCCGCGGCGATCAGGACACAAGCGATGACAACGCGTACCGGACGAAGCCCCACGGCAACCCCGAAGTACATGGGATGCGAGTATGATTTCATTGTCCGCCGGCGCTGACAAGCCGCGAGCCTTGCACCGTCGCCGGTTCACAAACCGACTACGGCACTATCCGATGTCGCGCTTGGCTTCCGCCAGCACCGGCGTGAGATCGCCCACGGCTTCGTCCTCGACCGGCACGGCGGCGACCGGGGTCTTCGGTGGCGCAATATGGCGGTGCCGCCAGATGCCGAACACCGTCGCCGCCAGAACCACCACCGCCACCGCGGCCGAGACCCGAGCGTCGGGGTAGAACATGCACAGGAACGACACGGCAGCGAGCAGGCAGCGCGTCGCGATATCGATGGCGCCGTTCTCGAACCAGCGCCCGAACATCGCGAAAGTGATGCCGCAGGTGCTCACCAGCACCAGCGCGATGTCCGCGAGTTGCGGCCAGCCGGTGGTCACCACCATGTTGGAGCGGGTGAAGATCGCGAACGTCATCAGCGTGATCGGCGCGCAGATTTTCAGCGCCTCGTACATGGTTCTGAGGAACGACGCATTGGCGATGCGCGCCGACACCGCGGCGGTCAGCGAGGTCGGCGGCGACAGCTCGCCCCAGACCGACATCAGGAAGACGAAGAAGTGCGCGACCCAGGGATCGACGCCGAGCTCCTGCATCGGCCTCACGATCACCACCGCGCCGATGATATAGGTCGCGGTCGGCGGCAGTCCGGCGCCGGCCAGCCAGCCGAACACCCAGGCCATGCCGATCATCGCAATGATGTTCCACGCGCCGAGATCGAGCAGCATGCCGCCCATCCGGTTGATGAAGCCGGTGACGGTAAACAGCCCGATCATGATGCCCAGCGTGGCGAGCAGCAGCGTCAGATAGGACGTCATCTCGCCGTGGGTCTCGACCGCGCGCCGCAGATTGCCGAACAAGGTTTCGCCGGAGAGCGCCGGGTCCTTCAAGGCATACTTGAAGATCAGGAAAACCAGGATGAGCAGGATGAGCATGAACGCCGCGGTCTGCAGGGCGGCAAGAAGTTCACCGACGCCGGCGAAACCCAGCAGATAGAGCAGGCAAAGCACCGAAGAGAAGAAGATGCCGGTCTTGATCTTGTCGTAGAGCGGCACCGGCGGCGCTTCCACCGGCTCGGAGGGCAACAGCCGCACGCACAAGAGATAGACCGCCATGCCGATCGCAGCAAAATACACGAAGGCGAGGCCGAAGCCGCGCAGCACCACGTCCCAGTAGGGCACGCCGAGGAATTCCGACATCAGGAACGCGCCGACTCCCATCATCGGCGGCATCAAGAGCCCGCCCATCGAGGCGGCGGTCTCGACCGCGGCCGCAAACGTCGGCGGCACGCCGTAGCGGATCATCAACGGGATGGTGATGGTGCCGACCACCGCGGCATTGGCTGAGCCGCTGCCGCTGATCATGCCGATCGCGCTCGAGCCGAGCACCGCGGTCTGCGGCACCATCTGCCGCGAGCGGCCGGCGATCATGCGCATGACGTTGATCATCGCCCGCTGCGCCTCGAAGCCGTTGGCGACGCCGGCGAGCAGCAGGAAGGCGGCGATCAGCGTCAGCGCGAGCTGGCCGTAGATGCCGTAGATGCCGGTCGAGAACTCGACCGTGCTGGAGGTGACGACGCGGTAGAACGTCGTACCGGGATGCCAGAAGAAATCGACCGGGCTGAGGTAGCCATAGAGCGTATAGGCAATCAGGACCATGTTGGTCCAGAACAGCACCGGATGGGCGAGCCGCGACAACTCCATGACCAGAAGAAACACCAGGAGCCCGACGATGAAGTCCTGTTGCGTATAGGACCCCTGCCGGTAGATGGCGATCTCTTCGAACTCGAGCCAGAAGTGATAGAACGCGTAGCAACAGATGCCGATGTAGGCGATGACGATGATGCGATTGGCGATCGGCGGCAGCCACTTATAGAGATCGCCCTGCCGATACATCAGCAGAATCTGCAGGATCAGCGCGATCGACATGACGCGCGCGACCAGTTCCTGCGGGCCGCCGTACCCCGTGTAGTAGTACCAGATCAGCCAGCCGGCCTGGATCAGCGCGAAAGCGAAGATCAGGTTGGCCAGATTGAGTTGCTTCTTGACCGCGTCGAGCATGCTCTTCCCGCTCTGCGGATCATCCGCCGCGCCCCGCCTGCCGTCGGGCTCGGAACGGCGGATGGGCGGGCGCGTCAGCGGCGCCCGCCCTGCCCCCATGTTCCGTCAGACGGTCAGCCAGCCGGGCTGGCGATCTTCCACTTGTCGTTCCAGGCGTTCTTTTCCTTCAGAAACTTGACCAAACCTGGGTGCACGGCGATGTCCGGATTGGCGTTGATGCCGTTGACCTGCATGCCGACGAAGTTCTTCGCCATCGGCGTGAAGCCCGGGTCCATCGCGGCGAGCTTGTCTTTGTTCTTATCGAACGCGACCAAAATCTTGTAGACGACGTCCTCCGGCATATCGGGCCGCACATTGTAACCGAACAGGATCGGCACGCCCTCGATCTGCTTGACGCCGACGTCCTTGGTAAAGGCGCTCTTGGGATCGACGGTCTCGACTGCCAGACCGCCGGCCTTGAGCTTGGCAACCTCGTCAGGGCACGGATTGATCACCCTGACATCCATGCGGATCTCGGTCTCCTTCCAATACGGCGCCAGCGAGCGTCCCGCCGTGGTGTAGGCGACCGCGCCGGTGATCGTGCCGCC
This sequence comes from Xanthobacteraceae bacterium, assembly GCA_050179645.1. GTDB lineage: Bacteria > Pseudomonadota > Alphaproteobacteria > Rhizobiales > Xanthobacteraceae > VAZQ01. Next base: position 6,113 of record JBFXEX010000014.1, on the reverse strand, counting down.
CTGCAAGGCGTCGGACTGCGTCTTCGGGTCGATCTGCACGTGCTTGAAGTCGTAGCCCAGCGTCTTGTAGATGCGGCGGAAGTTCAGCCAATTCATGAAACCGGCCGGCGTGAAGAACACCGGCTTGCCGCTGAAGTCCTTCCAGCACTTGTAGTTGTCGGCGTTCTTGACCGACACCGCCATGAACGATTCCATCGGATAGGCGTACCAGGTGTGCACCAGCTTCTGCTTCGCCGGCGTGTAGTTCTTGAAACCGCCCTCGCCCGCATAGAGGTCCGTCATGCCGACGTCGGCCGTGTAGCCGATCTCGCCATTGCCTTCCATCGCCGCCTTCATCGCCGCAGTTGTCGACGGATAGGGATTGACCGTGACGGTGTATTCGCCGCCCAGTGCCTCTTCGATGATCTTGGTGACCGAAGCCGCGACCTTGTAGCCGTAGCTGTCGATGCTGGAAGTCGCCCAGCGGATCGACTTACGCTGCTGCGCATCGGCGGCTGGCATGGCCGCAAAGGTAAATGCCGCAGCCAGTGCTACGGCAGATGTCGAGATGAAAAGTCTCCGGGTGCGGGTCATGGCTATCCTCCAATCGTTTGCGTCTTCGTGGCCTGCGGTTCGCCGCAGGCGTCTGGCACTTAAGACCTGCCTGCTGTGGTATCGAATCTTGCCGTTTGAGGAAACGCCCAATCCGCGACGCCGGCTGCGACTAACCGACCACCTCCGACCGCTTCCAGCCTGGAACTGCAAGCCGCTGGCAGTTCGGTCGGTGAGTGACACTCGGTGAAACGTATTGCCCCGCAACATTGTGGACCGGACGACCGACCGGCACCCATACATCCGATTATGGCCGGGCCGCGGCCCTTGCGACCGAAAATAAATGCTTTCGCAACCATTCCGCCGTCACCTCCGCCACCTACATCTTGGCTGTCGTCACGGCAGAAAGACGCGATCATGACTCCAGAGGAACGCAATCTTATCAACGAGTTGTTCGACCGCATCGCGACGCTGGAAAACGCCAGCCGCGATCCGGCGGCCGAGCAGGCGATCTATGACGGCTTTCAGCGTGCTCCCAACGCCGCCTATGCGCTGGTGCAGACCGTGCTGGTGCAGGACGAGGTGCTCAAGCGCGCCGAGGCCCGCATCCGCGAACTCGAAGCCGCCGGCGCACCGGACGCGCCGCCACGCGACACCTCCTTCCTGGGCAGCATGCGCGAGACCCTGGGCGTCGGCGAACCGCGACGCACCGGCTCGGTCCCCACGGTCAGGCCCGGCATGTCGTCGGCCTGGCGCAATGCCGGCGCGCCAACACAGGGCGAGCCTATGCCGGCTTCCGGGACGATGTCGGCGCCGGTGAATTCGCCGCCAATGGCTTCGGGCGGCATGGGCGGCTCGTTTCTCGGCACCGCCGCGGCAGCCGCCGCGGGCGTGGTCGGCGGCTCGCTGCTGATGGGCGGCCTGCGCTCGATGATGGGCGGCGGCCAGGCGCACAGCGCGTTCGATCCCTCGGCCGGCGCGCCGCGCGACAGTTCGCCGTGGTCCGGCGGCAACCAGGGCGGCGATCTCTCGCGCCAGGCCGGGCTTGAGGACATGGGCCGCTCAGCGAGCCCGCGCGGGGGCGACGACGGCAACACCCGCGCCGGGCTGTTCGACACCGCGAGCCACGAGCCCGCGGTCGCAGACGATGCCGGCGACTATGACGATGTCGCGGGATACGACGGCGACGATTTTGGTGGCGACTTCGGCGGCGGTGACGGCGGCGATTAGAGCGTCGCAGTGCAAATCGAACCGATATGTGAAAAGGCCGCCGTCACCGGCGGCCTTTTGTTGTCAGCCGTTAACCGGCCGAATCACATCACCACCACCTTGGTGCCGATCTTGACCCGGTTGTAGAGGTCGACGACGTCCTCGTTGCGCATCCGGATGCAACCGGATGACACCTGTGTGCCGATGGTCCAGGGCTCGTTCGAACCGTGGATGCGATAGAGCGTCGAACCAAGATACAGCGCGCGTGCGCCGAGCGGATTGTCGGGACCGCCCGACATATGGCGCGGCAGATCGGGCCGGCGCTGGAGCATTTCCGGCGGCGGCCTCCAGTCCGGCCATTCGCGCTTGTTGGTGACGTGATGCGTGCCCGCCCAGGTGAAGCCCGGTCGGCCAACGCCGATGCCGTAGCGGATCGCGCGGCCGTTCGCCTGCACTAGATAGAGCATGCGCTGGTTGGTGTTGACGATGATGGTGCCTGGCGCTTCCTTGCCTTCGTAGGCGATCTCCTGGCGCACATAGCGCGGGTCGACCACCGGGCGGCCGGGCGAGTACGGCGATTCGACCATGCCGGGACCGAGGTCCTGACTGCCGTACGCTGACGATGCACGCGGGTCCGAACGAACCAAACCGCCGCCGAACAGGGCTTCGAGGAAACCGCCGCCGAACGACGGACGCGGCCTTGCCGCATAGGCTTCAGGCGGCGGCTGCACCGCGGCGGGCCGCGGCTGGACTTGCATTTGGACGCGCACTGCCTGGCGGCTGCCGTAGGGCACGTCGGGGTTGAGGGAGAGAGGCCCCGCCAAGACCGAGCCGATCATCAGAGAACTGGTGACAAACGCGGACAGAACGATACGCTGCATGGGGTACTCTTACTGCACATCACATCACTAAGACGGGCCGAACGGGAATCGGCTCGTCATGCAAATAGAGTTAACCCGAAACCCGGTAGGTATTCGTAAAGCAAGAATAAAAAGCGATTGTTCATGATAACATAGTTTATGCGCGGTAAACGCGGACGCACTATGGTTAACGCGAGGTTGCGCGCCTTCGACTGAAGACGTCAGACGCCGCCGCCGGGACGGCGGATCGCCACGAAGCCTGCGAACGCCAGCAGCGCGAACGCCGCGACCACGGCGAGCGCCACCGGGTCGGACGTTCGCTCGGCGACGAACGCCAGCACCAGCGGTGCAATCGCCTGCATCATCATGTACGGCAGTGCGATCCGGCCGATCAGGTGGCCGTAGCCGGCCGCGCCGAACAGCGAGAGCGGAACGGCGCCGCGGGCGATGGTCATCAGCCCGTTGCACATCCCGAACATCAGCGCGAATGCCGCCGCGGCTGCGATCGAGAAGCCGAACAACGCCAGCAGCGCAAATGCCAGCAGCAGCAAGCCGACCGCGAATTGTGCGACACGAAGCGGATGAATGCGTCGCGCGAACGCAAGTTCGCCGATGCGCGCCATCACCTGCGCCGGACCGAACAGCGTGCCGATGGCGACGACGGTCGCCGCGTCGATGCCGGCGCGGCCGAAGATCGCCAGCAGGTGCGCGGACAATCCGGACGGCACGAACGCATAGGTCGCAAAGGCCGCAGCCACGAGCGCGAACGGCCAGCCGCGCGGCGGCAGCATCGCGCTCGATCGGTCCATCGGTCCCGCGGCGGGAGCGCTGACGACCGCCGCGCGGGTCCGGGGCAGGACAAAGGCAAGGAGTGGCGCCGCCACCAGCACGAGCACCGCCGCATAGACCAGATACGTGCCCTGCCAGCCCACTGCCTCGATCAGCAGATGGGTAACCGGCCAGCTCACCGTCGAGGCAAATCCTCCCGCAAGCGTCAGCGCCGTGATCGGCTGGCGCGCGGCCGTCCCGAAAATGCGGCCGAGCGTGGCAAAAGCCGGATCGTAGAGCGAACCCGAGATCGCCACGCCGAGCAGCATCCAGACCGCCAGGTAGGCGGCGGGATGATCCGCATAGACCAGCCCCACGAGGCCGAGTGCGCCCAGCAACGAGCCAAACGGCATCACCCGGTGGCCGCCGAACCGATCGATCAGGAGACCGGTGCGCGGGGATACGATCCCGGCGGTCAGCAGCGCCAGCGATAAGCCGGCCATCCCCAGCGTGAACGACCAGCCGCGGTCAGCGGCGATCAGCGGCACCGTCAGCACCGGCGGATAGAAGATCGCGCCCCACGCCAGGATCTGCGTGATGCCGAGCACCAGGACGGCTCGCCAGGGGCCGGCGACGAAATCGCGAATTGCGGACATGGACCAGGGATGTGCGTGGGCATGAAGCCTATCACGCAACCGACGGCCGGTGTTGACCGGCGCCGGTCTTCCGGCGCATCGGAGCCGTAAGCCAGATCAAACCAGTGACGCGGTCAGGCGCGGGGTGCGCACCGCACGTAGATGCCGGTGCCGTAGCGGCCGTCGATCTCCGGATCGACGAACTTGAGCAACAGCACGCGGCCGTCGAACGATATGATCTCGCGGTCCTGCATCCCGGGCGTATCGCCGGGCGGGCCGATGTAATCCTTGCCGCTCTGGCTGCCCTTGAGCCGAAGCTCCTGCAACTGCGAGGAGTCGGCGAGGTACATCATCACGCCGCCGGTCGGGCCCTGCCCGATCACATAGGGCTGCTTGCACTGGCCCTTCGCATTGGCCTCGGTGCGGGCGCGATCCGACGGCTTGTGGAACGCCGCGTAGCCCCAGCGGCCGACAACCTCGGAGGCCTTGATCTTCGACGGCAGCTCGGGCTGCGGCAGCGGCGTCGCGACTTCCCGCGGCTTGTCGCCGAACATCGAGCAGGCCGCCGTCAGCACGGCCGCCGACATTGCGACAATCGCAATGGCGGGCATCCGGCAGCGATAACTCTTCATGGCGACCCCTCCCCTGAACTCCCGCGCGCCGTCGGGGAACTTGAATACCAAGGCCGCGCGCGGACCCATGCGCATATACCAACCCTAAGGTTAACGAGCCGGAACTTCGCCCTGCCCCAAAATGGACCGCCCGTACCCATCGTGCAACACCATGATATGGCCGGGAAAAGGCAGATGTGGGGCAGATCGTCTCAGGCCGGGCCCCGCTATCGCTTTCGAGGGTCCTTGAGCGGCGGGTCGACCTTGATGTTGAGCCGCTTGGCGGCTCGGGCGTCGAAATCGGCGTCGGCCCGGAAGCCGCCCGCGTGGATGCCGTCGATGGCGCAGAGGTCGTCGACCTCGTTGACGTCTCCCGTCACCCCGATGGCGCCGACAATCTCGCCCGAGGCATCGCGGATGAGTTGTCCGCCAGCCTCAAGAAACAGTGGCCCATCCGAGAGCTCACTGAGCGAAGCCATGAATGCCGGCTTCTCCTTGGCCTTCTGCAGCACCTGCCGGGACGAGCGGTTGAGGGCGAGCGCGCCGAACGCCTTGCCGTAGGCAATCTCGAAGCGCATCAGAGAGGCGCCGTCCTGCTTTTGGAAGGCCTTCACCCGGCCGCCCGCATCGAGCACAATCGCCGCCAGCGCGTAGGCCTTGCGCCGCTTGGCAGACACGAACGCGCCATTGATGATCCGGTTCGCTTCCGCCAACGTCATTGCCCGCATTCCATCCTCTCCTGAGTTCCAACGAATGACCGTCATACTGCTATCCCCCAAGCCGTCCAACATCCGCGCCGCGGGCCGAGGCGATCCCGATCCCCATCGATGGAGAACCCGATGCTCCGTTCCCTGCGGCCGTTGTGGGGCGTTCCGCGCCTCGCCGGCTGGCTCGTGGCCCTGGCGGTGACCATGACGGCCATGACAGGCGCAGACGCGCAGGACGCCACGCTCCTTCGCGTCAACACCTTTCCGAACGCCAAGGCGATGGCGCTGCACAGCGGCATCGCCAACGGCATCTTCGAGAAGCGCGGGCTGAAGATCGACCTGCACCTGACGCCGAACTCGCGCAGCCAGCGCGAGGGCCTCGCGGCCGGCAAATTCGACATCGTCCACGCCGCCGTCGACAACGCGCTCGCCATGATCGAGGTCGCCAAGGAGGACGTGGTGATCGTCACCGGCGGCGACAGCGGTATGAACGAGTTCTTCGTCCAGCCGGAGGTCAAGTCGTTCGCCGACCTGCGCGGGCGCACGCTCGTGGTCGATGCGCCGGACACCGCCTATGCGCTGCTGGCCAAGAAGATCCTGCTGCAGCACGGCCTGAAGGAAGGCGCCGACTACACCGTCAAGCCGGTAGGCGCCGGGGTCTACCGGTTCAAGGCGATGGCGGAGAGCAAGGACAACGCCGCCGCGATCCTCAACCTGCCGTTCACCGTACAGGCCGAGGCGATGGGCATGCGCAGCCTCGGCCGCACCGTCGAACTGCTCGGGCCCTACCAG
>JBFXEX010000013.1:0-64643 GCA_050179645.1 Xanthobacteraceae bacterium | reverse complement strand
TCAAGGGCTGCAAGCGCGGCAAGGGCTGCCGCGGCGACGTGCAGGCCTGCGCGGCAAAACATTTTCCGATGCTGCCGGACGACGCGAAGGCCTGGCTGCACAAGGCACTCGAGGGTCTGCGCGACGGGCTTTCGCCGCAGGAGGCGGCCGACACCGCGACCAAGCACGTCGCGGCGGTCAACGAGGTGCTGGCGCGGCATGCACAACGCGACGCGCAGGCGCAGGCCGCGAAACCGAGAGCCGCAATGCCGGCAGCGGCGCCGTCGCGCACCGACGAGGTTCCACCGCCACGCCTGCGTCCAACGGTGCGCGTGAGAGCGTTGTGAGCTCAAACGCGATTGCCGATGCCGCGACTGCGCAGGTTGCGCCGTCGTCGCGGCCGGATTTAGGGTGCGTCCTCGATTCGACGTCGCGCGACCGCGCGATCGGACCTTTCCTCGCAATTCCGGAGGCGTCTTCGTGCTGTCATCGGGCGCAAATCGCCGCGGCATCGCAGCAATTATTTGCGGCATGGCAGCATTCAGCATCTCCGATGTCTTCACCAAGGTTGTCGCCGTGTCGCATCCGCTCGGCGAGGTCTTCGCCGTCCGTGGAGTATTCACGGCTGCGCTGGTGGGGGCGGCCATGATCGTCATGGGGGATTGGCGTCATTGGCGCTCGGCGTTGAGCCCGGGCGTGCTCGCGCGTTCGCTGCTCGATGCCGCCTCGTCGGCGCTCTATGTAGCAGCGCTGGTGCATCTGTCCTTGACCGACATCACGGCCATCATCCTGCTGTCGCCGCTGATCGTGACCATCATGGCGGTCGTCGTCTTTCGCGAAAAAGTCGATGCCCGCCGCTGGCTCGCGGTGCTCGCCGGCTTTGCCGGAGTGTTGTTCATCGTCCGGCCGGCCCCAGCCTCCCTCAATGCCTGGGCCATCATTGCGCTCGGCGCCGCGGTCGCAAATTCGCTGCGGGACGTGTTGACGCGCAAGCTCGATCCCGCAATCCCGACGACGGTGCTCACGCTCACCAGCATGATTGCACTCACGCTGGTGGGCCTCGGACTCGGCTTCTCCGGCGCGTGGCTGCCGTTCAGTGCCAATGATTATCTGCTGCTGTTCTGCGGCGCGATCTTCTTCGGACTTGCGGTCTATTTCGTCGCGCTGGCGTTCCGCGGCGGCGAAATTTCGGTCGTTGCGCCGTTCCGCTACACCAGCCTGCTGTGGGCCGGCATTGCCGGATATGTTGCCTTCAACGAAATCCCGGACGCCTGGTCGCTCGCAGGGGCCGCGTTGATCGTGGCCAGCGGACTTTATGTGCTGCAGCGCGACTCGATCCGGTCGCGAAAGCCTCGCGGTGCGGCGGCGTCGTCATGACGAAGATGCGACGAAGCAAGTGCAAGAGATTGGACGCGAGCACCAATGCTCGTGAGATGCGCCTTGGACGCGGCGCGCTCCGTTACCCTCTCCCCTTGTGGGAGAGGGTGCCGAGCGAAGCGAGGCGGGTGAGGGGTGCTGTGCAATTGCTGCAAGGCCCCTCACCCGGCTCAACTGTTTTCGCTACGCTCAAACAGTTTCGCCACCCTCTCCCACAAGGGGAGAGGGTGACGGAGTGCGCGGAAATAGTATCGGAAGCTTGCGACGCGAAGCCGGTTCCGCAACGGCGATCAATGCACCGGCATGGGCGCCGCGGCAGCCTGCGGCTGCTCCATCGCGGCGACGCGGTTCTTCACCGCCTTCTGCACCTTTTCGAAGGCGCGAACCTCGATCTGGCGGACGCGCTCGCGCGAGACGCCGAACTCTTCGGCGAGGTCCTCGAGCGTGATCGGGTCGTCGGCAAGCCGCCGCGCCTCGAAGATGCGCCGCTCACGGTCGTTGAGGACCGAGAGAGCCTCGCCGAGCGCCTGGCGCCGGTTGTCGGCCTCCTGGTTCGCGACCATGCGCGATTCCTGGCTGACGCTGTCGTCGACCAGCCAGTCCTGCCATTCGCCGGTGTCGCCGTCCTCGCGGATCGGCGCGTTGAGCGACACGTCGCCGCCGAGCCGACGGTTCATGTCGACCACGTCCTGCTCGGTGACGCCGAGCCGCTTGGCGATCAGCTTGACCTGGTCGGGACGGAGGTCGCCCTCCTCCAGCGCCGAGATCTTGCTCTTGGCCTTGCGCAGGTTGAAGAACAGCTTTTTCTGATTCGCGGTCGTGCCCATTTTCACGAGCGACCACGAGCGCAGGATGTATTCCTGAATGGCGGCCTTGATCCACCACATCGCGTAGGTGGCGAGCCGGAATCCCTTCTCGGGCTCGAACCGCTTGACCGCCTGCATCAAGCCTACGTTACCTTCCGAAATAACTTCGGAAATCGGCAAGCCATAGCCGCGGTAGCCCATTGCAATTTTGGCAACAAGCCTCAAATGGCTGGTGACGAGCTTATGCGCGGCATCACGGTCGCCGTGTTCGCGCCAGCTCTTCGCCAGCATGTACTCTTCCTGCGGCTCCAACATGGGGAACCGCCGGATCTCTTCGAGGTATCGGGTCAGGCCGGATTCTGCGTTCAGAATCGGCAATGCGGTAGCTTGGGCCATTTTAGCGCCCTCCTTCGAGTAGCCCCCGGAAATCCGGCGGGCGGGTCAACACCGCCGCTCCCCGAGCCGACGGTGTCAGTCCTTGTTGCGACCGCGAGATCATCGCGTACGCAACATTATAGGAAATGCTGGCAGAGGGAAGATGTCGAAGCGTCACGTCGTCGTGACCCCCTCGTGTACATCTAAGCGATTGATCGAATATTACCTTTTCCGATCAAACTGGGTACTTTCGGTACTCAAGCTTTGACGTAAACGTTGCAGGTCCGCCGGTAGTTCCGCGCGGAATTCAACTTCATCGCCCCCGTCCGGATGTTCCATATGCAGTAAATAGGCGTGCAGGGCCTGCCTTCCAAGGCCGTCCAGAGCGGCACGGGATTCGGGACCAAGATGTTGCACTTTTGTCTTGAAGCCCGATCCGTAGGTCTCGTCGCCCAAGAGCGGATGACCGAGCGCCGCCAAATGCACGCGAATCTGATGGGTGCGCCCGGTCTCCAGCCTACAGGCGAGTAGGCTTGCCACCGGCTTGCCGTCGGCGCCGAAATAGCGCTCCAGCACCTCCCAGTGGGTGATAGCCTCGCGGCCGCCCTCGCGCACCGCCATCTTGTCCCGGGACCGGGGATGCCGGTCGATCGGCTTGTTGATCGTGCCTTTCGGCCGGTCGGGGACGCCCCAGACGAAAGCCAGATAGCCGCGCCGCAGCGGCCCCTCCCTGCCGTGGTCGGCGAATTGCGCGGCCAATGCCCGGTGCGCCCGGTCGGTCTTGGCCACCACCATCACCCCGGTGGTGTCCTTGTCGAGCCGGTGCACGATCCCCGGCCGCCGCACCCCGCCGACGCCCGACAGGCTGTCGCCGCAATGCGCGATCAGCGCGTTGACCAGCGTGCCGGTCCAGTGGCCGGCCGCCGGGTGGACCACCAGCCCCCGGGGCTTGTTGATGACGACGATCGCCTTGTCCTCGTAGACGATATCGAGCGGGATCGCTTCCGGCTGGGGCTCGGCGGCTTCGGGTGGCGGCAACTCCAGCACGATCGTGTTGCCGGCGTTGACGTGGTGGCCCGGATCGCGGATCGTGCGGCCGTCGATGGCGACCCGTCCGTCGAGGATGAGCGCCTTGTGGCGTGAGCGCGAGAGTTCGGCGACGCGGATGGCGAGCACGCGGTCGAGCCGCTCGCCGGCCTCGGTGGCCGCGATCTGAAACTCCTCATTGCGCATCTCGCTCAGGTTCTACACCTCTCATGAGCCAGCCGGACGACGAACAGCCACTCGATCCCGCGGCCGCCCAGATGGTTGCGCGGATACGGCGGTTGCTGATCATCTCCGGCCTGACCACCATGCTGGCGGTGGCGGCGGTCCTCAGCGTGATCGGCTATCGTGTTTTCCGCTCGGGGGGAAGCGCTGCTCCGACCGAGGTGACGGCCCTCCTGCCTCAAGGCGCCCGCATCGTCAGCACCGCCGTGACCGAGGACCGGCTGGTTGTGACGCTCGAGAGCCAGGGCGGCGCGATCGAAGTCCGGACCTTCGATTTGCAGACCCTGCGCCCGGCCGGCCGGCTGCGGTTCGCCACCGAGCCGTGATGACCTTCGCTAGGCGACGCTCTGCGCCGCCGGGGTTGCGCTCGCCGCAGCGGCGGTCTATCTCGTGGCGGCGCATCGGCGTTTTGCTCCCTTCGTCTAGCGGCCCAGGACGTCGCCCTCTCACGGCGAAAACAGGGGTTCGAGTCCCCTAGGGAGCGCCACTCCTTTGGGTCAGCTATTTAGCTTCAATCACTTAGCACTCGGTTTGACACTTTGGGCGGCCGGGTTTGACAGTGTGGCGTTCACTGTCTGAGCTTGACGTTTAGCCATCCCAGTCTCCGCAAGGCGTTTACGATCTGCGTCATCAGTGTAGCGTTGAACTTCGGTCAGGGTCTTGTGGCCGGAGATTGCCATGAGTTCGTGTGTTGTGTTGCCCGCCTCGGCCAGCCTCCGCATCCCACCTTTTTTGAGCCCGTGGAGGCGACAACGAGCAGGTAGTCCCGCCTGCGTCGCCCAGTCCGCGAAGGCATTGCCGAGCCCGACCTTCGAGCGTGGCTTCCCATATGCCGTAACGACGTATGTCAGGTGCACTTTCGGCATGGCATCGCAGGCAGCTTGCAACTCCATTGAAATGGGAATGTCCACGTCCTTGCTTCCATGCGTGCGCTCGATGTGAATGCGGCCATTCTTAACGTGCTGTGGACCTAACCGCACGACCTCGCCTCGCCGCGATGCCGTCTCTAGTGCGAACTCCATGACCAGCCGCTGTTGTGTCCCGAGCGGCCAACACGCGCGATACTGTTCTATTTCGTCGTCGGTCCAAGTGTGGTGCCCCTTGCTCTTGGGCAGCTTGGTGCGGATGCCCGCAGTCGGGTCGTCCTTTCGCATACTCGGGATTGCACACCTCATTAGTGCGCGGACAGACATGAGCCAATGGCGTTTCGCAAAGACACCCTCAATGTCGTCTAGCATTTTGAAGATGTGGTCGCGCTGTAGCAGTGCGACACGCTTCTCGCCGTGCTTGAGCCGGAAGCGGTCAACAATGCGACGGCGGGTCTTCTGTGTCTCGGGTGTGAGCCGGTTCCATTCGGCAGATTTGTAATAGCTCACGACTAGCGCGTTGATCGTACCCGGCGTTGTACGCGACGCACCCACTTCTTCGCGGCGAGCGGTCCCCGTCAATGCCAACTCGTAAGCGGCCATAAACTCCGGCGACCACGGGAGCCCCGGCAGCGGCACGGACTTGCTCCCCGCGCGGCGGAAATAAAAGCGAGCCTTGCTGTGCCGGTCGGTGAACGCCTGCACAAACTTGGGCGGGCGTCTCAGCGGAGAACCTCGTTCCATTCGTTTTGCTCCAGTTTCTCACCGTCCGCTTCCGCGTGCTGCGGCGTCGCAGTTCGCGCTCCGCCTCGGTCAGCACCGGTTCGTCCTCCTCGCCCGTGCCGCGCGCACGCGCATTCGCTTTCGTCATCTTGCTCATGTTGTCTGGACAGCCTTTCTCGTTCCCGGTGCATGCCGGGGTTCCGGATGTGCCGCCCCTCGCTCTCTTTTCCGCAGATCGGGCAAGCCCGACATGCGTGCGAGGGGGGCGGAGCGCCGAGAGGCGCACCAAACTTGCGCCTTTCGGCGCACGCGCCCTTGGCGAAGGGCGCTCGCCTTTCGGCGCTCCACCACGGCGATTTCGGTCCCCGGGGCCGCGTTTCCGTCTCCGGCATTTGCGCCGAAGATCGTGCAGCGAGCTCCTCGCAGCCGGCTCGTAGTGGCCGGCGAGCGGGGTCCCGGGGCCTCCCGAGTGCGCGGGGTGCATTTCCCCGCGCCCGCGGGCGCCGTCCCCTGTCCCGCATCAGGATGCCTCCGGAGGCGCCCCTCATGGACAAGGTGACTAGGAATATAATCAGCTCAGAGAATTCTGTCAACTCGGGTCGGAGGCTGGCACTGCTGCCGATTTCGCGGATTGAGACACCCGATCCCAATCAGAAAGCGGACGCAAAGTCAGTGCATCAGCATCTGTTGCAACGGGCCAACAGCTAACGTGCGCTATGCGTTCGTCTGAGCTGTCGTTACGGCGGCAGCACTGCCTTCTCGTGGGCGAGACCGCCGTCGTCGATATCGAAATCTGGATCGAGGATTGTCTTGCCCTGTGCGCCCACGAACGCCGGCTGGGCCTTGATCCATTCGGCGGGCTTCATCTCCTGGGAGTATGCCATCAGCCGAGCATTCAGCTGGGAAACGATATCCGGATGCTGGTCGGCGAGGTTGTTCTTTTCCTCCGGGTCGCTGGCGAGATTGTAGAGTTCGGTCTTGCCGGGGAACGTCGCCATTCTCACAAGCTTCCAGTCGCCCTTGCGAATGGTGCCGCGGATCGGTTCGATGTGGATCAGAAGCTCGCCATGAGGACTGGCTTTCCCTTGGGCCAGCGTGGGCCAGATGTCGACGCCGTCAAACGGACGATCTGCACTACCCTGTCCTCCAGCGAGAGCGAGCAGGGTCGGCATGATATCCACCATGTGAACGGGATCGTTGACGATCGCGGGCTTAAGCTTGCCCGGCCAGTTCGCGAATGCCGGCACTCGGACGCCGCCCTCGTATAGTGACCCTTTGCCTCCCCTGAAGCGGCCGTTGGATGCAGGCAGCTTCTCACTGAGTTCTGTGGCTCGCTCCTCGGGCGAGCGCGCACCGGTCGCAAACAGGCCGCTGGTCGCGCCGCCGTTGTCGCTCGCGAATAGGATGATGGTGTTTTCCCGCAGGCCCTTCTTCTCCAGGACTGCGATCAGGCGTCCGATCTGCACATCGAGCTCGCTGAGCATGGCGGCGTAGGTACGCCGAGTCTCGTTCGCGATGGAGGCGTAACGGTCGATGCCCTCCTTAGGCGCCTGAAAGGGCGCGTGCGGCGCGAGCGATGCGAAATACAGGAAGAACGGCCGCGAAGCGTCCTGCTCCTCGATCAGCTTCACCGCCTCGTTTCCAATCAGCGTGGTGTAGTAGCCATTCTCCTTGAGGAACGTCCCGTTGCGCTGCCAGTCGATGATGCCACCGCGCTCGCGGGTGAAGTAATCGACCTCGCCCACGACGTTGCCGTAGAAATGATCGAAGCCGCGATTCTGGGGCCAATACTTCTTGTCCGCATGGCCGAGATGCCATTTCCCCGTCATTAGCGTCCGGTAGCCGGCGTCCTTCAGCGCCTGAGGCAGCGTTCTTTCCTCCGTCGGCAAGCCGTACGTGTGACTGGGGAAGATCACCAAGGTCTGCAGCCCATAGCGCATCGGATATCGACCGGTCATCAGGCACGCGCGCGAAGGCGTGCAGACCGGCTGCCCGTAAAAGGACTCCATGCGCACGCCCTCGGTCGCAAGCTTGTCGATATTCGGCGTGCGGATATCGCTGCCGCGATAGCCCAGGTCGGCGTTGCCGAGATCGTCCACCATGATGAAGATGATGTTGGGCTTTTGGTTTGCCGGTGCGCTCGTCTGCGGTTGCTGGGCCTGGGCGGTATTCATGGCTTGAATGCCGTCAATCACCGAGGCCGCGGCAAGTGTCGTGCCGCCGAGGAGGAGTTTGCGTCTGCTAGGGGAGCGGTTCGCTATGGTGCCGCCATTCGACTGCATTGCAATACTCCCAGTGAAGGTCATCGATATCGAAGGGGGCGCGGACGAGCGTTCGCGTTCGACCGCAAACCCATAAGGGATTGCGGCAACTTAAGGACTTGGCCAAGACACTATCGTCCGCTGAGAGGCGCAACTCGTAGGATGGGTTGAGCAACGCGAAACCCATCATCCTCCCGCACATGTAGACGCGATGGGTTTCGCTTCCGCTCAACCCATCCTACGCACTACAGCTCTGCTGGCGCGCCGCTACTGCTTCCACACCTTGAAGGCTTCGGCGAACACGCGGTCGCCGGGGGTGCCCTTCTCGATCGCCAGGATGGCGCGGCGGTTGTTGTTGTAGACCACCGGAATGTCGAACCAGGCGCGTTCCTTGAGCAGCTGCAGATTGCGGTCGCGGTCGGCGTCGGAGGCCGAGAGACCGATCAGGAAGAAGCCGGTGGTCACCTTGACGGCAAGCCCGGCCAGCGGCACGCCGCGGGTCTGCTCGGCCTGCTTCATCAGGATGCCGGGCACGTTGGAGATGCCGCCCGACGGGAAGTCCGGAGGCAGCTTGAAGGTGATCTCGACCGTGTGGCTGGCCGGCAGGCTCTGATCGGTGTTGCGGCGGAGCGACCAGGTCATCGCCAGCTTGCGGTCGGGCACGTCGACGTCGGCGCGGATCGCAAGCTCCGGCGGCTGGCCCGGGCCGGGCGAGATGGTCTCGGTACGCCAGATCGCCGAGCCGACAAAGCGCTTGCCGTTGGGATCGGCGGGATCCTCTTCGTACAGCACGACCTTCTGCGCGACGGCGGCGCCAGGCGCGGCGGCGCTGTCGGTCGCGTCCTGGGTCGGCTGCACGCCCGGCTCGATGCGATCGGTAATCTTGGTGCTGCGCGCTCCGGCGGCCGGCACATCGCGCACCTCGCTCACGGCGGGCGTGCGCATGCTCTGATAGGCCGCCATCAGGTTCGGCCACTGCCACAATAGCGCGCCGCCGAGCCCGGCGACGATCAGCAACGCCGCGGCGCCCTTGATCCATTCGCCTGCGGAGCGCTTCGGCCGCAACGCGCGCCGCTGCGATTGAGTCTCGTCGTCCACGACCGGCGGCGGAGGCGGCTGGCGCGTCGATCGCCGCGGCGCCGGCCGAGCCTCTTCGCCGGTGAACGTCGGCTCGAGCATCGGCTCCTGGAAGTCGTCCGGCAGGCGCAGGTCCTGATCGTGCTGCCGCGCATCGTACAAACGCGGCTCGTATTCGGGCGCGGCCGGGGGGGCGCCCGCGAAGGCATCGCGCGTGGACTGCGCGGCGCGCGCCGAAAGGCCAAGCTCGCTGGCCTCGGCGACGACGTCGCGGATGTCGACGCCGGCATCGGCGGCCGCACGGCGGTCGTTCATCGAGCGGCGCAGCGGATGACGCGGCAATGGCGGCGGCTCGGCGGGCTCGGCGGAGCGGGCCTGCTCGAACATCGCATCGTTGTGCCGGCTGCTGGGCATCGGCGGCGGCGGCGGAAGCGGCCGCCGCGAAACCGGTGCGTCGACAGAGCTTGGAAATGGCGCGGCGGGACGCTGCGGCGGCGCCGATACCGGCGGGCTTTCGTCCCAGCGGTCGAAGTCGGCGGCACGCCCGCGCGGCATCTGCGGCGCCGGCCGCGACGGCGGCGGCACCGGCGCGCGGGGCGCTTCCTCGCTGCGTCCGCCGTCGGGGAAACGCGGCTTCGACGCTCCCGATTGCGAACGCGACGGGTCGAACTGACGCGCCGCTTCGGCCTCGACCTTGCGGATGGATTCTTCGAGCGCCAGCCGCTCGCGGGTGATGTCGGTCTCGGGCAATGGCGGATTGACGCCGCGCAGCTGCGCGATCAATGCAGCACGCGCACGCTCGTAAAGGGCACGGCGGTTCTCGCCGTTGTTCTTTTCGAGACCGGCGACCGCGCGTGATATCAGCGGGTAATAATCAGCCATCGTGCAAGCTTACTCGCTCTCCCTGCAGAATACCGCCAATTATTTCTCAAACGGGTTCTGCATCAAAATGGTGTCCTCGCGCTCCGGACTGGTCGACAGCAGGGTGACCGGACAGCCGACCAGTTCCTCGATCCTGCGCACATACTTGATCGCCTGCGCGGGCAGCTCCGCCCAAGACCGGGCGCGGGCGGTCGGCTCCTGCCAGCCGCCCACTGTCTCATAGATCGGCTCTACCCGAGCCTGAGCATGCTCGCTCGCCGGCAGGTAGTCGATCTCCCGCCCATCCAGGCGGTATCCGACGCCGACCTGAAGCTCCGGCAGCCCGTCCAGGATATCGAGTTTTGTCAGCGCCAAGCCATTGATCCCGCTGGTGCGGACAGTCTGTCGCACCAGCACGGCGTCGAACCAGCCGCAGCGCCGCGGCCGGCCGGTGACGACGCCGAATTCCCGGCCGCGCTCGCCAAGGAGCCGGCCGATCTCGTTCTTCTGCTCGGTCGGGAAGGGGCCTTCGCCCACCCGGGTGGTGTAGGCCTTGCAGATGCCAAGCACGTAGTCGATCGCGCCGGGGCCGAGGCCCGAACCGGTGGCGGCCTGCGCCGCCACGGTGTTGGACGAGGTCACGAACGGATAGGTGCCATGGTCGATGTCGAGCAGGGCGCCCTGTGCGCCCTCGAACAGGATGCGCCGGCCCTCCCGCCGCTTCTCGTCGAGCAGCGACCACACCGAGCCCATGAAGGGCAGCACCTTCGGAGCCACGGCCGCGAGGTCGTCGTAGATCGCCTGCGGGGTGATCTCCTCGAGGTCGAGCCCGCGCCGCAGCGCGTTGTGATGGGTCAGCAGCCGGTCGATCTTGCCGTTGAGCTTGTCGAGGTCGGCGAGGTCCATCAGCCGGATGGCGCGCCGGCCGACCTTGTCCTCGTAGGCCGGCCCGATGCCGCGCCGCGTCGAACCGACGCGCGTCAAGGCGCTCGCGGATTCGCGGATGGCGTCCAGTTCCTGGTGCAATCGCAGGATCAAGGTCGTGTTCTCAGCAATCCGCAGATTGTCCGGTGTGACGTGGACGCCCTGCTGTTTGAGCCGCTCGATTTCCTCGATGAGGGCGTTGGGGTCGAGCACCACCCCGTTGCCGATGATCGACAGCTTGCCGCCGCGCACCACCCCGGACGGCAGCAGCGACAGCTTGTAGGTGACGCCGTCGATGACCAGCGTGTGGCCGGCGTTATGGCCGCCCTGGAAGCGGACGACGATGTCGGCCTGCTCGGAGAGCCAGTCGACGATCTTGCCCTTGCCTTCGTCTCCCCACTGGGAGCCAACCACGACCACATTGGCCATGCGACGCCTTTCCTCGGTGCGGCCGACGCCCGGGATAGTCTCGCGCAGACAATGACTTGCCGGCAGATCGGGCGCTCACCGGATAGCGGATGAGAGCCCCTCAGGCAAGGCGCGACCGCCGCCCGAGCGCCACCATCCAGCCGGGGAGCCTGGTGCATGTCCAAGGTCAGAGCATCCTTCCCCGTCGCCCGGGTTCAACAGAAGCTAATGAATCCGATTTCCCCAAGGCCATCTGGCGGCAATATGGCGGCGGGGAGGCCCTGCGGCCTTATGGCGGTTCCGGCCCGCGGCGCGCCCAATACGCACGCCGCCCGCCGGACACGGGGTCGACCGGCATGCGCCGTTGCGGCACCGAAACCGATTGGGTTCTACTGAAGCATGAAGACGACCTTGGCCTATGTTGCCGCTGCGCTCGCCGAAATCGGCGGATGCTTCGCGTTCTGGGCGTGGCTGCGGCTTGGCAAGCCGATATGGTGGCTCATCCCCGGCACAGCCTCGCTGCTGCTGTTCGCATACCTGCTCACGCTGGTGGACAGCGCGGCGGCCGGCCGCACCTACGCCGCCTATGGCGGCATCTACATCGCGGCGTCGCTGGCGTGGCTGTGGGCCGTCGAACGCGTGCTGCCGGATCGTTGGGACCTGGCCGGGACGGCAGTTTGTCTGCTCGGAGCCGTCATCATCATCGCGGGACCGCGTTAGGTCCCACGACCTCGGAGGGGAAGCAAAGCGTGGCAGAAATCGTCGGGGCTTTGGGCGTGCCGCACACGCCGTTCTATCCGTCGCTGGTCGAGCGCGAAGGACCGGGCTGCGACACCGCGCGGTTCTTCGCCGCAGTCACGCAGGAACTCGAGGCGATGCGGCCCGACCTGATCGTGATGTTCGACACCGATCACCTCAACACATTCTTTCTCGACAACCTGCCGGTGTTCGCGCTCGGCGTGACCGAAAGCTTCGGCGGCCCGAACGACGAGCCGCGGTCGGTGCCGATCTACCGCATCCCGTCGCGCCCCGATGTGGCGGCGCACATCCGCGGCGAATGCATCGCCGCCGGCTACGACGTCGCGCTCGTTCAGGAGTTCACCGTCGACCATTCGGTGGTGGTGCCGCTGCACTTCATGACCCCGCGCATGAATGTGCCGGTGATCCCGGTGTTCGTCAGCGGGCACGTGCCGCCGCTGCCGTCGGCGCAACGCTGCTACGCGCTCGGCCAGACGGTGAAGCGCGCGATCGAGAGCTGGCCCGGCGATCTGCGGGTCGTGGTGATCGGCAGCGGCAGTTTTTCCCTGGAGGTGTTCGGGCCGCGGATCGCGCCCGGCAAGTCGGACGGTGTGCCCGATCCGGACTGGGCAAAACGCGTCTGCGCGCTGATCGAACGGGGCGAGGTCGCGACGCTCATCGGCGAGGCGACGAGCGCGCAGATGCTCAAGGCCGGCAATGTCGGCGGCGAACTGCTGGACTGGATCGCCATGCTGGCTGCGGTCGGCGAGCGCCGGCCGGAATTCGTCATTCCGCAGATGGAGCAGGGCCACGCCTATGCGGCCTGGCGATGGAGCTGAGCATGTCGGTCTATGCGGTGAACTATCTCTGCCGGGAACTGCTGCGCGACCACGCTTTCCGTGCGGCCATGAAAGCGGACCCGGCGGCGGCGCTTGGGAAGTACGATCTCACCGCGGAAGAGCGTGAGGCGCTGCTCGCAGGCGACGTCGCGAAGCTCTACCGGCTCGGTGTCAATGCGTTCCTGATGGGATACCTGCCGCGCTTCGAGGTGTGCGGACTCACTGTGCCGATCTACAGCGAGCGCATCCGCTCAGCGGCGGAAGGCTAGGGCGCATATTGATCAATGCAGGTGCTTGCCGGATGTCTGCAGTCCGCGCAATGCTGAAGGGGCCCGGTAGGCAAACGACGGTGCCCGGTCGATGCTGACCTGAAGCGGACGCCGGCTATACGCAGAATTCGCCAAGGTCGAAACCGCTCCGTTTCCCCGATCTAACGCGTTTCCAACGCCTTTCATTTTGCCGCGCCCCCTCGCTATTTGACCCCGTCATCCCCATATCCTGGTTGACCTCCGATCCCGCCATCATACCCGACCGCGACACAGCGGAGGCTTCAAGTCGAAAGGAGCCCGCATGCTGACGCCCGCGCGTACGAAGGCGCTCGAATACGCCGAGTCGGCCAAGACGGTTGCCGATCCGAACGAAAAACGTGAACGTCGAAGGCTCGAAAGCAGTCTCAGTGCAATGGCTGACAACGAACAGTGGCTGAAGGACAATCAGCAAAAGCTTGTCACGCCCGGGAGCCTCCGTTCGGCGCCCGGTTTCGGCACAACGGAAACAAAGAAGACAGATAACCGGCGTTCAATCTTTGATCTGCACCATGTCAAACGACAGCAAGCAATTCCGGGACAAGGCGGCGAAGTCCATTCGACGAGCCCGCAAGATGCAGCCCGGCAGTGAACGGGAAAGCATGATGCACGTGGCGGCAGGCTACAAGCATTTTGCCCAAATCGCAGAACGGTCGACCGGCGAGGTCGAAAGGTCAAAGACGCGGCTGCCCAGCCGGAAGCGAAAGAACTAGGCGCAAACGAGCGTCATCCCCGAAACTACGATGAGAATCATCTCCGGGATCTACGGTTAGAATTGGTGTATCTGGTCGCAAGCATGGCAGAGACGACGGTCAGTATCATTGATGCCTTACGGGGACAGCAAGCCCAGCTCAGGCGGTTGCTTGCGCAGAAGGCATTGATCAAAGGAGCCACGAAGTCTGATCTCCATGAGATCGAGGCTCAAATTATCGAACTGAAGCGGCTTCTTTCGGAGCTTGAGACAGTCATTCTAGGGCATCAGAAGGGGGGCTCGTGACGCCTCTGACAACTCATGCGGCTGACCCGGGTTAGGCTATTTTTTGGCAAAATCGTTTGATCGCAACACGATCTGTCCCTGACTTTCGATTGGTTTTTCCGCGTACTTGCTTGATGCGCGTTCTTCGATCGCATCACGCAGTCGCAGAAATTGATCTATTCGTTGATTCGCATTCAGGTCACGTTTGCCTTCGAGGTCTCCCATGGCCGCGGTCGTTATCGCGCACTGTACCGTCTTGCCCTGATCCAGCATGGTGAAATCAACGACCATCCGATTGAAGTCGTAGCCCAGTACTGCGCCTCGCTGCAGCGACATTGCAATCCTCCCATAGCTCAATCGTGGCCGGTTCGGCCGCAGGTCAGTCAGGATGATGAAACCCATTTCGTCTCGTTCGATCTCCTCATCGGCGCGGGTGAAGCAGGTGAGCGATCGGCCACACTGCCGCGCCGCCGAGAAGTCTTTGACAGGGTCAAAATTCAACGTGGAAAGACTACCACATTGCGACAGCCGTGTTCGGCGCGATGTCGTTTCAGTGCGCAGAAACGCGCAACTTCGGTCGCACTTGCCCCAAAGCGGACGTTAACTCGTGCACATCAAGAGGCGCGCTTATGTTTTCGATGCCTGGTCGGTCGCCGCATTCTGGGCGCGCAGGGCGGCGCAATATCCTCGACGCGGGACCGAAATTCGGCTGAACTGAGGGTGACACGATCAACGCCAAGGTGGTCCCATGAACACCCGCAATCTGAATGTGGTCAGCGGCGATGCCGCAACCGTCGTCCTGGAGCGGGCGCGTGCACTGGTGCCGGTGCTGGCGGCGCGCTCGGCCGAGACCGAAGCGACGCGCCGCGTGCCGGACGAGACCATCGCGGATTTTCACCGCGCCGGCCTGTTCCGGGTGATGCAGCCCGCCCGGTTCGGCGGGCTCGAACTCGACTTTGGCGTCTTCGCCTCGATCACCCGGGAGCTGGCGAAAGGCTGCGGCTCGAGCGCCTGGGTCTATGCGGTGGTCGAGGAACTGTTCTGGGTGCTGGCCACATTCCCCGAGGAGGCGCAGCAGGAGATCTGGGGCGAGGATCCCAACGCGCTCGCTTGCGCGTCGGTGGTGCCGACCGGCTCGGCGGTGAAGGACGGCGACGGCTATCGCCTCAACGGCGACTGGCACTTTCTCAGCGGCTCGGATCACGCCACGTGGGTGTTCCTGACCGCGCCCTGCGATGACGGCAAGGGCGGCCGCGAACTGCGCAATTTCTTCGTCCGCCGCGCCGAACTGCAGGTGATCGACGACTGGCACGTGATGGGGCTTGCCGGCACCGGGAGCAAGAGCGTCAAGGCGGACGGCGTGTTCGCGCCGGCGCACCGCTCGGTGCGCTACGACGACATTTTGAACGGCACGGCGCCGGGCGTGCGGGTGCATCCCGGCTACCGGCTGTGCCGGGCGCCGCGGCGCTATCTTACCGCCTTCTCGATCTCGCCGGTCATTCTCGGGCTCGCCAACCGCGCGCTCGACATCACCACCGGGATGCTGCGCAGCCGGATCAAATCAGGCGCCGTGCCGGACGAGATCGACATGATCCAGCAGCGGATCGCCGAGAGCACGGCCGAACTGAACACCGCCAACATGATCTTCGAGACGCACCTGCGCCACAGCGACGACCTGGTCAATTCCAACGCGCCGATCCGCGAGGCCGACGTGCTGCAGAACCGGCTGATGGCGTCGTACATGATCCGCCTGTCGAAGCAGGCGGTCGAGCGGCTGTGCTCGCTCAGCGGATCGCGCTTCGCCTTCAACAGCCATCCGATGCAGGTGATCCTGCGCGACGTCCTGGTCGGCGCGACCCACCGCAGCTACAGCTGGGACGCGATCGCGCGCGACTACAGCCAGAGCATCGGCATCGCGCGCGGCAGCACCGCCTTCGTCGGGCCGTAGCGCCTATCCGTTGGAATTGGCTCACGTCCTATCCCCCTCGTTCCCGCGGAAGCGGGAACCTGAAACTGCATTAGTCCGCGGGGACGAACGGAGAGCCTCAGTTCATCTTCACGTTGGCCGCCTTGATGATCGGTGACCACCGGGCGATCTCGCTCTTCACCAGCGCGTGGAACGGCGCCGGGCCGCGACTGGCCTTGTCGGGAATGTCGCCGCCCAGCACGTCGAGGCGCTTGCGCGTCCCGGGGTCGTCGAGCGCCTTGTTGAGCGCGTCGACCAGCTTGTCGAGCACCGGCTGCGGTGTCCCCTTCGGTGCGAACAGTCCGTTCCAGGCCGTGGCCTGGAAGTCGGGAAGACCGGCTTCCACGACGCTCGGTACGCTCGGGATCGCCGCATTGCGTTTAGGGGACGTGACCGCGAGGATCTTGATCTTGTCGGGATACTGCGGCGCGCCGGTCACGACGTCGGCGCACATGAAGTCGGTCAGGCCGCCGATCAGCGCGTTCATCGCCGGCGCGCCGCCGCTGAAGGGAACGAGCGTGGGCTTGGTGCCGAGCAGCGAGTTGAGCAGCAGGCACGAGGTGAAGAACATCGAACCGACGCCGGCGTGCCCCTGGTTGAGCTTGGCGTCGTTGGCCTTCACGTAAGCCATGAACTCCTTGAGATTGTTGGCGGGGAAATCCTTCTTGGTCGCGACCACAAACGGGAACGACGTCACCTGGCCGATCGGCGCGAAGTCCTCGTCCGGCTTGTAGGCGAGGTTCGGATAGAGCGCGACGGACGCCGCGTGCGTCCCCATCTGGCCCATCACGATGGTGTAGCCGTCGGGTTCGGCGCGCATGGCGCGGGTCACGCCGGTGGTGCCGCCGGCGCCCGAGACGTTCTGAATGATGACCTGCTGGCCGAGCGTGCGCGACATGTGGTCGGCGACGATGCGCGCGCCGACGTCGGTCGAGCCGCCCGGCGGGAATGGCACGATCAGCGTGATCGGGCGCGTCGGGTAGGCCTGGGCTTGGGCGATCTGCGGCGTCACCGCAAGCGTGGCGGCAGTTATGGCGAGACAAAGCAACGTACGGCGTTCAAGGATCATGGCGTTTCCCATCTGTTGTCTGCCTGTGCCGGCAGCTTGACAGCATCCTACACCAAACTTCGCCCCTTCGTCCCGCTTGCCGAAGCCGATCCCGTTCATCGATCCGTTGCGCCGTCGCGAGACGCCGCACTGCACAACGTGGATTGCGCCAACGCCGTTCTGCGAAATCGCGACGCAACTTGAGGCGATGTCGGTCTCGCATCGCTGCGTCAAGAATTGGAACCGGGTTATCGCCAGGACAATTGACATAGCGCAACCAACTTGCCGTCACGCTCGCAGATTATGGGTTGTGGTCGGGGTAGCCGAAATCGGTTAGCATTTTGTCGGACGACAGCAGGAGGAGTGCCCCATGAGGCATCAGACATTCGGTGTTTTGACTGCGGGCGCGGTTCTCTCCGCGGCGATTCTATTTGCGCAGCCGGCGGCGGCGGTGCCGGCGGGCAATCTTGCGGCTGCAGCCGAGCAGCTTTCGAACACACAGAGCGTGGCCTGGGTCTGCGGGCCGTTCCGCTGCTGGTGGACGCCGCGTTACTACGCTCCGGTCGTGGTGGTGCCGCGCGCCTATTACGGCTACCGGCCGGTGTATCGGGGCTACCGTCCCTATTATGGATATCGCGTCGTCCGTCCGGCCTGGGGCGTGCGCCGCGGTTATTGGGGGCGGCGTTGGTGACCGGTTGTTCTGCCGGTTGGCACTGACGATGCCAGATGCCTCTCGCACGGACGGATGCGGGAGGCACTGTCTTTGCTCTTGTCGAGCCGGCAATCTGGATCAGTCCTCCGGCAAACGCCGATGCCGCAGGTTCAAGATCGCCAACGCCAGCGCCAGTGCGCCGAGCGCCGCGATGATCGTGGCGAGCGGTAGCGCGCTCTGACCGAGCGAATGTCCGACCACGATGCCGATGGCGGACGCCACAACCTGCTGGACAAATCCCAGCACCGAAGATGCCGCGCCCGCGCGATCGGAAAACGGCGTCAGCGCTCCGGCGATCGCCTGCGGGTAAGCGAGCCCCAGGCCGACGAGATAGATCGCAATCGGGACGGCGAGCGCGAGCGGCGAGCGCAGATCGATCGCGGTCGCGAGCAGCATCGCCAAGCCGCCGGTGGCCAGCCAGATGCCTCCCCATACGATGGTGCGGTCAATTCCATACCGGATCACCAGCTTGGCGGCGATCAGCGTGCCGCCAAGAAAGCCGAGCGTGCTCCCCGCGAACGTGAGCCCGAACGCAAACGCCGACTGGCCGTACAGCGTCTGCAACGCGAACGAGGAACCGGAAATCCAGGCGAACAGACCGCCGTAACCTGCGGACAGGATCGCCAGATACGACAGGAAGCTGCGGTGCCGCAGGAATTCGCCGTAGCGGCGCAGAATCGACGACAGCGATAGCGTTGCGTCGGCCGGCCGCTCCAGGGTTTCCGGCAGCAGTACCGTCACCGTCACGAACGCGTAGAGGCCGAACGCGGCCATCAGGTAGAAATTGGCCTGCCACCCCAAGAGCGTCTGCACCAGCCCGCCGAGCGAGGGCGCGATCGCCGGTGCCAGCGCCATGATCGTGCCCATGCGCGACAACTCGCGGCCGGCGCGCGCGCCCGAGTGGAGATCGCGCACGATGGCGCGCGCCAGCACCGGCGCAGCCGCGACGCCGAACGCCTGCACGCCGCGCAGCACGATCAGCATGTCGACCGACGGAGCGAGCGCGCAGCCGATGCTGGCCGCGACAAAGATGATGAGCGTGACCTGTAGGACCGGCCTGCGGCCGATATGATCGGACACCGGCCCGTACACGATCTGGCCGATCGCGAAGCACAACAGAAATCCAGACAGCGTGAGCTGGACCTGCGGAACCGTGGCGCCGAATGCCTGCCCGATATCCGGCAGCGACGGCAGGTACATGTCGACCGATATCGGTCCGACCGCCGTCAGCAGGGCCAGGAGGGCGGTCAGGGCCAGGGTATCGCGACGCAGCATGCGCCTTGTTAGGTCATCCCGTAGCCCGTTCCCACCGGCGGCGCGGAATGCGGGGCGCGCGACGCGCGGGGTTGACCTTGGCGGATATCAGCTATTCGAGCTCGCTGGCGCCGTCGTCCGTGCTGCCGTTGCCCTCGTCGGGCACGCCGTAGCGGTGCAGGTCGGTACCGTGGACCTCAAGCCAGACCTTGGCGCGCTCGTAGTCCGGACAGATGCGCTCGACCAGCCGCCAGAACCGTGCCGAGTGATTGAGTTCGATAAGATGCGCGACCTCATGCGCCGCGAGGTAGTCGAGGACGTAGGGTGGCGCGAGGATCAGCCGCCAGGAGAACGACAGGACTCCGGCGTTCGAGCAGGATCCCCAGCGGCTCGACTGATCGCGGATCGAGATGCGCTTGATGGTCACGCCGAGTTCGCCGGCGTAGCGCCGGGCGGCCGCATTGAGGTCATGCGCCGCGGTGCGCCGCAGGTAATCGCCGATCCGGCGGTTGATGTGCGGAGCCTCGCCCGCCACGCACAGCAGGCGACTACCGTCATCGTCGGCCGCGGTCCACACCGTGCCGCGTGCGCCGCGGCGATGAACGATGCGGTGCGGATCGCCACGCAGCGGAACTTCTGAGCCGTGCGCGAACGGCGCGGCTTGCGGCAGTCGCTTGAGCCGGGCCGCAATCCAGGCGCCATGCTTCTGCGCGAAATCGCGGGCTTCGCGCACCGTCCCTCGCGGCGGCAGAGTGAGCACGACCTCGCGGGAGGCTGCATCAATTCGCAAGGTATAGCGCCGCGCCTGACGATGCCGGCGCAGCCGCACCGGATAGATCGACCGGTCGAACAGCACCTGAATCGACGACGGCTCGCTCGGACGGCGATAAAGCAACGCGCGCAGCGCCATGGCGCAAAAATCCACCTAAGTAGCCCCGCCAAATACTGCCACACGAGCAACAACGCGTAGCAAGCCCCACAAGAAATAAAGCACTTCCCCAAGATATAGATGATGCTGCGCCGGAAAACACTACCTCTGGCTCATCTCAAGAACCGGACTAACGTTCATACGTTGGTTCCGCGACGCTGTGGACAAGCCAGGATTTTCCACAGCATTCTCACAATGGAACAGGCAATAAAACTTGAATTATTTCAGTTATTTGGCGGCTCTTTTCCAGCGCCGCTGAGGGGCGAATCAACAGAAGTGCCGATGCCATGCGGGGAAATGCAAAAAAACGCCCGGCTGGCGCCTATTGGGGCGCGAGCCTGGGGGAGGGTGCCGGGCCCTCTTCGTGCGAGGGGCTAGGCGCCGGCAGCGCCGGACCGGGGTGCGCCGCGCCATTCCCCTTCGAACCTGCGGCGGGGCGCGTACTGCTGCGTGCCGGCCCATCGAAATTGACCGACAGCACGAAATCGGAGATGCGCGGCACGATCTCGGAGCGGAAGCGCGAGCCATTGAACACGCCGTAATGACCGACGCCGGGCTGCAGCCAGTGTGCCCGGCGGTTCGCCGGGATGTTGCTGCAGAGCCGATGTGCGGCTTCGGTCTGGCCGACGCCGGAAATGTCGTCGTGTTCGCCTTCGACCGTCAGCAGCCCGACGCGCCGGATCTTGGAGGGGTCGATCTTGCGGCCGCGATGGGTCATCTCGCCCTTCGGCAGGGCGTGCCGAATGAAAACGGTTTCGACGGTCTGCAGGTAGAACTCGGCGGCGAGGTCCATGACGGCGAGATACTCGTCATAGAATTCCCGGTGCTTCTGCGCCGAATCGCCGTCGCCGCCGACCAGATGCTGAAACAGGTTGCGATGCGCCTCGATGTGGCGATCGATGTTCATGCTCATGAAGCCGTGCAACTGCAGGAAGCCCGGATAGACGTCGCGCATGAAGCCCGGATTGGGGAACGGCACCTTGGTGATGACGTTGCGGCGGAACCAATCGAGGCCGCGCTGCTCGGCAACCCGGTTGACCACCGTGGGGTTGACCCGGGTGTCGATCGGGCCGCCCATCAGCACCATCGAACGCGGCACGTAAGGATCGTCATCGGCCTCCATGCGGGCGACTGCCGCGAGTACCGGCACCGACGGCTGGCAAACGCCCAGCACGTGCACGTCGCCGCGCAGCAGGTGCAGCATCGAGACCAGGTAGTCGATGTAGTCGTCGAGATCGAACGGCCCCTCGGTCAACGGGACCATGCGGGCATCGATCCACTCGGTGATGTAGACGTCGTGATTGGGCAGGAAGCCCTCGACGGTGCCGCGCAGCAGCGTCGGGTAGTGTCCCGACAATGGCGCGACGATCAGCAACCGCGGCTGCGGCCGGCGCGGTGGACGTTCGAACATCCGTTCGAAATGCAGGAGGCGGCAGAACGGTCGCTCCCAGACCGTCGAGATGCGAACCGGCACCCGCTCGCCGCCGACCGTGGTCGATTCGATGCCCCATTCGGGCTTGCCATAACGCCGGGTCGAGCGCTCGAACAATTCGAAGCTCGCCGCCATGGTCTTGCCGAACGACGTATAGGAGAGCGGATTGACCGGGTTCTTGAAGAACAGGCGCGCAGCGTCGGCAAAGGCCCGCGACGGATTGAGCGCCGCATGGCTCATCTCATACATCCAGTACGCGGGGGCCGCGTACATCGGACCGACGGAATCGACTGGCCCACGCGCCTCGGCCGCGGCCGGCGCGCCGCCAAATTCACCTATCGCCATAGACCCGGCCTTCTAAAGGCTTGCTGCACTGCAACATAGTGTCGTCATTCCGTCATGGTGAGTCAACCGGTTAACCCCTGATTTTTCGATAATGTCGGCTTTGCCGCAGTTCGTTTCATTCGCCGGTCTGCAGCAGCGAGCCGATCCGCCGCGCGCTCTTCAACAGCTGCAGGAACACAACCACCGCCAGGCCGAAATAGACAGCGTTGAGCGCGAACGCCGCGATCATGAGGTCGGCGTGAAACACATGGTCCAGCACCAGCGCCCGCATGCCTTCGAACACGTAGGTCGGCGGCAGCGCCCAGGCGACGGATTGCAACCAGGCCGGTAACACGCTCACCGGATAGTACACGCAGGTGAGCGGCATCAGCACGAACATCAGCGTCCAGGCGAGGCTCTCCGCCCCCATGCCGTTGCGCAGGATCACGCCAGCGACCACGATTCCGACCGCCCAACTCGTCAGCACCAAATTCAAAAAGAAGATCGCGAGCGCAAAGCCCAGGCTGTAGATGTTGAAGTCGAAGAATGCCATCGCCAGGAACGTGACCGGGACCATGCCGATGGCCAGCCTGATTACGCTCATGGTGATCAGCGCGCAGACAAGTTCGATCGGCCGCAACGGACTGATCATCAGGTTGGTCAGGTTGCGCGACCACATCTCCTCAAGAAACGATATGGAGAATCCGAGTTGGCCGCGGAACAGGATGTCCCACATCAGGACGGCGCTGATGAACATGCCGCCGGCGCGGGCAAAAAAGCCGGCGTTCTGCGTGATGTAGAGCTGCAGGAAGCCCCACACGAACAGCTGCACGGCCGGCCAGTAGATCAGCTCGGCAAGCCGGGTCCAGGACGAGCGCAGCAGATAGAGATAGCGCAGCACCATCGCGCCGACGCGGCGCGGATCGAGCGCGATGGCGCGGGTGAAGTGTTCGCTCATTGCGCCGCCTCCCGGGTCGCCTCGCCGCGGCCGCGCGCCACGTCGAGAAAGACCTCCTCCAGGGTCTCGCGGCCATATCGCGCGAGCAGACGCTCCGGGGCATCGTCGTCCTCGATGCGTCCGCGCTTCATGATGATGACGCGTTCGCACAGCCGCTCGACTTCCGCCATGTTGTGGGAAGCGAGCAGAATGGTGGCGTTGTGCTGGTGGCGAAACGTCTCGATGTGGCCCCGCACCCAGTCGGCGGTGTCGGGATCGAGCGAGGCGGTGGGCTCGTCGAGCAGCAGCACGTCGGGCGAGTTGATCAGTGCCTTGGCGAGCGCCACGCGGGTCTTCTGCCCCGAGGACAGCCGGCCGACCGGCCGGTCGACAAATTCAGTCAGGTCGAGATCGGAGGCGAGCGAGGCGATGCGCTCGTTGAGCTCCGTCACGTGATACAGCCGGCCGAACACCGTCAGGTTCTGCCGGACGGTCAACCGGTGGGGCATGTCGACATACGGGCTCTCGAAGTTCATCCGGTGCAGAACCTGATAGCGCTGGCGGGGCATCTCGGCGCCCATTACCCTCACGCTGCCCGAGGTCGGCGTGACGAGGCCCAGGATGGTTGCGATGGTCGTCGTCTTGCCGGCGCCATTGCCGCCCAGGAGGCCGGTGACGGAGCCTTGGGGCAGCACAAACGAGATGTCGTCGACAGCCCGCGTGTTGCGATATGTTTTGGTCAGCCGGTCGACGGCAATGGCGGGCGGAACAGGCAATGTATCGGCTCGGTGACTGGCTCGGTGACTGGTTCGGTGACTGGCTAGGTGACTCTTGGCACGGCTCATGTGACCTGTGGCGCGCAGGCGCGCAAGCCCTCGTTCGCCTTGCGCCGGCTGCAGGCGGCCATTGCGTGGCGTTCCGTCACCGGTCAATCGGCCACGGTTGAGCCCGCCCCGCGAAGAGCTACATTTGAGTCATGTCCCAAGCCTTGACCCTGGAAGCCCGCCGGACCGAGCGCAGCGTCCGTCTCGATACGCTGGTCCGGTTGCGATGGCTGGCGGTGGTCGGCCAGACGACCGCGGTGCTGGTCGTCTATCTCGGTCTCGACTACGAACTGCCGATCTGGGCCTGTCTGGCGGTCATCGCGCTGGCGGCGTGGCTCAACATCGTCCTGCGGGTGCGCTTCCCGGTGATGCAGCGGCTCGAGCCGGATCGCGCCGCATGGCTGCTGGCGTTCGACATTGCCGAACTCGCCGTGCTGCTGTTCTTCACCGGCGGATTGCAAAACCCGTTTTCGTTGCTGCTGATGGGTCCGGTGTTGCTTTCCGCCACCGGCCTGCCACCGCGGATGACGCTGCTGCTCGGCGGCCTCGCGATTACCTGCGCGACCGTGCTGATCTTCGTCTACTATCCGCTGCCGTGGGGAACCGAGCCGCTCGACCTGCCCGCCCACTACGTGATGGGCCTGTGGCTGTCCCTGCTGCTGTCGATCAGCTTCGTCGGTCTACATGCCTGGCAGATCACCGAGGAGGCCCGCCAGCTCGCCAATGCGCTGACGGCGACCGAGCTCGTGCTGGAACGCGAGCAACATCTCTCGCAGCTCGACGGCCTCGCGGCGGCCGCCGCGCACGAACTGGGCACGCCGCTCTCCACCATCACGGTGGTCGCCCGCGAGCTCGAACGCGCGATGAAGCCCGGTTCCGAATATGCGGAAGATGTGCGGTTGCTGAACGAGCAGGCGCAGCGCTGCCGCAACATCCTGGGCAAGCTCACCGAGCTTTCGGCGGCCGGCGCGCCGTTCGACCGGATGAAGCTGTCGCTGCTGATCGAAGAGGTGGTCGCGCCGCACCGCAATTTCGGCATCGCCATCAACGTCGCGCTGGCACCCGGCGAGACCGCCGAGCCGGTCGGCGGACGCAATCCTGCAATCCTTTACGGACTCGGCAATCTGTTGGAGAACGCCGTCGACTTCGCCCGCAAGCGCGTCGACGTTGCCGCGTCGTGGAGCGGCCAGAAGGTTTCGGTCACCATCACGGACGACGGGCCGGGCTTTGCGCCGGAGGTCATGGATCGCATCGGCGAGCCCTACGTCACGAGCCGCCGCAATGCCGAGACCGGCGACGATGAAAGCGGCGGGTTCGCGGCGAGCGAATACGAAAAGAGCGGGCTCGGACTGGGGTTCTTCATCGCCAAGACATTGCTGGAACGGTCGGGCGCGTCGCTCGATTTCAGGAACCGGGTGTTCCCCGAGCGCGGCGCGGTCGTGCGCGTGCAGTGGGACCGCTCCGAGTTCGAACAGGCTCTCGACTTCGCCACCTGACGAAAGTTTAATCCCGCCACCCTGACAAAAATTTAATTCGGTAAACGCGGCGGCGCTTAAGGTGAATCGCGAAATCCACTTGTGGTTCTCGCCCCCGGTTTCTAGAATACGCGCAAAAGTTGGGGCGATTCATCGTGTCGCCCGTTTGTCGACCGGACATGATCCACAGCGACGAACGGCGAACTTGGAGGCATTCATGGCCATGGTCGATCCCTTGGCGGTCGCGATTGCAGGCGACCGTACGCTGCTGATCGTCGAGGATGATAAGTCGTTTCTGCAACGGCTCGCGCGCGCAATGGAAAGTCGCGGTTTCGCCGTGACGACCGCCGAGACCGTCGCCGACGGACTGACGTATTTGGAAACTGCGTCGCCCGCCTACGCGGTCGTCGACATGCGGCTCGAAGACGGCAACGGGCTCGACGTGATTTCCGCGCTCAAGAAGCGCCGTCCCGATGCGCGCGCGATCATCCTGACCGGCTACGGCAACATCGCCACCGCGGTGAACGCGGTCAAGCTCGGAGCCGTCGACTATCTGTCGAAGCCCGCGGATGCCGACGATGTGGTCGCGGCGCTGCTCGCGCTCGACGGCCGCAAGGCCGATCCGCCGGAGAACCCGATGTCCGCCGACCGGGTGCGCTGGGAGCACATCCAGCGCATCTATGAACTGTGCCAGCGCAACGTCTCGGAGACCGCGCGGCGGCTCAACATGCATCGGCGGACGCTGCAACGCATTCTGGCCAAGCGCGCGCCGAAGTAACTCGCAGTCGGGTGATCTAATGCCTTCGCCCGTCATTGCGAGGAGCGAAGCGACGAAGCAATCCAATCGCGCGAGCAGGTCCTGGATTGCTTCGGCACTTTGGACCTCGCAATGACGCATTAGTCCCGCCGATCGGATTAGTCGGTGATCGCGTCGCGCCGGTTGCGCACCGCCGGCACCACCATCACCAGAAGGATCAGCACGGTGGCGACGATGAAGGCGAGGCTCAGCGGCCGCGTCAGGAACACGGTCGGGTCGCCGCCCGCCTGCAGCATCGAGCGCCGCAGGTTCTCCTCCATCATCGGGCCGAGCACATAGCCGAGCAGCATCGGCGCCAACGGAAAGCCGAGCCTCATGCAGATGAAGCCGAAAATTCCGAACAGCGCGGTCAGGTAGATTTCGAACGACGAGCCGTTCACGCTGTAGATGCCGATCGCCGAGAACGCCATGATGGCGGGAAACAGCAGGCGGTAGGGCACCTTCAGCAGCTTCACCCAGAGTCCGATCATCGGCAGGTTCAGCACGACCAGCATCAGGTTGCCGATCCACATGCTGGCGATCAGCCCCCAGAACAGTTCCGGCCGCGCCGTCATGACCTCCGGTCCCGGCTGGATGCCCTGAATGGTAAGCGCGCCGAGCATCAGCGCCATCACGCCGCTCGCCGGCAGGCCGAGCGTGAGCATCGGGATGAACTTGCATTGGGCGTCGGCGTTGTTAGCCGCTTCCGGCGCCGCCACGCCCTCGATGGCGCCCTTGCCGAAACGGTCCGGATCCTTGGCAAGCCGCTTCTCCAGCATGTAGGCGCCGAACGATGCGATGGCCGGTCCGGTGCCTGGCAGCACGCCGAAGAACGATCCGAGGGCGGTGCCGCGCAGAATCGGTCCGATCGACCGCTTCAAATCGTCCTTCGAGGGAAACAGGTTCGACACCTTGGCGGTAAAGACGCTGCGGGCCTCGCTGCCGCCAAGGTTGGAGATGATTTCGCCGATGGCGAAGACGCCGACCGCCAGCACGATGAAGCCGATGCCGTCTGACAATTCCGGCAGGCCGAAGCTGAAGCGCTGGATTCCGGTATTGACGTCGGAGCCCACGCTGCCGAACAGCAGGCCCACCGCGACCATCGCCAGCGATTTGACGATATCGCCCTGGGCGAGCACGGCCGCCGCGACCAGTCCCATCAGCATCAGCGAGAAATATTCCGGCGATCCGAACCTGAGCGCGACGTCGGCGAGCGGCGGGCCGAACAGTGCGATCAACAGCGTGCCAACGGTGCCGGCGAAGAACGAGCCGATGGCGGCGATGGCTAGCGCCGGTCCGGCGCGGCCCTGCCGGGCCATCTGGTAGCCATCGATGCATGTGATGACGGCCGAGGTCTCGCCCGGCAGATTGACCAGGATCGCGGTGGTCGAGCCGCCGTATTGCGCGCCGTAATAGATGCCGGCAAGCATGATCAGCGCGCCCTCCGGGGGAACGCCGTAGGTGATCGGCAGCAGGATGGCGATGGTGCCGAGCGGGCCGATTCCCGGCAGCACGCCGATCAGCGTGCCGACCGTCACGCCGATCAGGCAGTAGGCCAGGTTCTGCCAGGTCAGCGCGACTTCGAAACCGAAGATCAGATTGCCGAAGAGATCCATGGGGACTCAGTCAAAGCCGATCAGCAGCGGGTAGGGCAGGCCAAGCCCGTAGACGAACACCGCGATTGCGAGCGCAGTCAGCCCGATCGCAAACAGCAGGACCTCCAGAAACCTGAACTCGCTGCCGGCGGCCGCCGCGCCGACGATCAGCACCACCATGGCGGGGATGAAGCCGGCATGCGTCATCAGCACGCCGAACAGGACCAGCGACAGCGGGAGGACGATCAAAGCGCGCAACGACCACGAGCCGGCGATCCGCTCGCCGTCGCGCAAGCCCGACGCCAGGATGACCAGCCCGAAGACGATCAGCAGCCCGCCCAGCATGGTCGGAAAATAGCCCGGGCCCATCCGCAACGCGGTGCCGAACGGATAGCCGCGCGCAATCAGCATGGCGGCGGCGCCGATGCCGATCAGCATCAGGCCCGCCCAGACGTCACGTCGCTTGAGAACGTCGAGATTCATCCGACAAGCTTCCGAACGGGCGTGCCGTCACTCTCTCTTGATACCGCCGGCCTTGACGACGCGGCCCCATTTTTCGGTCTCGGCTACCATGTGGGCGCCGAACTCCGCTGGATTCATCCGCAACGTCATCGCGCCTCTCGATTCGAACTGCTTCTGCAGTTCGGGTGAATCGAGCGCCGCCGAAATTTCTTTGGAGAGCTTGTTCACGATCGCCTCGGGTGTGCCCGCCGGCGCCACGATGCCGATCCAGTTGGCGGCCGCGTAGCTGGGCACGCCGGCTTCCGCGGCGGTCGGAACGTCGGGGAGCGCCGGGGCGCGCTTGTCGGCGGCCACGGCGAGCGCCCGGAGCTTGCCGGATTTGACATGCGGTGAGGTCGAGGCGACCGAGGCGAAGACCGCCTGGGTGTGGCCGCCGATGACATTGATCATGGCCGGGCCTGCACCCTTGAATGGCACATGCAGGAGATTGATGCCCGCCGAGGTCTTGAACAGCTCGCCCGCGAGGTGCAGGAAGGTGCCGACGCCGGACGAGGCATACTGCACGCCGCCCGGCTTTTCCTTCGCCAGCGCGACCAGCTCCTTGAGCGACTTTGCGGGGAGATCGGCGTTGACCGCTACCACTGCCGGGGTGGTGACCAGGCTGGCGATCGGCGCAAACGATTTATCCGGATCATAGGTCAGCGGGTAGAGCCAGCGGTTGACGGCGCTCGCGAGCGAGACGATGAGCAGCGTATAGCCGTCCTTCGGTGCGTTCGCTGCAAGTTCGCTGCCGATCGTGCCGCCCGCGCCGGCACGATTCTCGACGATGAACTGCTTGCCGAGCCGCTCGGTCAACGACGTCGCAATGGCGCGGCCGACCATGTCGTTGAGGGCCGCCGGCGGGAACGGAACAATGATCTTCACCGGGCGGGTGGGATAGTCCTCCGCGGCGGCTGCCGTGCCGAACGCCAGAAGCAAGGCCGCGATGGCCGGCAGCCGCAGCGTGCGCGCCCGGAGATCGGCCAAAGGACCCCGGCTTTGCCACCTAGCTTCAGCGAACTGTGATTTTGAGATTTTGTTATCCAACGTCGGCATCTGCATTACTCCGCCCTGATGTTTCCTTCCTTCACCACCCGCTCCCACTTCTTCATTTCTTGTTCGATGAAGGCCGCGAATTCGGGGGTGCTCATCTGTACGATCTGGGCGCCTTCGGAAGCGAAGTGCTTCCGCACCGCTTCCGAATTCTGCACCGCGGTGATGCCCTGATGCAGCTTCTGCACGATCGGCGCCGGTGTGCCGGCCGGGGCCACGATGCCCCACCAGTTGACGGCCTCGTAGCCAGGTACGCCCGCCTCGGCGATGGTCGGCACGTCGGGGAGCACCGGGTTGCGCTTGAGCCCGCCGGTCCCGAGCGGACGCAGCTTGCCGGACTTGATATGCGGCGTGGTCTGCACCAGCGAGGAAAACATCACCTTGGTGTGGCCGCCGATCACATCGATCATTGCCGGGCCGCCGCCCTTGAACGGCACATGCAGGATGTTGACCTGCGCCATCAGCTTGAACAGTTCGCCGCCGAGATGCTGGAAGCTGCCGATGCCGGCCGAGGCATATTGCAGGGCGCCGGGCTTGGCCTTGGCCATGGCGAGCAATTCCTGCACCGAGTTGACCGGCAGGCTCGGATTGACCACCAGCACGTTCGGACCGGACGCCAGGATTGCGATCGGGGTGAACGACTTGATCGGATCGTAGGGCAGCTTGTAGAGCCAGGGATTGACGGCGTGCGCCAGCGAGATGATGCCGAGCGTATAGCCGTCGTTCGGCGCTTTCGAGACCACTTCGGTTCCCACCACGCCGCCGGCGCCGGCACCGCGATTTTCCACCACAACCTGCTTGCCGAGCTTCTCGCTCAGTTGCGTGGCGATCATCCGGCCGACCACGTCGTTGCTGCCGCCGGGCGGGAACGGAATGATGAGCCGCACCGGCTTGGTAGGGTAGTCCTGCGCGGCTGCCGCAGCGGTCAGCGCGGCGAAGAGCGCCGCGGCCTGCAGCAGCGTTCGACCAATCACATGCGCCATTTGCGTTTTCTCCCCGGCCCGTGGGCCCGACATCTTGATTTGGTTGCCGCCACGATAGCGGGCCGGCGGCCGATTTGCACAAGGGAATATCATGGCCGGAGGGACGTTCACGGGCGGATGGCCTGCGCCACTTTGTCCGGAAGGACCGCGACCAGGACGAGCGGGCTCGGTCCGTGGATCAATCACCGCGGGGCGATGTCCTGCACCTGCTTGGCCTTCGCGGTGCAGGCGCCGATTAGAAATGCAAGGTCGGTCCCGGTCGAGACGTAGCGCGCGCCCATGCGGACGAATTCTGCCACCAGGTCCGGCCGGCTGGCGAGGCCGCCGACGCCGCAATGCTTGCCGTTGCGGCGACAGGCGGCAATGACCCTGCCATAGACCTCCCGCACCCGCGGGTCGTCGTACTGCCCCGGGATGCCCCAGTCCGCCAGCAGGTCGTTGAGGCCGACCAGCACCATGTCGATGCCGTCGACCGCGACGATCTCGTCGGTGCGGTCGAGCGCCACCGCGCTCTCGAACTGCACAATCACCATGGTGGCATCGTTGAGCGCCGCGTAGGCCTCGGCCGCTGGGAAATTGCGGAAGTGCAGGTGCGGCAGACCGGTGGCATTCGAGCGCTCTCCCAGCGGATGGAACTTGGCCGCCTGCACCACCGCACAGGCATCGGCGGCCGAATGGACGTGTGGGGCGATGACGCCGAGCGCCCCGCCTTCGAGAACCCGGGAGATGTAGTCGGGAGTGTTGGCCGGCACCCGGACGAACGGCGCGATGCCGGCTTCCATTGCGGCGATGCAGACCTGGCTGCAGCTTTCGAGCGAAAAGCTCGAATGTTCGAGGTCGATGTAGAGAGTGTCGAACCCGGCGGTGCGGGCGATGCGGGCGATCTCGATGTTGCGGACCAGGCGCACCGTCATGGAGGCGACAACCTCGTCGCGCGCCAGCTTCGCTTTCACATTGTTGCGCAGGATTTCGCCGATCTGCACGGACGCCTCCTTGGCGTGGTACATCTACGCGAACTATACTGGAATAACGTCACCGTTCGTCCCCGAGAAAGCGGGGACCCAGGCTATCGTGATCGGTTGACTTGATTCGATCTGGGTGCCCGCTTTCGCGGGCACGAACGGAGATAGAGTAACGACGGAAACGAGCCATGAACTACTCGACCGACTTCAAGTCGATCCGCGGCGAGGTGTCTCCTGAAGAATGGCAGGCGCGGGTCGATCTCGCCGCCTGCTACCGCCTGGTCGACAAATACGGCATGGCCGACCTGATCTACAATCACATCACGGCGCGCATTCCGGGCTCGGCCGATCATCTGCTGATCAATCTCTACGGCATGCTCTACAAGGAGATCACCGCGTCGAGCCTGGTCAAGATCGACGTCGAGGGCGACATCATCTGGAAGCCCGCCACCGACTACGGCATCAACAAGTCGGGCTATGTGATTCACGGCGCGATCCACAAGGCTCGGCCGGAGGTTCAGTGCGTGCTGCACACCCACACCCGTGCGGGCATCGCGGTGTCGGCGATGAAATGCGGGCTGTTACCGCTGTCGCAAACCTCGATGCGGTTCGTCGGCCATATCGGCTATCACGACTATGAGGGGCCGGCCGTCAATCTCGATGAACGGGAGCGTATCGTCGGCGACCTCGGGCCCCACGACGCGCTGGTCATGCGCAACCACGGGCTCCTCACCTGCGGGGCGACCATCCAGCAGGCCTTTAACACCATGTACCAGCTCGAGCTGTCCTGCCGCTCGCAGGTCGACGCCATGGCGGCGCGCACCGAGCTCACGATGCCGGGCGAGAACGTGCTGGCGCACACTGCGCACATGTATCAGCCCGGCACCCGCCGGCCTTACGGCGTGCTGGAGTGGCCCGCCATGCTGCGGCTGCTTGAGGCCGAGGACAAGAGCTCCGGCTATCCGCCCTATTGGCAGTAGTAATGAGCTAAGCCACACGCGCGACTCGCCCATGCGGGGAAGCGAGCCGCATGCATCCAACCCCATTGAGCGGTCCTTCCACCCGTGTGAGATTGTCCGGCATCGGCTCTTTTCCTGGTGGCGGCGGCGGGAGGGACTGCGATGGCGGACGTAACGGCGGGCGAAGGCGGCAAGACGGCGTTGACGATCGAGCCGACGCTGGAAAGGGTGATGGGGCCCTGGCTGCTGCTCCTGTTCATCGTCGGCGACATCCTCGGCACCGGCATCTATGCGCTCACCGGCCAGGTCGCCAAACAGGTCGGCGGCGCCGTGTGGCTGCCGTTCCTGGTGGCGTTCGTGGTCGCGGTGATGACCGCCTTCAGCTACCTCGAACTGGTGACGAAATATCCGCGCGCCGCCGGCGCGGCGCTCTACACCCACAAGGCATTCGGCATTCACTTCGTGACGTTCATCGTCGCGTTCGCGGTGATGTGTTCGGGCATCACCTCGGCCTCCACCGCGTCGCGCGCATTCGCCGCCAATTTCGGGCATGTGTTCGACATTGGTCTTGCGGGCGGCATCGGCATCACGGTGATCGGGCTCCTGTTCATGGTCGCGGTCGCCGCGGTCAACTTCCGCGGCGTCGGCGAGAGCGTGAAGCTGAACGTCTTTTTGACGCTGGTCGAGCTCAGCGGCCTCTTGATCATCATCATGATCGGCTTGTGGGCGATCGGGCTTGGGCAGGGCGACGTCTCGCGTGTGACTCAATTCAAGACGATGGGCGACGGCAGCATTTTCTGGCCGGTGATCGCCGCCACCACGCTCGCATTCTTCGCCATGGTCGGGTTCGAGGATTCCGTCAACATGGCGGAGGAATGCAAGGACCCGACCCGCATCTTCCCGAAGGTGCTGCTCGCCGGCCTGTTGATCACCGGGGTGATCTACGTGCTGGTGTCGATCTCGGCGGTGACGCTGGTGGCGCCTGAGGATCTCGGCGTCGGCGAGGCGCCGCTGCTCAAGGTGGCGCAGGCCGGCGCGCCGAGCTTTCCGATCGAGATTTTCGGCTTCATCACCATGTTCGCGGTCGCCAACAGCGCGCTGATCAACATGCTGATGGCGAGCCGGCTGGTCTACGGCATGAGCCGCGAGCGCGTGCTGCCCGAGGTGCTCGGCAGGGTGCACCCGACCCGCCGCACCCCCTATGTGGCGATTGCATTCACCTCGCTGCTGGCGTTCGGGCTGATCATGTTCGTCGGCGAGGTGCCGGCGCTCGGCGGCACCACCGCGCTGCTGCTGCTCTGCGTCTTCACGATCGTCAATGTCGCAGTGCTGGTGCTGCGCCGCGACAGGGTAGACCACCAGCACTTCCGGACGCCCACGATCTTGCCTGTACTGGCCGCGATCTGCTGCGCGTTCCTGGTCGGGCCGTGGACCGGCCGTGACCCGGTCCAGTACAAGGTCGCCGGCGTGCTGCTCGGGATCGGGGTTGTGCTCTGGGTGGTGACGGTGCTGGTCAATCGCGCCACCGGCCTCACCGCCAGGGAGCCGGACGCGACCACCGTCGGCACGCACGGCCCGGTGAACTGATGGTCATTCCAGGGCGCGGCATCGCAGGCAAGTTTACGCAGCCTGCGTAAACTTGGCTGCGTGCGGCGAACCCGGAATCCATGCTTGAAAGCCGTGTCGTCGATTCCGGGCTCGCTCGCTGCGTTCGCGCCCGGAATGACGGTGTTCGGCTGTGGAGGCTGAATGAGCGTTAGTACCGGTACTCTTCCAGCTTCAGCAGGTTGAACGCGCTCAGCGCATGCGGGAACTGGGTCGGCGGCGCCGGGTGCAGGTAGGAGCGGTTGAGATCGGAAAGCTTGTTGACGCCGAGCAGCCCCATCGAGCGCTGCATTTCGTCTTCCAGAAGCTCAAGCAACCGCAGCACGCCCGCCTCGCCGGCCGCGCCGAGCGCGAAGCACTGCATCCGGCCCATGGCGACGAGGTCGGCTCCATTCGCGATCGCCTTGACGATGTCCGAGCCGCGGCAGATCGAGCCGTCGACGATCACCTTGGCGCGGCCGCCGACCGCGTCGGCGACCTCCGGCAGCACATCGACCGAGCCGCGCCCATGGTCAAGCTGGCGGCCGCCATGGTTCGACACATAGACCCACTCGACGCCGTGCTCGACCGCGATGCGCGCGTCCTCGCCGGTGGCGATGCCCTTGATGGCGAGCGGGATGTTGAATTTCTTCTTGATGCGCTCGACCGTCTTCCAGTCGAGACCCGCCTGGTAGATGCGGTTCTGCACCCGGCGCCGGCCAGCGGTGACGAAGCGCTTCGCGATGTCACGCTCACGCCGGCTGTAATGGGCGGTGTCGACGGTCAGCGCAAAACCCGAATAGCCGTGCTTGATCGCGCGCTCGACGTGATCGTCGACCCAGTCGGCATCGCCGCGCACATAGAGCTGGTAGAGCCGCAGCGCATCGGGCGCGATCTCGGCGAGCTCTTCGAGCCCCGGGTCGCAGACCGAACTCAGCATGTGGCCGACGCCGAACTCCTTGGCGGCCTTGACGACCGAGGCGGCGCCCGCCGGATGGAAGCTCTCGAGCGAGCCAACCGGTGCGAAAATCAGCGGCAGCCGCATCTTGCGGCCGAACTGGTTGGTCGTGGCATCGACGTTGCTGACATCGCGCAGAATGCGCGGGCGGAACGCCAGGGTTTCCAGCGCCATGCGGTTGCGCCGCAGCGTCGTCTCCGACTCCGCACCGCCGACGATGTAGTCCCAGTCGTTCTGATTCAGGTTCTGCCGCGCCTTGGCGACGATCTCATGCAGGTTGAGCAGATCGCTGACCTTGGCCGGCGTGTCGTGGATTGTTGACGGGTCGATTTTCTGATGTTGCGTCATGGCGGCCGGCTCGTGCGTGAGGAGGGGAAGATGCGGGGAGATCATGATGCTCACCCCGCCGTGCCGTCGTCAACCAGCCGGTTCTTCATTCAAGCGGTTGCGTTCGGGTTGATCCAGATACTCCGCTCATTCCCGCGCAGGCGGTAATCCAGTCGCTCTTGCTGGCACCAGGTCCATGATACAGGAGGACTGGGTCCCCGCTTTCGCGGGGACGAGCGGAGCGCGGGGAGAATGCTGTGAGTATGTCGCCGGTCCGCATCGTGGTCATGGAGGGGGACGGCATCGGGCCGGAGATCACGGCCGCGATGCTGACAGTGCTGCACGCCGCCGACCGCGCATTCGGCCTCGGCTTGGAGTTCACGGCTGAAAGCGTCGGCTTTGCGGCGTTACGCGCGTTCGGAACCACCTTCCCGGACGCTGCGGAGGCGGCGGCGCGCGCGGCCGACGGCGTGATCCTCGGGCCGGTATCACACAATGACTATCCGCCGGTGGTACAGGGCGGGCTCAATCCGTCGGGCGAGTTGCGCAAGCGGCTCGATCTGTTCGCCAACATCCGTCCCGCGCGCAGCCGCGGCGGCTTTCCACCGCGCTGCGGATCGCCGGTCGATCTGGTGGTGGTGCGCGAGAACACTGAGGGCTTCTACGCCGACCGCAACATGTTCATGGGCTTGGGCGAGTTCATGCCGACGCCGGATGTTGCGCTTGCCGTGCGCAAGATCACGCGCGCGGGTGCGACCCGGATCGCCGAGGCCGCCTTTACGCTCGCCATGCAGCGCCGCCGGCAGGTGACCGCGGTCCACAAGGCCAACGTGCTGCGCGTCTCGGATGGGTTCTATCTCGACTGCACCCGCGCGGTGGCAGCGCGCTTCCCGCAGGTGCGCTACGAGGAGAAGATCATCGACGCCATGGCGGCGCTGCTGGTGCGCGATGCCGCGGCGTTTGACGTCATCGTCACCACGAACATGTTCGGCGACATTCTGTCTGATCTCGCCTCCGAGATCGCCGGCAGCCTCGGGCTCGCGGCCTCGCTGAATGCCGGTGCGGACTATGCGGTGGCGCAGGCTCAGCACGGCTCGGCGCCCGACATTGCCGGGCAGGATATCGCCAATCCGGCATCGCTGATCAGCTCGGCCGCCATGCTGCTCGCCTGGCTCGGCGAGCGGCGTGGTCACGACGGACTGAGCGCCGCCGCGGCCACGATCGAGGCCGCACTCGACCGTGCGATCGAACAGACCGACTGGCGCACCCGCGACCTCGGCGGGTTAGTCGGCACACAGGCATTCGGCGAGCGGGTGGCGGAATTGGTGGGCGAGACGCCGTAGCAATCATGCGGTGCGGCGTTCGTGCGTCAAGCTGCCCGGATATCTGGCTTGCCGCGTGGCCCGCAAGGCGGGAGGATGGCGCTCGCAAAGCTCCCGAGACCGCCAACAGGAGAGACAGATGCCATATCAAGTCGATACCATCGATCCGTCGAAGACCGTGATGATCGTCGTCGACATGCAGAACGATTTTGTCGCCGAAGGCGCCATGCTGCGCTCCAAGCAGGCTGCCGACATGGTTCCTCGCCTCGCCAAGACACTGGCCTTCTGCCGCGACAAGGGCATCCGTGTCGTCTACACCGCCCATGTCCATCGCCGCGATGGCTGCGACATGGGCATGTATGACGATCTCTACCCGCCGATCGCCGACCGCGCCTGCCTCGTCGACGGCACGCCCGGCGTCGACATTTTCTCCGACCTCGCGCCGGCCCCCGGCGAACACGTGATCAAGAAGCACCGCTACAGCGCGTTCTTCGCCACCGACCTCGATCTGATCCTGCGCGAGTGGGGCATCGACACCGTGATCGTCTCCGGCACGACCACGGAAAACTGCTGTCACGCCACCGCGCGGGACGCGATGTTCCATAACTATCGCGTCGTGTTCCTGTCGGACGCCACGGGCACGTTCGACTATCCCGATGTGGGGCAGGGCGCACTTTCGGCCGCCGAGGTCCATCGCGCGACTCTGACGATCCTGGCGTTTTCGACCGCCCACGTGATGACCTGCGACGAGTTCGCCAAGCGCGTCAGCGCACGGCCAAGCGCCAAGGCGGCATGACCGGTCAGTCGGGAGCACGGTTGGCGGCTCGCAACCGCACCGCACCCGGCCGCCGTCGCCGCGCTCGCAACGGCTAGCCTAGGCGCGCAGCCCGAACTCCTCGGCGAGCAGCTCGTAGGAGCGCCGGCGGTCGGCGTGATGATAGAGCATGGTCGTGATCATCACCTCGTCGGCCTGCGTCGCGTCGATCAGCGCCGTCAGCCTGGCGCGCACCGTGGCTTTCGATCCGACCACCAGACGCGCGCGGTTGCGCGCGATCAGTCCGCGTTCGGCGGCCGTATAGGGATACGCGACGGCTTCCTCGGGGCTCGCCAGTTCGAGATATTCGCCTTTCCGCCGGCGGACGAAGTTGAGATCGACCGTGGAGGCAAGCCGGTCGGCCTCCTCATCGGTCTCGGCGCACACCGCCGCGCAGCCGAGGATCGCGTAGGGCTTGGCGAGCGTCGACGAGGGCTTGAACTGCTGCCGGTAGGCGAGCATCGGCCCGGCCGGATCGAGATCGGAGAAGTGGTAGGCGAACGAATAGCCCATGCCGACCATGGCGGCGAGCTGCGCGCTGTAGTCGCTGGAGCCAAGGAGCCAGATTGGCGGCAGCGGAATGTCGGCCGGCATGGCGCGGATGTTGCGGAACGGGTGGCCTTCCGGAAAGCCGCGCGATTCGAATAGCAGCAGTT
The DNA here is from genome assembly GCA_050179645.1 of Xanthobacteraceae bacterium. GTDB lineage: Bacteria > Pseudomonadota > Alphaproteobacteria > Rhizobiales > Xanthobacteraceae > VAZQ01. The sequence goes on along the minus strand of JBFXEX010000013.1, from coordinate 27,449 downwards.
CCTGGAAGCGCTCGAGGAAGTCGTCCGCCATGTCTTGCCGCCGCCGCAGGGCGTAGGAGGTGACCGGGTCGGTGCCGGGCGCGCGCCCGAGGCCCAAGTCGATGCGACCGGGGAACAGCGCCTCCAGCACCTTGAATCGCTCGGCCACCATCAGCGGCGCATGGTTCGGCAGCATGACGCCGCCCGATCCCACCCGGATGCGCGAGGTCACCGCGGCGATCTGGCCGATCATGATGTCGGGCGCGGAACTCGCGATCGACGGCAGGTTATGGTGCTCGGCCACCCAGTAGCGGATGTAGCCGAGTTCGTCGGCGAGCCTGGCGAGGTCGAGCGAATTGCGCAGCGACACCGCGCCGGAAATGCCGGCGGCGACGGGAGACAGATCGAGGACGGAAAGTGGGGTCACTGGCAAGCCGGATAGGGACGCATATTCCCTAGAATGGGAACGGACGCCCGACCTGCCAATCTTTTTTCCAGCCAGTCAACCGGCCGCTGCGGAATTGCAGCGCGACGGCGGACTCGATAGGCAGGATCATTGGCGTAAAACCGGCCTTGCCGTAGGCAAGGAAGATCTCCGAGCCCTTCGGCCCCCCGTAATAGACCAGCGGCACGCCCAAGGCGGCTGCTGCCTGCTCTGGCGTCATGCCGAAGGCGAGTGGAGCGGTATTGGACTGGTAGCCGCAATACGCCCCGAAGCAGATCCAGAGAGCTGTGGCGAACCGTTTCATGGCGGTCATTTTCGTTTCGCGCCTGCGGCGGGGCAAGCGGCCAAAGTGTGGCAAGGGCGCTATTGCTTCAGCTGTGTCGTTTGAGCCGCAGTTAGCGCGGCGCTGGCGTTGACAGCTCCCGGACCGCGCGACACGGTGCGCCCGCCGGCCGAAACAGGGGGACTCATGGACTTTTCCGAACGTCGCGATCGCCTGCGCGCCATCATCGACGGTCCGCGCTGCATCTATCCGGGTTCGGTCTACGACCCGATTTCGGCCCGCATCGCCGAAGACCTCGGTTTCGAGGCTGGCATGTTCGCGGGCTCGGTCGCCTCGCTTGCGGTGCTTGGCGCGCCCGACATCGTCGTGCTGACGCTGAGCGAGTTCGCGGGCCTGGCGCTGCGGATCAACCGCGCGACGCGGATGCCGCTCCTGGTCGATGCCGATCACGGCTACGGCAATGCGCTCAACGTCAAGCGCACGGTCGAGGAACTCGAAATCGCCGGCGTCTCGGCGCTGACCATCGAGGACACCGAGCTGCCGATGGCGTACGGCGAGAGCGGGCCGCGGCTCATCCCGATTGCCGAAGGCGTCGGCAAGATGCGCGCCGCGATCGCCGGCCGGCAGGACCCGCGCCTCGTCATCGTCGGCCGCACCAGCGCGCTGCGGATCAGCAGCATGGAGGATACCATCGCGCGGCTGCAGGCCTACGAGGCCGCGGGCGTCGACATGCTGTTCCTCACCGGCGTGCGCACGCGCGCCGAACTCGACGCCGTCGCGGCGGCGGTGAAGCTGCCACTGTTTCTTGGCGGCCCTGGCAGCGAATTGCACAATCTCGATTATCTCAGCGCCCGCAACGTTCGCATCTGCCTGCAGACGCACGCGCCGTTCATGGCGTCGGTGCAGGCTGCGTACGAGACGCTGAAGGCGCTGCGCGACGGCGTCCCGCCCCACGATCTCCAGAACCTGCCGTCGGCGGACCTGATGAAGCGCGTCACCCGTCACGAAGATTACGCCGAATGGATCAAGGATTTCCTCGGTGGCGCGAAGTAGCGCGGGCAGCGACGCTGCGCCGCGTTCGCGGAGTGTCACGCATCGGTGCCCGGGCGGCTATCAACTTGCAGGGTGGGCGCATACCGCGCGACACGAAACTAAAAAATACGTCGATCTTGTTGGCATTCACGACGTCATAAGAGCAAGCCCCTGGCACTGTGCCTGAAGGGAAGTCCGTCACCGCTTTTGGGCCGGGCGGGACGCTATCTCGTTGGGTGAGGTAGATCACACATCGCACGCGGGTCGCACGCGTATCGTCTCCTGTACGCGGCGCGATCGAACGATGGATCAATGACGAAACAAAATAGGAGATAACCATGCTTCACAAAGGACTGATGCTGAGTGCTTCTCTTGGGCTCTCCGTCGCCATCACGGTGCCGAGCCACGCGGATATCTGCTTCGAGTACACGGGGAGCAGTCCGGGCGCCGTCGGGGTCGCAATCGGTGCAAAGGTCCCTCCCGCTCCCAACTCGTGCATCACGGTGTCGGTGGTCGACCAATCGGCGCCTGGAGGTATTGCAACCGGCTCGATCTGCAGAAGCGAACAGGGGAGCAGCAGACCGACACTTGTGTATCACTACACATACAACGCCTGCACCGGGAGCTACTTCGAGTCGGCGACGTGCCGGATCGACCTCGATCTCAATGGGGATCTGCCTTCGCAAAAATCCGCATCCCAGGTCAGCAGTTGCAGCGGTGTCGCGGCCGACCCGGCGCTTGGCCAGTCCGCCTCATTGGGCGGGTGGAGCTACTTCAATGATCTGAAGGCTTGGAACTGCAAACCCCGGGCCTTTTGCCGTGCCCGGAGGTGGGGGTGCGCAATGCATCGCCCGAGGAAAAAAGAAGGCGTCGCAGTAACGGACGCAAAGGCGCCCACGAGTTGTGCGGAGCGTGCAGCGGAGGCGGTGCGCTCCCTCCCTGCAAGCGGAGAAGGGCACGCTCGCGGCGAGCGACGCGATCGGAATGCGGCGTGTTCAGGACGCTGTCGGCGCGCGTAATGCGCAACGTCGGCTCACCGCCGACCGAACAGCCGCTCGATGTCGGAGAGCTGAAGCTCGATATAGGTCGGTCGGCCATGATTGCACTGACCGGAGTTCGGCGTCCCTTCCATCTCGCGCAAGAGCGCGTTCATCTCCTCGGCCTTGAGACGGCGCCCGGCGCGAACCGAGCCGTGGCACGCCATGGTGGCGGCGACATGCATGAGACGGCGCTCCAGCGGCAGCGCCTCGTCCCACTCCGCCATGTGCTCGGCGAGATTGCGAATGAGCGCCTGCGCATCGATTTCGCCGAGCAAAGCCGGCGTCTCGCGCACCGCCACTGCACCGGGGCCGAACGACTCGATGGCGAGCCCGAAACGCGCCAGTTCTGCCGCGCGCGCAACGAGGCGCTCGACGTCGGCTTCGTCGAGTTCGACGATTTCGGGAATGAGCAGGATTTGCGTCGCGAGCCCGTGCCGGTCGATGGCGGCCTTGAGCCGCTCGTAGACGATGCGCTCGTGCGCGGCGTGCTGATCGACGATCACGATGCCATGGCGGGTCTGCGCCACGATATAGGCGTCGTGCACCTGCGCGCGGGCGGCGCCGAGCGGCCGGTCGAGCAGGTCGGGTGCGGCCTCCACCACGTCGGCACGTGCATCGGCTGCGGGCGCGCCGACGTCGAACGCCGCCTGGGCGGCTTCGGCGAAGCCGGAGGCACCTCGCGGCGCGAACGGCACGGTGCGCGGATCGGGGCGTGCGGGTGACTGCCGCCAGTCCCAGCCTCGCCTTCCTACTCCGCTTGCGGGAGAAGGCCGGAACGCCGCGATGGTGGCGCTGCCGCCGGTGGTCGAGCTGCGCTGGCCGTCGCGCGCGAGCGCATCCTGCAGCGAGCGGATCAGCACCGAGCGCACCAGGCCGGGATCGCGGAAGCGTACCTCGGCCTTGGCGGGATGCACGTTGACGTCCACCTCGCGCGGATCGATCGTGACGAACAGCGCGACGATTGGATGGCGGTCGCGCGGCAGGTAGTCCGCATAGGCGGCGCGCACGACGCCGATCAGCAGTTTGTCGCGCACCGGACGGCCGTTGACGAACAGGTACTGCCCGAGCGAGTTGGCGCGTGACAGTGTCGGAAGCGCGGCAAAACCCTCGACCCGCAGTCCTTCGCGCCCGCCCGCGATTTCGACCGCGTTGGCCTCGAAGTCGGCGCCCAGGATGGCGGCGAGCCGCGCGAGCTGGCCCGGCGCGCCGGGGAGCGCAGCCGGCCAAGTGACCGGCGCGCGCTCTTCGCCTGCGAGCGTGAAGGCGACTTCGGGCCGGCTCATCGCCAGCCGGCGAACCACGTCGCGGATCGCCTCGCCCTCGGCGCGCTCGGACTTGAGAAACTTCAGCCGCGCCGGCGTGGCGTAGAACAGGTCGCGCACCTCGACGCGCGTGCCGTCGTCGAGTGCCGCCGGACGCGGTTCTCCTTTGTCGCCGCCGGTGACGTCGAGCGTCCAGGCGTGCGGTTCGCGGGCGTGCCGGGTGGTGATCGACAGCCGCGCCACCGCGCCGATCGACGGCAGGGCCTCGCCGCGGAACCCAAGCGTACGGATGTCGAGCAGGTCGTCGCCCGGAAGCTTCGAGGTGGCGTGGCGCTCGACGGCGAGCACGAGGTCGTCGCGCGTCATGCCGTCGCCGTCGTCGGTAATGCGGATAAGCCGCTGGCCGCCGCCTTCGGTCACGACCTCGATGCGGGTGGCGCCGGCATCGAGCGCGTTCTCGACCAGTTCCTTGACCACGCTTGCCGGGCGCTCGACCACTTCGCCCGCGGCGATGCGGTTGACCATCCCTTCTGACAGTTGGCGAACGGGCATGCATCGATCCTTCGGCGAATCACACGGGCGCCGACGAGATGTTTATAGCGCGGGCCCTCGCTCCCGGGCGGCGCTATCCCCGTCTTCCTACGCGCATGGAAATAGTCAATCGAACGACGGCTTGGCCTGCCGCAGCCCCTTGATGGTGCCGCGGCGTTTCTTGGTTTCGAGGCGGCGCTTGCGGGAACCGGCGGTCGGTCTGGTCGGGCGGCGGCGCTTGGGCACGACCGCGGCCTCGCGGATCAGTTCCACCAGCCGGTCCATGGCGTCGGCGCGGTTGCGCTCCTGGGTGCGGTGGCGCTGCGCGATGATGACCAGCACGCCGTCCTTGGTCAGCCGCCTGCCGGCGAGCTGCTCCAGCCGGACTCGAACGCCTTCGGGCAACGACGGCGAATGCCGCACGTCGAAGCGAAGCTGCACCGCGGTCTCGAGCTTGTTGACGTTCTGGCCGCCGGGACCGGACGAGCGCACGAACTGCTCCTCGATCTCGCGCTCGTCGATGGCGATCTGGTCGGTGATCCGGAGCATGCGGTCCTCCGGCACGAGCCTTACGGCCGAATCACCCGCAGTGCTAGTGGAGTGGATTTGACATTCGCTACCCAGCGGGCCGCGAGGTTGTAAAGCGAATGTCAAATCCAAACTCCACTAGAATCATAGATTTGCTAGTGGTCCTTAATTCCAACATTCGCAAAAGTGCCTGCCGAAATGGGATGCGAATGTTGGAATCGGACCACTAGCGGCTGGGTGCAGCGCTGGCGTTACGCGTCGTCCCGCGCGCCGCGATGGCGTCAATCGCCTGTATCGCCCGCAATGCGTTGGCGAGGCCGGCGCCGAACTGTGTATCACGGCCCTTCGGCCCGAGGTCGCTGGCGGTCGAGGCCAGGATCTTGCGCACCGCGTCCGGCGTCAGGTTGGACTTGCGCTCAAGCAAGAGCGCCGCGATGCCGCTGACCTGGGCGGCGGCGATCGAAGTGCCGGTGGACATCTGGTAGCTGCGCCTGGGCGCCGCCGCCAGCACGTCGACGCCCGGCGCCGCGATGGCGATGTGCTTGCCGCGGTTCGCGAGCTTGAACAACCGGTCGTCGGCATCGACCGCCGTGACGGCGATGACATTCGAATCCGACGCCGGGAAGAGCGGCGGCGACTTGGCGCCGGCGTTGCCGGCCGCCGCAACGAGTACGATGCCCTTCTTGCGCGCCGCCTCGAGCGCCAGCGCAAGCTCGGGATCGCTCGGGCCCGCGAAGCTCATGTTGATGACGCGCGCGCCGTGGGCGACCGCCCAGTCGAGTGCGCGCAGGAGCGTGAGTGTGGTGCCCTCCGCGCCTTGGTTCTTGGCGCCGAACGCGCGCACCGCCAGGATGCGGGCCGCCGGCGCAATGCCAGTGAGGTTCGCGTGGGCGACGATTGCGCCCGCCATCGCAGTGCCGTGCGAATGCGGCGGCTCCTTGGAGTCGAGCGCGTCGTAGCTTGCCGCGACGAAGCCGTCGATTTCCGGGTGCGAGGTGTCGATACCGGAATCGATCACCGCGATCAGCACGCGGTTGCCGGTGGCGAGGCGGTGGGCCTGCGGGACATTGAGCTTGGCGGGCGCGTACTGCGTCGGGGCCTGTGCGCCGGCGGCGCGTTCGCGCTGCCCGGCGAGCGTGAAACGGTAATTGGGCTGTGCCGTGCCGGTGCCGGCTGCGGCCTCGATGGCGCGGATGATGTCGGGCACCGAGCGGCCCGCCGGAATGCGCCAGCGATGGAAGGTCGTGCCGGTGAGGGCGATGCGGTGCGACTCGACGCGCGTCAGGCCAAGCCGGCGGGCGAGGCTGTCGATCGCCTGCGCGGTCAGGCTGGCGGGGAGCCGCACCATCACTTCGTCGGCGACAAAGCGCCGTTCCCAGGCCGGCGGCACGCCGCTTCGGCGGCTCCCAGGCGCACCGCGGACCGCCTGGTTGACGGTGTTGTTGAGGCCGTTGATCGTCCGGCCCGGCAGTGAGAGCGCGTTCGGCACTGCGCCGGTCACCGTGTTGGTGGTGCTGGTCAACGTATTGGTGACGTTGTCGGTGCGCGGCAGCGACGGGCTGCCGGTACCGATCGGCACGCTGAGCGAAGGGCCGATGATCTGATTGGAGTTCGGTTGCGGGATCGCGCTCGTCCCCGGCACGCCGATATTGCTGCTCGCGCCGAGCGGTACGCCAATCCCGCCGACGCCGCCGCCAATCCCGCCGATGCCGCCCAGAGGCGTGCCGCCGCCAAGTCCCGGAATCTGCGCGGACGCTCCGGCGGTCGTCAGCGCCAGCAGAGCAACCGCGAGCAACGATCCCCGCGTGAGCCGCGACACAGTTTGGCTGACATTGAAACCCGACCTGGCCGAATGCATCGCACGCCTCCCCGACGCGACGATCTGGCTCGCGCGCGGCGAGCCTACGGACCGGAATTCCCCCAAGCAGCGTGCCTTATTGAAGCGCGCGCCGCAAGCGTGAAGTCATTGTTCCATAAGGAAAAATTAGCCAAGATTTTGCCGCAAAGTGCGGCTGGCTGCCGCGAAATGCTGACGCTCAGGGAGCGCCGGTCAGATAGCGCTTGGCCAGCACCTTGCCCTCCTCGACCGCCGGCTGGTCGAACGGATCGACGCCCAGAAGGCGCGCCGTGATGATTGTCTCCAGCATGAAGTGCATCAGCAGTTCGCCGAGCGCCGCTTCATGGAGCCGTTCGAGGTGCATGGTCCGCACCGGGCAGCCGTTGCGGGCGAGGGTGTCGGCGGTGGCGCGGCCCTCGGCGGCGGCGAGGTCGCCGATGGTCTTGCCGCCGAGATCGGCCTCGCCAGCGATCCGGGCGAGCCCTGCGTCGATGCGCGGGCCGCCGCCTGCGCTCGCGATCGTCAGCACGGTGATGAGCTTGTCGCGCGGGCCCGCCATGTAGAGCTGAAGCTGGCTGTGCTGATCGACCGGCCCCAGTGCCGCGATCGGCGTTGTGCCCTTGCCGTCCTTGCCGAGGCTTTCGGCCCAGAGTTGGACGTACCAGCGGGTGAAGCGCTCGAGCCGGTCCGCATAGGCCATCAGCACCGCGATGCTCTTGCCCCGTGTCTCAGCAAGCGCGACCGCGATCGCGGCGCCGACCGCGGCGGGCACCTCGGCGGGTGCGCGGCGTTCGAGCACGGGAGCGAGCGCATTCGCTGCGCCGGCGCGGATCGCCGCGAGATCGAGACCGAGCAGGGCGGCCGGCAACAGTCCGACATTGGTCAAAACCGAGTAGCGGCCGCCCACCCCGGTATCGTGGTCGAGCATCGCGACGCCATGCTCCGCAAGCAGCGTGCGCAGGCCGTTGGGCTTGCCGCTTTTCGCCGGTTCGGTGAGGCCGAGAAACAGCTCGGGGAAGCGGGCGGCGAGCCCGGCATCTTTCGCGGCGCTGAGCGCCGCGATGGTCTGCATCAGCGTCTCGGCAGTGCCACCGGACTTCGAGATCGCGACGAATCGCGTTGAGGCGAGCGGCAGCTTCGCCAGCATGGTGCCGAACGTATTGGCGTCGAGATTGTCCATGAAATGGAGCCGCGGGCCCTGGCGCAGCGCACCGAGACCCGGCACGCCGTGGTCCGCAAGCTGTGCCAGCGTCTGTCCGCCGAGACTCGAGCCGCCGGTGCCGAGAATGACGATGTCGCTTGCGCCATCGGCAAGGCGAGCAGCGGCGGCGCTCACGGCCGCGAGGTCGTCGCGCGCCGCCGGCAGGCGCAATAGCGGCAGACCGCCGTCGGCGTGCCGTGCGCGCAGCCACTCCAGAGCTTCGCCGGTGCGGGTCAGCGCCGCGTCGAAATCGGCGGCCGCGACGCCTTCGGCACCGATGCGCTCGGCCCGGGCGTTCTCAATCGATTGTTGCAGCGGCATTCCGTCCTGCCGAGTTCGTCCGAATCGACTTGGGAGCTGCGCCAACGTCTCGATGCCGGCACAGTTCCATCTTTGCGTGGCGCCTAGTTCGAGGTGACGCCCTGCGGACGGCCGACGACCGTGACCAGAAGACCGGCATCCAGCAGGCGCTTGGCGGCCCGTTTGGCGTCGGCCAAGGTGATGGCGTCGATCATTGCGGAACGGCGCTCGATATAATCGATGCCGAGATTGTCGGTCTGCATCTGCACGAGTTGAGCTGCGATCTTGGACGAGGTGTCGAGCCCCAGCGCGAACGAGCCTTTGAGGTAGGTCTTGGTCTTGGCAAGTTCCTCCTCGGTCGGCCCTTCGGCCGCCAGCCGCTTGAATTCGGTCTCGATGATCCTGAGTGTCTCGCCGGTGGCGTCCGCGCGGGTCGCGGTACCGCCCAGCAGCACGGCGGAATGGTCGAGCCACACCAGGCTGGTCGAGATGCCGTAGGCGAGGCCGCGCTTTTCGCGAACTTCGCTATAGAGTCGAGACGAGAACGAGCCGCCGCCCAGGATGTGGTTCACCACATACGCTGCCATGAAGTCAGGATCGCTGCGGGCAACGCCAGGTCCGCCGAAAAAGATCACCGCTTGCGGGACGTCGAGTTCGACGACCACGCGGCGGCCCATCCCCTGCGGGGTAACATTTGGTACCGGCGTGAGCTCGGCTTTCGCCGGCAGCGCGCCGAACGTGCTGTCGAGCAGTCTGCCGGCGGTCTCGAGATCGATGTCGCCGACGATGGCGATCTTCAGATTGTCACGCGCCAGCACCCGCCGGGTATAGCCGCGAAGGTCGTCGACGCCGATGGCCGCGACGGTTTCGGGCGTGCCGGAGGGCGGCTGGCCGTAGGGGTGCTCGGGAAACGCGTTCGCCCACCAGGTCCGGCTGGCGATGTCGTTCGGATTCGTGCTGTTGCGCCGCAACTGCGACAGGGTCTGCGCGCGCATCCGCTCGACCGCTTCGGCGTCGAAGCGTGGTTCGTTGATGGCGAGCCGCAGCACCTCGAAGGCTTCGTCGCGATTCTCTTTCAACGTCCGCAAGGTGCCGCGGAACGCGTCACGGTTGGCGCGGAACGAAAGCTCGATCGCACGCCGTTCGAGTTTCTCCTGAAAAGCCTTGGAGTCGAGCGAGCCGGCGCCTTCATCCAGCAGGCTGGCGGCGAGACTGGCGAGCCCGGCCTTGTCTTTCGGATCCTGGTCAGTGCCGCCGCTGAACTCGAAGTCGACGGCGATCAGCGGCACCGCGGCGTCGCGCACAACCCAGGCTTCGATGCCGCCCGGACTTGTCACCCGCTCGATCGTCATGGCGCTCGCCGGCACCAGCGGGACGCACAACGTAACGGCTGTCGCGAAGCCGAACGCTATGCGCCGGCCTGCGCGGAAGAGGACAGGCGCGTTCATGAGCGCTTCTCCTCGCCGCGGGCTTCCTTGACCAGATAGCCCGTGACCGAACGGCGCTTGTCGAGCCATTGACGGGCGGCGTCCTGCACGTCTTTGGCCGTCACGGCGCGGATGTGATCGGGCCAGGCGCGCACCTGATCGACGGTGGAGCCGGTCGTCAGCGCCGCCCCGTACCACTGGGCGAGCGTGCGCTGGCTGTCGTTGGCATAGATGGCGTCGGCGATCATGCGGTTCTTGGCGCGATCGAGTTCGTCCGCGGTGACGCCCTTGTCGATCAATGCGGCGAGAACGCCGTCCATGGCGGTTTCAAGCTGCGGCAGGCTGGTGCCGGGCTTGGGCGAGGCGTAGATCGCAAAACGCGTCGGATCGAACGAGGTGCCGTCATAGCTGGCGCCGGCACTGACTGCGGGGCCTTGATTCACCACCAGCGCCTTGTAGAGCCGGCTGTTGGAGCCGCGTCCGAGAATATGCGCGAGCACTTCGAGGGCCGCGCTCTCGCCCGGCTTGTCCGCGGTGCTGTTCGGCACGAGGTAATAGCGCTGCAGGCTCGGCTGCGTGACGCGCGGGTCGGCCAGCGTCACGGAGCGCGGCGCGCTCTGGACAGGTTCCTGCGGGCGGGCGCGAGGCGGGACTTCGGCGACCCGCGGCACCTTGCCGTAGGTCTCCTCGGCGAGCTTCTTCACCTCCTGGGGAGTGACGTCGCCGGCGACAACCAGCACGGCGTTGTTCGGCGTGTAGAAGCGGCGATAGAATTCGAGCGCATCCTCGCGGTTGAGCTTCTCGATCTCCTGGCGCCAGCCGATCACCGGACGGCCGTAGGGATGGTTGAGATAGAGCGCGGCTTCCATCTGCTCGCCGAGACGCGCCGCCGGATTGTTGGCAACGCGCATGTTGTGCTCCTCCAGGACCACGGCGAGTTCGGGCTTGACCACCTCGTCGGTCAGCACCAGGCCGGTCATGCGGTCGGCCTCGAACTCCATCATCGCCTTGAGCTGGTCGCGCGGCACCCGCTGGAAGTAGCCGGTGTAGTCGCTCGACGTGAATGCGTTCTCCTGGCCGCCGATGGTCGCGACCACCGGCGAGAAGCCCGACGGATGTTTGGCCGTGCCCTTGAACATCAGGTGTTCGAGAAAATGCGCGAGCCCGGACTTGCCCGGTGTCTCGTCGGCCGACCCGACGCGGTACCAGAGCATGTGGGTGACGACCGGAACGCGGTGATCGGGGATGACCACGACTTCGAGCCCGTTGGGCAAAACGAAGTGCGACACCGCCGGAGACTTGGTCGTCTGAGCGGCGTCCGCCGGAGGTTTGGCGGGTTCGGTACGCGCAACCGACAGCGCGGCTGCGGTCATCACGATGGCAGCGAGGATTCGAATCGGGTTTTTGAGCACGAAAGGTCTCGTGGGTTAGAGGTCACCCCCCACGGCAAAGTCCGGTTGGGCGGGGTTTCAGCCCCCAACGCTATCTATCACGCCCCCACGTGAACGCTACCTGTTCGCGAACAATTTACCCGGTCCCGATCCGCGTCTTCGTGCGGAATCGACGCGACATTACAAACATTTAACGATCCGTCATTGGCGCTGCCGTGCGAACCGGGTGCGACTAGTCGGTGCCGACTACGCGGTCTTCCAGGGTGGAAGGCTTGGCACGTTCATATTTGGGCGCCCCAAGGCCATAGCGCTGGGCGGTGGACGGGGTCTGATAGCCCGGAGGCGGCTCCGTCAGGCTGGTGCGGGGCGGTTCTTCGGTGAACTCGACGGGCTTCTCGGGCTTCGACGAGAAGAGATCCAAGAGGCCTTTGGTGCCGAGGGCGGACGGCATCAGAGGGCGCGCCGATTCGTCGGCGTTCTGGATCGGTTCGGTGCTGCCCCGGGCCAAACGGCCGACTTCGAGTTCGTTGGGACGCAGCGCCCGGCCTTCTTCTTCGCTGGCTTCCGCAGCGCCCCGGAGCCTCGCCTTCTGGGCCGCCGTGGTTACCGCTTCGTTGCGGCGGCGCACGTCAGGATCCTTCGGCCACGCCGGATTGCGGGCGATCAAGTCGCTATCTTGCGGCGGAGGCAGGTCGCGGCTGGGCGGCACCACCAGCGGCGCACGCTCGCGGAATTCCACCGCCTCGTCACCCAGCTGCATGCCAAATTCTTTGAGCAGCTTACGGAAGAACCTAGTATCCGCCGGCAGCTCCTCGGCGTCCTGCGCCCAGGCGCCCGCACTGCCCCATGCCATGGCCAAAACGAGCGTGCCGGCGACGGCGGTCAAGCGGCGCCGCGCGCTCCAAAATTTCACCCGCATGACAGTTTCCCCTTTAGCTACGGCGCAATAGCCGTATCCCCACCCCCGCCATTTTGGCGATGATCGGGGCGCTTTTGCGGCGTCCCCCATAGGGTTTCGTAGAGCAGGAAGGCCACCCCCACGACGATGGCGGCGTCGGCGACGTTGAACACCGCCCAGCTGAAATTGATCGATTCGGTGGTAATGTGAAACCGTACGAAATCGGCGACCGCGCCGTAGGCAAACCGGTCAATGGCGTTGCCGATCGCCCCGCCGATGATGAGCCCGAGGCCGATTGCGGTCAGTGCCGACTGCACCCGGGCGAGCCACACCCAGAGCAGGACGATCGCGACGATCATCAAGGCCAGCAGGATCCAGCGTCCCGCCTCGCCGTCCTGGGCAAACAGGCTGAAGCTGATGCCGGTGTTCCAGGCCAGGACGATATCCAGAAACGGGGTCAGCGGCACAACGCCGCGGTCGCCTAATTTATAGGCGAACAACAGCCACAGCTTGCTGGCCTGGTCGATCACCGCGGTCGCGGCCGCTACGGCGAGACCAAGGCGGGAGAGGGGACCCCAGAGCATCGCGGTCATTCGGCGGCCCGCCGCATGGCGTCCCATTCCTGCAACGCCCGGGCATCGCGCGGCGAGACGTCGGGGTAGTGCGGGTCGGAGCCGACGCTCGGCAGGATTTTCCAGGAGCGGGCGCACTTGCGGCCCTCGGCGAGCCGGACCTCGACCGCCACGCCCTTGACGTCGGGCAGGCGGAAGGCCTCTGGCGGCCCGTCGCCCTCGACCAACTGGGCCGCGGAGGTGATCGCGATCTCGGCGAGGTCGACGTCGACCATCGCGGCGAACAGGTCGAGGTCGGAGACGTAGACCACGGGTGCGGCTTCGAGTGACGAGCCGATGCGCTTGTGCGCGCGCTCGATTTCCAGCGCGCCGGTGACCACGCCGCGGACGGTGCGGACCTTGCGCCACTTCTCGGCGAGCGCATCGTTGCGCCAGGAGGCCGGGATTTCCGGGAACGTCTCCAGGTGGACGGAGCCCGATTCCGACGGGAACCGCGCCAGCCAGGCTTCCTCGGCGGTGAACGGCAGCATCGGCGCCAGCCACGCCACGGTGCAGCGGAAGAGCTGATCGATCACCGTCAGGCTGGCGCGCCGCGTCAGCGACGAGATCGGGTCGCAGTACAGCACGTCCTTGCGGATGTCGAAGTAGAACGCCGAGAGGTCGACGGTCATGAAGGTGTTGAGCGCGGCGACGATGCGCTTGTAGTCGAAATCGGCATAGTTCTGCCGCACGAACACGTCGAGTTCGGCGAGCCGGTGCAGCATCAGCCGTTCGAGTTCCGGCATCTTGTCCGGTGCGACCTTGTCGTCGTCGCGGAAATGCGCCAGCGAGCCCAGCATCCAGCGCAGCGTGTTGCGCAGCTTGCGATAGGCTTCGACGGTGTTCTTGAGAATCTCCGGCCCGATGCGCTGGTCGTCCCAGTAGTCGGTCTGGCAGACCCACAGCCGCAGAATGTCGGCGCCCGACTGCTTGATCACGTCCTGCGGCTCGACGCCGTTCTTCAGCGACTTCGACATCTTGCGACCGTGCGCGTCGAGCGTGAAGCCGTGGGTCAGCACCACGTCGAACGGCGCGTAGCCGCGGGTGCCGCAGGATTCCAGGAGCGAGGATTGGAACCAGCCGCGGTGCTGGTCCGAGCCTTCGAGATACATCACGGTATCGCGGCCGCCGTCGCGCTTGCGGCGGATGCCGGCGAGGCCGGGGAAATGCTCGGGGTCTTCCAGCACGAAGGCGTGGGTCGAACCGGAGTCGAACCAGACGTCGAGAATGTCGTCGACCTTGACCCACTCGTTGGCGTTGTATTCGGGCTCAAGAAAGCGACGCGCGGCGCCGGTGGCGTACCAGGCGTCGGCGCCCTCTTTCTCGAACGCATCCGCGATGCGCTGGTTGACGCGCTCGTCCTTGAGGATTTCGACCGTGCCGTCGCCGTTCTCGCGCACGAACACGGTGATCGGCACGCCCCAGGCGCGCTGGCGCGAGATCACCCAGTCGGGCTTGCTCGTCACCATGCCGTTGATGCGGTTCTCGCCGGCCGCCGGCACCCAGCGGGTCTCCTTGATGGCTTCGAGCGCGCGATGGCGTAGCGTGTCGCCGGGTTGCGCTTCGTCGCCAGACAAGATCGGCTTGTCCATCGCGATGAACCACTGCGGCGTGTTGCGGAAGATCACCGGCTTCTTCGATCGCCACGAGTGCGGATATTGATGCTTGAGGCGGCCGCGCGCGAGCAGCATGCCGGCGTCGATCAGCGCCTTGATGACGGCCTCGTTGGCGTCGCCCTTTTCGCCCTTGTCGGTGAGCACGCGCTTCCCGGTGAAGCCCGGAGCGGCAGCGGTATAGGCGCCGTTCTCGTCCACCATGTAGGGGATGGTCGTGTTGATACTGCGCGCTTGCAGTTCGCGCGCATGCGCGGTCCAAATCTCGAAGTCGTCGCGGCCGTGGCCGGGTGCGGTATGCACGAACCCAGTGCCGGCATCGTCTGTGACGTGATCGCCGGCGAGCAGCGGGACATCGAAATCGTATCCCTTACTCCTCAGCGGGTGGGAACAAAGCAAGAGACTGTGTGGGTCGACATCTTGTTCCCGTGAATAGCCTTCCACCTTCGCGATTTTCAACACTTCGGCGGCGAGTTTGTCTGCAAGGATCAATCGATCACCTACCTTTGCCCAGTTATCGGCAGGTGCCTTGGTCACCTCGTAAACGCCGTACTTGATCCTAGGCGAGTAACTGATCGCGCGGTTGCCGGGAAGGGTCCACGGTGTGGTCGTCCAGATTACTACGGACGCACCCGAGAGGATTTTCCGGAGTGGCAGCGGAGCATTCGTGCTCGCGCCTACCGGAAACTTCACCCACACTTGGTCGCTGGTGTAATCCTCGTACTCTACCTCGGCTTCCGCGAGCGCGGTCTTCTCCACCACCGACCACATCACCGGCTTGCTTCCGCGGTAGAGCGTGCCGTTCGCCGCGAACTTCATCAGCTCGCGCGCGATCTGCGCCTCGGCGGCGAAATCCATCGTCGTGTAGGGATGCGCCCAGTCGCCCTCGACGCCGAGCCGCTTGAACTCTTCGCGTTGCACGTCGATCCAGTGCGCGGCGAACTCGCGGCACTGCTGGCGGAATTCGTTGATCGGCACCGCGTCCTTGTTCTTGCCCTTGGCGCGGTACTCCTCCTCGATCTTCCACTCGATCGGCAGGCCGTGGCAGTCCCATCCCGGCACGTAGTTGGAGTCGTAGCCAGCCATCTGCTGACTGCGGGTCACCACGTCCTTGAGGATCTTGTTGAGCGCGTGCCCGATATGGATGTTGGCGTTGGCGTAAGGCGGGCCGTCGTGCAGGACGAACTTGGCACGGCCTTTGCCGGCTTCCCGCAGCCGGTGGTAGAGGCCGATCTGCTCCCAGCGCTTGAGGATGTCCGGCTCCTTCTGCGGCAGACCGGCGCGCATCGGGAAATCGGTCTTGGGCAGAAATAGAGTCTCGCTGTAATCGCGGGCGGCGTCGGTCATGGCAGATTACCAGGGTAAATGATGGCGATTCGGCAAATCCCGGTCCTCCGCTGACGGACTGTCAGGCGGAAGCCGGGCCGCTAATTTGCCGATCAGCGAAGCCGAAGATCAGGAAAAACTGCTCGCGCGCCATGGTGCGGGCTTCTAGCAGATCGCCCCGGCGCCGAAAAGGCCCACCGCGCCGTCCGGGCAGCGTCCTGGGCACAGCGGCGCACCGGGAACTTTTCCCCTTGCGTGCCGTTATGGCCGCAGCGAATAATTCCCAAACATTGTGGAGCACGCCATGGCGAGCACTTCCGGGACCACCACCACGAGCGAAGCGCGGCGCGCGGCCTCGGCCAGCGGCGACGTCAATGCCGACCTCGAGGCGTTGCGGGCCGATATGGCACGCCTTGCCGGCGACGTCGCCGATCTGATGTCGTCCAAGGGCAACGTTGCCTGGGACCGCGCCAAATCCAATGTCGAGGGGCTGGTGTCCGATGCCACCGCCAAGGGCCAGGAGGCGGTCGACGCGGTGCGCGAGGTCTCGGACAACATGATCGGCGCCATCGACGAGTCGCTGAAGAAGCGGCCCTACACCACGCTCGCCCTGGCGGTGGGAATCGGCTTCCTGCTCGGCATCAGCCGCCGCTGATCCGAGTAGCGTGAATGGGCGACTGGCTCGGTTATCTGCAGACGGCGGTGAAGGCCAAAACGGGCGTCAGCGGCGCCGTGGTCGTTGGCGCGATCGCGGCCGCGGCCGCGGCTGTCGCCACGCTCGTCTGGCTGAGCGTTACGCTGTTCATCTGGATCGCCAGGCGATACGACGACCCGACCTTGGCCGGTCTGGCATTGTCCGGCCTCTATCTTCTGATCACCATCATTGCTGCAATTACCGCTGTGGTCGCTCGCCGCATCAACCAGCGGCGCGCCGAGGAAGCGTTGCAGGCCCGCAAGGCGGCCTTCGCTTCGTCGTTCCTGTCCGGCGGCATCGCTCCCACGCTGCTATCGGCCGGATTGAATGTCGGCCAGACGATCGGATGGCGGCGAATTGTGATGCTGGTTGGCGTGGCGCTGCTCACCGCCGGTGTGGCACGGGAGTGGACGGCGCGCGAGGCGGCAGAGAAGTCTGAGGACGAATCCGTCCCACCCGAACCCTGACATATCCCGTTCGAGTTGCCCCCGTTCCCGCGAAAGCGGGGAACCCAGGGCAAAGCGCTTGGAATTTTCGATCCTGGGCCACGCTTCCGCGGGGACGAGCGGAGAGAGTTTCGATTCCGCTGAAACGAAACCTGCTTCAATCCGGAATTCGGCCGAGCCGCGGAAAGGCGTCCGGGGCGCGCGCCAGCGCCTGCCGGGCGATCCGCGAGTCATCTTTCATCTGTTCGATCAGCGCCGGAAGACCGTCGAATTTCAGTTCGGGTCTGATCCAGCCGATGAACGCGATGTCGATGACCTTGCCGTAGAGATCGCCGCTGAAATCGAACAGGAACGCCTCCAGCAGCGCATAGCCGGCGTCGAACATCGGCCGCCGGCCGAAATTGGCGACGCCGTCATAGTGCCGGTCGCCGACCCCGACCCTGACCGCATAGACGCCGTGCTTGAGCCCGCAATCCACATCGAGCCGCAGGTTGGCGGTCGGAAATCCGAGTTCGCGGCCGCGCTTGTCGCCATGCACCACCTCGCCGCTGACGAACCAGGGGAAACCAAGGAGCTCGGCGGCTTCGATCACCTGCCCCGCGGACAATGCCGCGCGAACCGGCCCCGAGCGGACCGGACGTCCCTCGTCTTCGAAGCGCGGCACGATGTCGACCGCAAAGCCGTGCTTGGCGCCCTGCGCGATCAGAAAATCCGGTGAGCCCTGGCGGTTCAGGCCGAAGTGGAAATCGAAGCCGATCACGACGCCGCTGACCGCGAGCCGCTGCAGCAGGATTTGGGTGATGAAGTCCTCGGCCGGCAGGCGCGCCAGCGCCGCGTCGAAGCGCAGCACGATGGCGCCGTCGAGGCCGGTGGCCGCCAGCAGGCGCAGCTTGCTGCGCTCGTCGGTGAGCCGGAACAGCGGCGCGTCCGGCTGAAAATAGCGTCGCGGATGCGGCTCGAACGTCAGCGCCGCGGCGGGGCGATTGAGGCTTCGGGCGCGATCCAGTGCGGTCGCGATCACGGCGCGATGCCCGCGGTGCACGCCGTCGAAATTGCCGATTGCGACCACGGCGCCCGAGAGGGGGCCGGGCGGCCCGTCGCGGATCACGGCAAACGGTTTGGACGGCTGGTCGGTCATGGTCGTGGACGGCGAACCTTCGGAGAGGATTAACGAATTGGGCAAGGGCAGGACCCCGCCTGTCCGGACCTATCGCAGGGGCCGCGACGATTTTCAAGAAATCCAATCTGCAGCCGGCAGGTCCCGGTCTGGCGATGCCTCACCAGGCGAGCCGGCGCATCACCGCCTTGGGATAGACCCCGGCCTTGGCGAAGATGTCGCCGACCGCCGCCGCGTCGGGATTGTCGCGCTCGCCCAGTTCGTCGGCGTGAATGCCGGCGGTGACGAACAGGCAGTCGATGCCGAATGCGACCGCGCCCTTGAGATCGGTGCGCACCGAATCGCCGATCGCCAGCACGCGCTGAGGGTCGGCGGGCGCCCCGCGCGCGCCCTGCGCGATGGCCAGCGCCTGATCGTAGATCGGCCGGTAGGGCTTGCCCGCAAAGATCACCTCGCCGCCGGCCTCGGCGTAGCGGTCGGCGATCGCGCCCGCGCAGTAGATCAGTTGGTGGCCGCGCTCGACCACGATGTCCGGATTGGCGCAGATCATTGGCAGGCCGCGCTCGCGCATCTGCGCGATCAGGTCGCGATAGTCGTCCGGTGTTTCCACCGTATCGTCGGTGAGGCCGGAGCAGACGACGTAGTCGGCGGTTTCGATCGGCGAAACCCGCGCGGCAAGGCCTTCGAACATCGGCAGGTCGCGCGGGGGCCCGATGTGCAGCACGCGCTGATCGCCGCGGGCCGCAATCAGCGCCCGCGTGACGTCGCCCGAACTGATGATGCCGTCATAGGCGGTGCGTGGCACCTGGAGCGGATCCAGCATGGTGCGGATCACCACCTCGCCGGGCCGCGGCGCGTTGGTGATGAGCACCACGGTGCCGCCCTGCTGGCGGAACCGGGCCAGCGCGTCGCAGGCTTCCGGCGTGGCGTGGACGCCATTGTGGACCACGCCCCAGACGTCGCTGAGCACGACGTCGTAGTGCCGGGAGAGCATTTCGAAATGGCTGGTGAACGGCGGCGATGCGGACATGGGACGAGAGGACCTGCGGGTGATCGTGTGGGGACGGGGGAAGGGTAGGACAGAGACTGGCGCCGTTATCCACGACTGACCACGCCGCGCGCAAGCTGCGCAAGGCCGGTGCGGGGGGCATTGTTGCCGGACTCCGACTCGGGCGCGGGCGTCGAAGCGGGGCGGTCGGCCGGCCGACTGCCGGCAGCCGGCTGGTCCGCGGGATCGTGCGTGATCGGTCCGCTGCGGTCGGCGACGCCCTGGAGCGCTTCCGCACGAACTGGCCGCGGCGGCGAAAACAGGAAGCCCTGCCCGTAGCGCACATCGCAATCGAGCAGGTCGACCACCGAACCCTCGCTCTCGATCTTGTCGGCGATCAGGTCGATACCGAAGCGGCCGACCAGATCCGACAGATCGGCGGGTTGGATGTCGGTCTGGGCGGCGTTGCGATCAAGCAGGAGGCTCGCAGGGATCTTGATGAAGCGGAAATTGCGGCTGGCGAGATCGCGCGGCTCGATGCGCAGATCGACGACGTTGTCGAGCGAGAACCGGAAGCCGCGCTCGGCCAGCGCCGCCAGGCTCTCCTCCTCGATCGGCCCCATCTGGCGGACAGCGCGCTGGGTGAATTCCAGCACCAGCGACGGCGCGATCGCGCGGTTGGCGTCGAGGAATTCCAGCATCTGCGGAAAGACCGGATCGCTCAGCGTCAGGCTCGACAAGTTGCAGAACAGGCCGATGTCGCGGTTCTGGATCAGCAGCCGGCGGACCACCTGCACACAGCGCAAGGCGACGAGGTTGTCGATCTTCGGCATCAGGCCGCCGGCTTCCGCGTTGGCGAGGAAGTCGCCGGCCGGCAGCAGCTCGCCGCGTTCGTTGCGCAGCCGCGACATCGCCTCGTAGTAGCGAACCTTGCGCTGCGGCAGCGTCACGATCGGCTGAAGGTAGAGCTCAATGCGGCCGGCTTCGATGGCGCTGCGGATCGAGGCGAGTGTGGTGGCCTGCGGTGCGCGGGCGACGGCGCCCTCGACGGCGGCGCTTTGTCCGGTGAACGGTTCAGCGGGAAGTCCGGCCGGCGCGACAGGCCGCTCGTCAAGTGTCCCCTGCTCGGCAAGTGTCCCCTGCGCGGCAGGCGTCCCCTGCTCGGTAAGCCCGGCAAGTGTCGCCTGCTGAGCCGAGACCGTTTCGGCAAGCTGCCTGACCAGCGCGCCGAGCTCGCCGATTTCAAACGCGATCGGGTCGGTGACCGCCCGCGCGCGATCGACCGCGTGATCGAGCCGGTTCTCCACCGCCGTGACGCGTCGCGCGAACTCGTTCACCTGGCGCGCCAGATCCGCGTCGCCATGCGCCTGGTCGGTGAACTGCCGGGGCGCCACTGAAGGGATGCCGATGCGGGTGCTGAAGTAGTGGTAGACGCTGAGCACCGTCAGGGTCGCGAGTCCGATGATCGCCGATTCGGAGCCGTCGAAGTCGAAGGCGAGATGGACCATCGCGCCGACAGAAGCGGCGATGACGACCATGCAGATGACGACGAACACGGTCCCTAGGCGCATCAGGCAGGTCCAGTTCGTGGTTCGGCGCAGTGGCGCGATCCGGCCGGAGCCCCGAGTTCAATGACACGACGGCTTGCGCCGGCGCAAGCAATCTTGCGACTTCCGCCGCCCGTGGCACCGTCCGCGCCAGCCGGATCGCGGCGGGGAGGGGCGCCCCAGTACCCCCGCCCGGGACGACCCGCTCAAGACGCGCTATCCCGCCGGAGTCGTTTGCCGCTATAACGCCGCCAAATCGGAACCACCGCGCATGTTGCATCGATGTCCGGATTGATCGCCGCGGTCGACAACCACCCGAAGGCGGTGTTCGCGGGGTTCCTGCTTCTTCATCTGACGGTCTGGACGCTGCTGCCCGCGGTGCTCTATCCCAACCTGCCGCTCGACCTGATCGAGGCGCTGACCTACGGCCGCGAGTGGCAGCTCGGCTATGACAAGCTGCCGCCGCTGCCGTGGTGGCTGGTTGAGGTGGTCTACCGGGTGTTCGGGTTCGACGCCGCCTACTACGCGCTGGCGCAGGCTGCGGTGATCGGCGCTTTCGCGCTGGTCTGGGCGATGGCGCTGCCGCTGGTCGGGCCGCGGCGGGCGCTGGTGGCGGTGCTGATCGTCGACGGCCTGCATTACTTCCAGTACACCGCCGCCAAATTCAATCACGACGTCATCCAGCTGCCGTTCTGGGCGCTCGCCGGCTACGCGTTCCACGCCGCGCTCAAGCGGGGCCGGATGCTGCACTGGTGCCTGCTCGGCGTGGCGATCGGGCTTTCGCTGTGGGCGAAGTATTTCGTCGTCGTGCTGGCGGTGCCGCTCGCGCTGTTCCTCCTCATCGATGACGACGCCCGCAAGGCGCTGCGGACGCCGGGCCCCTGGGTTGCGGCGCTGATCGCACTTTTGATCATGGCGCCGCATCTCGTGTGGCTGGTGCAGAACGATTTTCTGCCCTTCGCCTATGCCAGTGCGCGCGCCGCGCCATCGCGCGGGCTGATCGATCACGTGCTCCATCCCTTTTCGTTCGCGCTCGGCCAACTGGGCTTTATGCTGCCGGCCCTGCTGATCGCATTGCCACTGCTCTGGCCGCGCGCCAAGGCTCCGGAGCCGGCCGCAGCCTCCGCCGCCAAGGCCGATGCGTTCGACCGCCGCATCGTCGCGTGGCTCGCGTTCGGGCCGGCCGCGGCCTTGCTGGTTCTGATGGTGGCCAGCGGGCGGGGCGCGATCGCGATGTGGGGCTATCCGCTGTGGCTCTTTCTCGGCCTGTGGATCGTGCTCGCGGTACCCGGCGCGATCGAGGCCGCGCGCATGAAGCGCGTCGTCGCCGCCTGGGCGGCGGTGTTCGCGATCTTTGCCGTCGCGTTCGTGGTCAACTACGGCATCCTGCCGAACTACGATCACCGCTACCGCGCGGTGCTCTATCCCGGTAACACGCTGGCGGAAGAACTGGCGCGCCGCTTCCGTGCCGCGACCGGGCAGCCGCTGCGCTTCGTCATCGGTACCATGTGGGACGGCGGCAATGTCGCGCACTACGCGGTCGAGCAGCCGCGCGTGCTGATCGACGGCGTGCCGCAGCGCGCGCCGTGGATCGACTTGGGCGACCTGCGCAGCAAGGGCGGGGTGGTGCTGTGGACTGACGGCGATCCCAATGTCATTCCTGTCGCCTACCGGACGCTCGCCGCCGATGCCCAGGTGCAGCCCCCGTTCCGCCTGCAGTTCCGGCGCGGCGGTCGTGAGCTGACGGTCGGCTGGGCGATCCTGCGCCCGCAGCCGGCCTTCGCTGCCCGAAGCTCTGGCCGGCGCCCGGACGAGACGCGATCTATTGTATTAGGCGCGAGTTCCACGTCCGGAAATTTGCGATCAAGTTCGAGCGCGGATACAAATTGATCAACATGAGTTCCAATCGCGCAGACGGCGTCGTTGTCACCCGCAAGCCGCCGGAAACGACGCGATGCCAGAGCGGACTCGCGATGGTGCGCACGATCATGAAGCGTCTTGCTCTTGCGCTGCTTCTCGTCACCGCGCCGGTTATGGCATCGCTCGATGTGGGACCAACCGGGTCATCGGATCGACCAACGGTATTGTTCTGGCGCTCCAGCAGCGCGCTCGCGCAGACTCGCGACGCTTCCCCGCGCGAGGCATTCGAGGCCACCAAGGAGCTCGACACGATCGAGGCCTGGGAGGCGTTCCTGGCGAATTTTCCGACCGGCTTCTATGCCGACTTGGCGCGGGCCTATCTCAAGAAGCACCGGGACGCTCGCACAGCGCCGTCGCCGGGCGCCACCGTGGACGCTGCCCCCAAGTCCGAGTCCGGCTCCGCCGGCAATCTCGACGACATCCCGCCAACCGATCCGGGCAAGCCGGCGGTGACGCGCGGCGGCCGCTACATGGGCTTCGCCGAACGATTCAACCGCTACTACACCGACCCGGCCTGGAGGCCGTCGCGCGTCGTCTATGTGAGTCCGAGCGGCAGCGGCGACGGCGCGAGCCGCGACCGGCCGACATCGGTCAGTGCGGCAATCCAGGCTGCGCGTCCCGGTACGAAGATTCATTTTCTCCGCGGCAACTACCGGGGTTGCTTCGAATTCACCAAAGCGAACAGCGGCACTTATGACCAGCCGGTCGTGCTTTACGCCGAGCGCAACGAGGACAGGACGCTTGGGGTCGCGCTGACGTGTTGCAACAGCGGGCGGCAGACCTGCTTCAACCTGGAAGCCGCCGACTACGTCGCGGTCGATGGCTTCGAACTGATTGGCGGCAATTACGGCGTGCGCGCAATCGGCACCGGCTATCCAGCGAGCCAGCATTCGCGCGGCGTCGCGGTGATCGACTGCAGGGGGCACGATCAGGAGCGCGATCCGTTTTTCTCTGGTCAGGCAGACTGGGCGGTCTGGGAGCGCAACGTGGCCTACGGCGCGAAAGCCGGCGACGGCCACGGCATCTATCTGAGCAACGGCGGCGATTGGAATATCGTCCGATACAACGAGACCTACGGCAACGTCTCGAGCGATTTCCAGATCAATGCCGACCCGGATTCCACCTGCAAGGAAGTCGGGATTGCGTTCAACGATCCGCGCTGCGACGCCTATGCGGGCACCGGCGAGGGCGGCCAGGGCGCCAGCGACTACTTCCTCGTCGACTCCAACTACTTCCATCACGGTGTCGGCCCCGGCTCCGGCGCGAACTTCACCAGCGTGCGCAGGAGCGTGATCCGCAACAACATTTTTGGCTTCTACCCCCGTCATGGGGTCAGCTTCTGGCAGGAGACCGACAACCCGAAGCTCGGATCGAGCGACAACAAGATCCTCCACAACCTGTTCATTACGACCGGCCGCCACGCCTTGCAGTTCATCAATCATTCCACCCGCAACGAGTTCGCGAACAACATCCTCCTGGGCGTGCGGGGGAGCGGCGCCGGCATCGCGGCGAACCCTTCCGCGACGTTAATGGAGGTGGACAGCACGGTCGGCGAAAACGTTTATCGCTCGAACCTCTATGTCGCGGGCAAGATTGAGGGGCGCGCCCCGAACGGCACCGAGACGGCAGTGGCGATCTTCGCCGCGGACTGGTTCGCTAAGTTTCCGACCGGATTGAATCACGATCCGAACGACTTCAAGCCGACGGCGAGAGCGCCCCATCTTGGGAAGGGGGCGCTGCTCCCAGGTGCGTCCGCCGATCGCTACGGAACCGTACGCAAGGGGCAAGTCGAGCTCGGGCCGATCGAGGTGCCGTGACCGTCGTGACCGCGCAATGGAAACCTGATCATGCGACCTTGGGCGATCGCGTTTGTGACGCTGTCTGGCGTGATCGGCGGTGCGCATATCGTCGCCGGTCAGCCATTTCCGTCGAGCGGGTCGCCCAATCCCGCGATGACCGGCACCGGTAGTTCCGCCATCAACCCGACCAGCAGCACCCCCACGAGCCCGCCCCGAGTTGCCGCGACTCGTTCGGCTGAAACGCCATTGCTGCCGGGAAGCGCCCCGCGCGCCGTGACGGTCGCGCGCACGACCGAGATTCCAGTGTGCACGCTGTTCGTGGATGCGGCCGCCGGCGGCCGCGCCGACGGGACGGCGCAGCGGCCGCACAAGACCATCGCGGCGGCAGTGACTGCTGCAACCAACGGCGCGGTGATCTGTGTTGCGGAAGGGACCTATCCCGAGCAGCTCAAGCCCGGCGAGAAATCGTTCACTCTTGCCGGCGGTTTCCAACGCGGCAAAGATTTCAAGGTGCGCGACTCCGCGGCCCACGTCAGCAAGGCGACGGGGCGCGGCGGTTCCTTCATTCGCATCGAGGATCCCGGCCCCAAGGACAGCCAGCGCACCGTGATCGACGGCTTCGACATCAGCGGCTATTCGCAGGCGATCTTCCGCGACTACTATGAATCGCAGCGGTTCGACATCACGAACAACCATATTCACGACAATCGATGTGCGAACCAGGAGCTGGCCGGGGCGGGCTTTGCACTCAACAATGTCTCAGGCCGGATCGAAGCCAACGTCTTCCGGAACAACTCCTGCGGCCGCGGCGGCGCGGGTTTTCTGAACGATACGACGCAGAAAAATACCGTCGCGATCGAGCGTAACCTCATCGACAACAATGCCGGGACCGAACCGGACGCCTCGCACGGCGGCGCGATCTATGTGTTCGGCAAGACCCTGCGGATCACCGGCAACCTGTTCACGCGGAACTCCGTGACCCAGTGGGGCGCCGGCCTCTATGTCGGCGCCTGGACCGAGGGCGGGCACTTCACCAACGCGAACCTGAACTGGAACGTCTATCGCGACAACCGCGCCGGCAATGCTGGGGGCGGCATGTTCTGCGACGACGGCGCGAGGTGCGTCAGCTACCACGAGATTTACGACCGGAATTGCGGCGGCAATATCTTGCTCGACGGCGGCTCCGACGGTGGGGGCCCGACGACCGCCCGGTTCGAGCACCTGACCAATGTCGGCGCGCTCGATGTCGGCTGCAAAGGGCCGGGCCCGGGTGTCCGGATCGACAAGGGCAACGATGCGCCCGACGCCTATTCTTTCGTCAATGCGCTGTTCTGGGGCAACGCACCGGGTCTGGATTTCGCCGCGAGTTGCGAGAAAGCCTGCAACAAGGTCCGAATCAACGTCTCGTATTCGATGGTGCAGACCAAATATTTGAGCCAGGGCCTGAAGGTCACGTTCGGCGAAGGCATCATGGCGCCGGTCGATCCGCTGTTTGCCGATCCGGCGAACGGCGACTTCCACCTGAAATCGACGTTCGGCCGCTGGACGCCGGCCGGATACGTCAAGGACGGCGTGATGAGCCCGGCGCTCGCGAAGGGCTATTCCGGCGGTGCTGACAACCCCGAGCGCGCCGGCAAGCAGAACGAACTCGGCGCCTACGGCAACAGCGCCGAGGCATCGTTCGTGCGCTGACGTACGGGCTTGGGCAGGGTCCGGGACGCCGGTCGGCGTCCGTCCCCTGCGTCATTTCAGAGATTTGCGGTCAGGTATCAGGATGCCGCGCGGATGAGCTTGGCGACCTTGTCGAAGATCTCGCCGATCTGCCCTTCGGTCATGATCAGCGGCGGGGTCAGCGCCAGCGTGTCGCCGACCGCGCGCAGCGTGATTTCCTCGTGGTTGAAGCCGCGGTCCATGATCTCGAAGCCGCGTTTGCCGACCCCGTCGGGCCGCGACGCCAGATCGATGCCGCAGACGAGCCCGACGGCGCGGATATCAAGGACGCCGGGAAGCCCCTTGAGACCCATTGCGGCGTCGATCCAGGTCGCTTCCAGCTTCTTTGCGCGCGCGAACAAGTCCTCTTCGCGATAGACGTCGAGCGTCGCCAGTCCGGCCGCACAGGCCAAGGGATGCGCCGAGTAGGTGTAGCCGTGGAACAGCTCGACCACGTGCTCGGGCCCGCGCATGAAGGCATCGTAGATGCCCTTGCGCACGATCACGCCGCCCATCGGCACGGCGCCCGAGGTGATGCCCTTGGCGAAGGTGATCATGTCGGGCACGACGCCGTAGCGCTCGGCCGCGAAGGCATAACCCATCCGGCCGAAGCCGGTGATGACCTCGTCGAAGATCAACAGGATACCGTACTTGTCGCAGATCGCCCGCAGCCGCGGCAGGTAGCCCTTGGGCGACGGGATGACGCCGGTCGAACCCGCCATCGGCTCGACGATCACCGCCGCGATGGTCGAGGCATCGTGTAGCGCGACCAGCCGCTCCAGTTCGTCCGCCAAGTGCGCGCCCCATTCCGGCTCGCCTTTGCTGAACGCCTGCTGCTCGCGGTTGTAGGTGTGCGGCAGGTGGTCGACGCCGGCCATCAGGTTGCCGAACATCTTGCGGTTGTTGACGATGCCGCCGACCGCGGTGCCGCCGAAGCCGACGCCGTGATAGCCGCGCTCGCGGCCGATCAGCCGCGTCCGCGAGGCCTCGCCGCGGACGTTGTGATAGGCGAGCGCAATCTTCAGCGCGGTGTCGACCGCCTCCGAGCCCGAATTGACAAAGAACACGTGGTCGAGGTCGGCGGGCGCCAGCGCCGCGACCCGGCTCGCCAGCTCGAATGCCTTGGGATGGCTGAACTGGAACGCCGGCGCGTAGTCGAGTTCGGCGGCCTGCTCTTGGATCGCCGCGACGATCGGATTGCGGTTGTGGCCCGCATTGGTGCACCACATGCCGGCGGCGGCGTCAATCACCGCGCCGCCGTCCGCCCGGTAGTAGTGCATGTCCTTGGCGCGCACGATCATGCGCGGCGATTTCTTGAACGCGCGGTTGGCGGTGAACGGCATCCAGAACGACTCGAGGTCGTTGGGCAGCGCCGCCGCGACGGATGATCGTTGAGCTTGGGACATTTGGGCCTCTTCCAATTGCCGAGCTTCATGCTCGGATCGTTTGCGCGACGCTGGAGGCGATCTCGGTACTTACCCTCCCCTGGAGGGGGAGGGTCGGCTCGCATCGAGCGTTGCGAGA
>JBFXEX010000012.1:0-65333 GCA_050179645.1 Xanthobacteraceae bacterium | reverse complement strand
CGTTGCCGTCGATGCACGTCATTACCGATGCGGCTTCGCCCGGGATCCGCAGCAGGATCGAGGTGGTCGAGCCGCCGTATTGCGAGCCGTAATAGATGCCGGCCAGCATCACGATCGCCTTGGTGGCGTCGAGACCGAAGGTCAGCGGTAGCAGGATGCTGATGCCGGCGAGCGGTCCGATGCCCGGCAGCATCCCGACCAGCGTGCCGACCAGGCAGCCGATGAAGGCATACCAGAGCACGCCGGGCTGCAGCGCGACCGAGAAGCCGAGCGCAAGACTGTCGAGAGTTTCCACGGCCCCTAGAACCAGAGGACGCCGCGCTCAAGCGGCGATTTGAGTGCGATGCCGAACAGCCAGTAGGCGAACAGGGTGAGCGCCACGCTGTAGGCGGCGGCGCGCAGCACATTGCGCCGTTCCACGATCACCAGCAGGGCGAAGACCAGGAGCGACATGGTGACGATGAAGCCCAGCGGCTGATAGGCGGGGATAGCGCATGCGGTAATCGCCACCACCTGCAGGGCGTGCCAGCCGTCGCTCCAGTCGATGGCCGCCAACGGCCGGCTCGACTCGCCGCCGAGCGCGACCAGCAGGGCAAATGCCATCATCAAGCCGGCCATCAGCTTCGGCATCATGCCGGCGCCCGGCGACGACAGGCTGCCGAACGGCAGGTCGCCGCTGAGCGCGAACACCACAATGCCGAAGCCGAAGAACGCCGCGCCGGAGACGTGGTCGGCCCGGACGATCATCGGCGCGACCCCGGAGGCGCCGTCACCCGTCGACCTTGCCGATCTGGCGTACGGCGTCCTCGACCCGCTTGGCGTCGGCGTCCCAGAACGCCTTGAACTCGGCCTGGTCGAGATAGGCGACGTTCTGTCCGACGTTCTTCATGGCTTGAACGAATTTGGGATCGGCGGCCGCTTTGCGCGAGGCGTCACGTAAGGTCGTGATGACATTGGCGGGGGTGCCCTTCGGGGCGAACATGCCGACCCAGAGGTAGAACTCGACGTTGTAGCCAAGCTCCTTCATGGTCGGCACGTCTGGCAGGGCGGGAGCGCGTTCGGCGCCGAAGCAGGCGAGCGGGCGCAGCTTGCCGGCTTTCATCTGGGCGCTCGCCGCGGCGATCGACGACACCAGCGCTTGCGAATTGTTGCCCAGGATGGCGGTCAGCGCCGGTCCGCCGCCGGCGGTCGGCAGGTGCCGCAACTGGATGCCGGCGCTCTGCATGAAGAGCGCCATCGGCAGATGCAGGGCACCATACAGGCCCGACGAACTGAAGAGCAGACCATTGGGCCGTTTCTTGGCATCCTCGACGAATTCCTTGAGGGTCTTGTACGGCTGCTTGTCGTTGACCACGAGCACCATCGGGTCGGCGATGAAGCGGGCGATCGGGATGAAATCGTCGCGCGTGAACTTCACCGGCCGGCCGAACAGCTTGTCGACCTCGGCGAACCCCGAAATCGACACGATGTGCATCAGCACGGTGTAGCCGTCGGGTTTGGCGTTGGCGGCGAACTGCGCGCCCACCTGACCGGCGGCACCCGCCTTGGTCTCGATCACGGCCGGCTGCTTGAGGATCGGCTCCAGTACGCTGGCCAGCGGGCGGGCAACGACGTCGACCGCTCCACCCGGTGGGAACGGGTTGACGAAGTGCACGGGCCGTGTGGGATAGGCCTCCTGCGCGGTGGCCTGTCCGGTGGCGAGTGCGGTGGCCGCAGCGGCCGAACCGACGACGAAGTTGCGTCTGTCCACGCGAAATCCTCCCTGGTTGAATCCGGTCTTGCCCCAGCGCCGGACTGTTTTGTTTGGTGGGATGCTAGGAGCCGGACTCCACGGGGTCAACACCGGGTCAACCCTGGACTGCGCGGCATAAGGCATCGTCGGGCCTGCGATCGCCGAGAGTCAGTCGTTGAGGATCGCGACCGCGCGGGTCCAGCCGGCGGAACCGCCGCGCACCTTGACGGGAAAGCAGCAGACCGTGAAGCCGGTCGCCGGCAGCACTTCGAGATTGTGCAGCTTCTCGATATGGCAGTAGCCGATCTCGCGGCCGGCCTTGTGGCCCTCCCAGATCAGGCTGGCGTCGTGGGTGGCGAGATATTTCTCCTTGGTGTGGACGAACGGCGCATCCCAGCTCCAGCCGTCGGTGCCGGTCACCCGCACGCCGCGCTCGGTGAGATAGAGCGTTGCCTCGCGGCCCATGCCGCAGCCCTTGGCGACGTAGTCCGGCCGGCCGTAGGCCGCACCGGCGCTGGTGTTGACCACCACGATCTCGAGCGGCGCGAGGGTGTGGCCGATACGGGCAAGCTCTGCCTCGACGTCGCCCGCGGTCGCCACATAGCCGTCGGAGAAATGACGGAAGTCGAGCTTGACGCCCGGCTGCATGCACCACTCAAGAGGGACCTCGTCGATGGTGATGGCGCGCTTGCCCCGATCCATCGTCGAGGCGAAATGCCAGGGCGCATCAAGGTGGGTGGTGGTGTGCGTCGACAGCCTGATCCACTCGATCGCCCAGCCTTCGCCGTCGGGCAAATCCTGCTCGCGCAGGCCGGGAAAGAACTTCACCACCTCGGCGGCGGTCTGCCGGTGCGTCTGGTAGTCGATACTCGGCCCGTAGCCCGGCGGATCGGCGGCGACATCATTCTCCAGCGGAACCGACAGGTCGATCAATCTGCGCGGCATGCTTCATTCCCTCCATGCGGCGGCCGGCTTGATCCGGCCACCGGCTGTTGCTCTGCTGGGGCGAATGTTACGCGGAGGTGGCGATGCCTGCCTATTGGGTTGCGCGTTCGAAGATCAACGATCCGGTGGAGTACAAGAAATACACCGATCTGGTGCCGGCGATCATCGCCAGGTTCGGCGGCAAGGTGCTGGCGCGCGGCGGGCGCTTTGCGATCATGGAAGGGCCGGACAAGTTCCACCGCTTCGTGGTGATCGAGTTTCCGACCTTCGAGCAGGGCGTCGCCTGCTTCGCCTCGCCCGAATACAACGAAGCCGCCAAATTCCGCCGCGCCGGCGCCGGCGAGGTCGAGACCATCATGGTCGATGGCGGCGACGCCACGGCGCGGTAGCCTAGAGCGTGTTCCGGTGAACTAGATTGGCGCGAGCGACGAACTCGGTGTCCACCCAGGGGGAGGGTCGCGACCCCGGCCTTGAGCCGGGGGAGCGGGGTGGGGTGAGTGCATTCGCCAACAAGGTCACCCCACCCCGCCGCCTCGCTATCGCTCGGCGTCGACCCTCCCCCTCCAGGGGAGGGTAAAGCGACGCTCGTTAAGCCGCGGCCTGGCGCGGCAGCTTGCGGTCGAGAAAGTCGGCAAAGATTTGTGCGATTGCCGGCGCGCGGGCGGTCCATTCCTCGGGCGGCGTGATGTCGACGTCGCGGTCGCCGGTGGTCAGGCTATGAAGTTCGCTGTTGGGCATCAGCCGGGCGGCGGTGGCGGCGTGGACGCTGCCGTGGGTGAGGTCATCGCCCGGGACAATGCAGGTCGGGATGACGATCGAGCGCAGGTCCGCTTCGGTGGTGCCGATCAGCGGCAGGTTGGTGCTGGCCGCAAATGGCTCGCGCCACTGGCGCAACGTGGCGATGAAGTTCTTCGGGTCGAGCGCCATCAACCGCTCGCGGTTGCCCGGCCGCTCGCGGATGCGTTCGGCGAAATGCTCCTCGCCGCAGACCGCCGCCATGCCGCCCTGCTCGGCCAGCCGGATGTACTGGTCGTAGTATTTCTCGGTGAGCCGCTTGATGGCGAACTCGCCGCCGGTGATGCGCCACAGCACCAGCGCGCGCACGTCCTGCGGATAGCGCAGCGCAAACAGCAGCGACAGCCGCGCTCCCGACGAGGTGCCGCCGATGATCGCGGGCAGCATGCCGAGCTGCTGGAGCAGGGCGTGCAGGTCGTCGGCCCAGACCTCGTATTCCGACTTGCTGCCGTCGAACGATACGTCGGAAGCGCCGCAGTTGCGCCGGTCGTGGATCAGCACGCGATAGCCTTGCGCCGCCATCTGCTCCGCGTAAGGCCTGACGTTGGAGATCGGGTTGCGGCCGCCCGGCGTCAGCGCCATGGCGGGGCCGCGGTCGCCGAGAATTTCGTAGTTGAGCGAGACACCACGGACGTTTGCAATCGGCATGGACGCACCTCGAGTTAGGGTAAATTCAGTTCAGGCCGGCGGCGCGCACCGCCTCGCCGGTTTCGGCGACCTGCTCGCGGAAGAACTCCGCGGTCTGCGCGGCGTTGCGACCGTCGGGAACGTAGCCCGACTTCTGCATGATGTCAGCCACCGCCCGCACCGTGAGCGCGTGCTGGATGGCGGCATTGAGCTTGTCGACGACCGCGGCCGGGGTCTTGGCCGGGGCAAACACGATGCCCCAGGAGACGGAGGGCGGATAGGCGGGAACGGTGGCGCGCAGCAGCGGCAGATCGGGAAACTCCGCCATCGGCTTGGCGCCCGTCGTCGCCAGCGCGCGCAGCTTGCCGTCCTTGACGAGGCCGGCCGCCGAGGTCGTCGTCACGAACATCACCTGGATGCTGCCTTGCAGTAGCGCATTCAGCACTTCGGAGGCGCCCTTGTAGGGCACATGCTCCATTTTCACGCCGGCCTTGACGTTGAACAGTTCGGCCGCGAGATGCAGCAGGTTGCCGACGCCGGGCGAGCCGTAGAGCACGCGGTTGTTCTTCGCATAGGCGATGAAGTCGGCGACGGTGCGGACCGGGAGGGCGGGGTTGACCAGCATCAAATAGCCGTCGACGACGCCGACGGTCGCGACCGGAACAAGGTCTTTCAATACGTCGAGCCCGATGTTCTTGTACATGAACGGCGTGCTGGAGATCGCGGCGCTGGAATACAGCAGCGTGTAGCCGTCGGGCTCCGACTGCGCCACGAGCTTGGCGGCGATCGTGCCGTTGGCGCCGGGGCGGTTCTCGACGATGAAATTGTGACCGAGGTCGGAGCCGAGCTGGGTGGCGATCGTGCGCGCCAGGACGTCCGGGCCGCTGCCCGCCGCGAAGCCGACGACGATGCGGACCGGCCGGTTGGGATATTGCTGCGCCAGCGCCGGTGCGGCGAACAGGGTCGCAGCGAAGACAACCATGGCGAAGGTAGCGCGGAATGCTTCTCGCATGTCGGTCATAGTCCCAGATAGAATTTGCGGATCAGTTCGTTGTTGTTGAGCTCGTCGGCCGAGCGCCCCTCGAACGCGATCTGACCGTGGACGATGACGTAGCCGCGGTCGGCGATGCGTAGCGCCTGCGGGAAGTTCTGTTCGGCCATCAGAACGGTGAGGTTGTAGCGGTCCTTGAGCTCCTTGATCTTGTCGATGGTGCGGCTGACCAGCACCGGCGCCAGGCCCACCGACGGCTCGTCGATCAGCAGGATGCGCGGGGACAGCATCAGCGCGCGGGCGAGCGCCAGCATCTGCTGCTCGCCGCCGCTCATCGAGCCGGCGAGTTGCGAACGGCGTTCCGCCAGTCGCGGGAAGCACTCGAAGCAGAACGCGAGGTTGGTCTTGAGCGCGGCGCGCGCCTTCTTGCGGAAGGCGCCGAGCAGGAGGTTTTCCTCGACGGTCTGGCGCGGAAACAGCCGGCGGCCTTCCGGCACCAGCGCGATGCCGAGGTCGACGATCTGCTCGGTGCTGCGGCCGACGAGGTCATGGGTCTCGCCGTCGATCTCGGCGACGATGCGGCCGGCGCTCGGCCGCACGATGCCCATGATGCATTTCATCAGCGTCGACTTGCCGTTGCCGTTGGTGCCGAGCAGCACCACGGTCTCGCCCGAATTGGCGCTGAGCGACACGTCCTCGATCACGCGCACCGCGCCGTAGGCGGCGTCGATGTTCTCGATGGTGAGGCTATTGCCCAAGATAGGCCCTCTCCACCTCGGGATCGCGGATCACGACGTCGGGCGCGCCGTCCGCGATCTTCTTGCCGGACACCAGTACGACCAAGCGCTGCGAGAAGCTCATCACCGCGCGCATGATGTGCTCGATCATGATGATGGTGATGCCGCGCTCGTTCAGCCGGATCAGCAGTGCGACGATGTCGGAGACTTCGGAGTTCGACAAGCCGGCCATCGATTCGTCGGCGATCAGGAGCTTCGGATCGGCCGCCATGGCGCGGGCGAGTTCGAGCTTGCGCATCTCCACCTGGGTGAGGTCGCGCGGCAGCTGCGCCGCCTTGTCTTCGAGCGCCACCAGTTGCAGCAGTTCGGCGCAGCGCCCATCGAGTTCGGCCGGAGCGAGTTTTTCGCCAGGCCGCGCGTTGACCGTATAGAGCATCGGCACGCGCAGGTTCTCGGCGACCGACAGGCTGGCGAACGGCCGGGGCAGCTGGAAGCTGCGCGCGATGCCGCGGCGCGTGCGCTCGTGCGTCGGCAGACCCTCCATTGCTTCGCCGTTGAAGCGCACGGTGCCGCTCTCGTTGGTCAGCGTTCCGCAGATGCAGTTGACCAGGGTCGACTTGCCGGAGCCGTTCGGTCCGATCAGGCCGACGCGCTCGCCCTCGCTGACGGCAAGCTCGATGCCGTCGAGCGCCACGAAGCCGCCGAACCGCTTGCTCAGGTCCTGGACTTCCAGCAGCGCCATCTACTTGAACCTCGATCGCAGTTGCTGCACCAGGCCGACGATGCCGTTGGGCGCGATGATGACGAAACCCACCAGCAGCAACCCGACGATCAGCAGGTTGACGGCCGACGATATGGTCACCGTCGCGACCTGCTGCAGCGTGCCGAGCAGGATCGCGCCGATCAACGGGCCGACCCAGCTCGTGGTGCCGCCGATCATCGGCATGGCGATGGAATTCACCGCGTATTCGAGCCCGAATGCCGACGAGGGCTGCAGATAGCCGATGTAGTACGGAAACGGCGCCCCCGCCATGCCCATCAGCGCGCCGGACAGCGTTGTGGCGATCAGCTTGAGCTTCAGCGTCGGCACGCCGGAGGCCTCGGCCGCCAATTCGTCGTCGCGGATGGTGGCGAAGCCGTAGCCGAGCTGCGAGCGTTCGATGCCGCGCGCGATCGCCAGCGCAATGACGACGAGGGCGAGCATCACCAGGAACAGATACTGGATGTAGGGCCCGATCCACTCGATCTCATTGGGCCGGATCACATAGGCGCCGCGCGCGCCGCCGACATAGTCCCAGTTGACGACGACGGTCTGCAGCACAACCGCGAGCGCCAGCGTCGCGATGGCAAAGAACGCTCCGCGCAGCCGCAGCGTCAGGTAGCCCATGCCGAACCCGACGATGCCGGACACGATGCCGCCGATCACGATCAATATCGGGATCGGCATCGGGTAGAACTTGTGGAAGAACACCGTGGAATACGCGCCCATCGCGAAGAATGCGGCCGAGCCGAAGTTCACATAGCCCGTATAGCCGCCGAGGATGTTCCACGCGGTCGCCAGCACGATGAATTGCAGCACCGTGTAGCCGGCGAAGAACACATAGTCGTTGTCGATCGCGCGGGCACCGAAGAACACCAGCGCCGCGACCGCGATCGAGATCAGCAGGAAATACCGGTTCTGCACGATCGCCAGTCCTAACGTCCGAGAAGGCCGCTGGGGCGGAATGCGAGCGTCAACAACAGCAGACCGAACGCAACGGCGGGCGCCCAGGACGGCCCGTAGAATGTCGACGTGAAGCTCTCGACGATGCCGAGCAGCATCGCGCCAATCAGCGTGCCGGGCAGGCTGCCGAGGCCGCCGAGCACGCAGATCGCAAACACCCGTCCGATATATTCGCGTCCGACGGAGGGTTCGACCGGCTGAATGATGATCAGCAGCGCGCCGGCGATCGACGCGGTCGCGATCGAGATGCCGAAAGCGATGCGCTTGATCCGGGTCGGCGACGCCGCCATCAGCCGCAACGCGAGCTGATCCTGCGCCACCGCGGAGATCGCCCGGCCGATGAAGGTCCTGGAGAGATAGAGCTGCAGCGCGGCGAACATCAGGAGCGCCACCGCGCAGGGAACCAGCATGCGCAGCGGGAAGTCCATCACGCCGATGCGCCAGCTCGGCCCGATATAGATTGCATCGACGTAGCGGTAGTCGACGCCGAAGACGAGGATCAGCAACACCTCGGTGATGAACAAGAGCCCGAAGAAGAAAGCGAGCCCGCTCATCGCCTCGCGGCCGCGGCGCTCGAACGAGGCATAGTAGACCTGATACACGCTGGCGCCGAGCGCGTAAAACACCGGCAGCATGAGCAGGCTGGCCAGGATCGGATCGAGGCCGAGCCAGCTGTTGATGATGTAGGCGAGATAGGAGCCGAGGATAATGAAGGCCGGATGGGCGATATTGACGATGTCGAGGATGCCGAACGAGATCGAGATACCGACCGTTACGGCCGCATAGAATCCGCCGAGCAGGATGCCGGCGATGAGCGCATTGATCACCAGATCGAAACTGACGTCCAATTTTCCCCCCGTGCCCGCAAGCGCCGTGGTCCGGCGCATCCTCAGCGGTGGCGTTTTTGTTGTTGGCCGCAGTTTGCAGGAAGGGTGGCGGCTTGGCTAGAGCCTTTTCCATCGAGATACGTCGTGTGCGGCAATTATCGTCGCGCTTCACCGTTGCCGCCCGGCACGATCGAAGTTGCGATGCCCTCTCCCCTTGCGGGAGAGGCTGCACCGACGTTTCAGCTTGCTCGGATGGGTGAGGGGTCTGGAGGTTCGATGCGCTCCGACCCCTCACCCATTCCGACTCGTTGGCAACGGAACTGCCCTCTCCCGCAAGGGGAGAGGGCATAATCACAGCGACCGAACCGGGGGTAAAAACTTATGCTGCGGCCTGTTGGCGCACGCGTTCGGGCAAGGGCATCGGCTTGTTGGCGCTCTGCAGGAATTCGATGGTCATGAAGACCATGTCCTTGTCGCCGATGTTCTCCAGGTCGTGGACCTTGAACTCGCCCGAACCATAGGTTTCGTGGCGTGTTTCGCCGGGCGCGTAGGTGTACTCGACTGTGGTGCCGTCGTGGACATGCTGGCGGCCGCGGCCGCCGGTCACCGAGGTCCAGAAGTAATCGAGCACGTGGCGGTGGAAGCCGACGCGCTCGCCGGGCGCCAGCCGGATGGTCCAGACTCGGACGCGGTCGGTCTCCGACACCAGCGCGTTGCCCACGCAGGGATTAGGATTCTTCTTCTCGTGTTCGAATTCGGCGGCAATGTTCGCCGGCCAGGCGCTCTTGTCGGACCGCTCGGCTGTCTTATCCAGCATCGTCAGAGCCATGGCATTCCTCCTGGTGTCCCGATTCCGAAGTCGCATCATTCTGCCGCGCCCTCGGTTGCGAATTTCGGAATCGAAGGACACCAGCAACTTATTGATCTTAGTGTGGCTTTGGTTCAGAAGTCCGCATGTTGGACTCGCCGCAAGAATGATGCGGACTTCTGAACCGCCACACTAGTTTGGTCCGATATATAGCAATTTTCGCCGGCATGGAAACCGCGGGATCTGGTCGTGAGCGCAGCACGGAGACGGCGGGCCCTGGTGGTCGGCGGCTCGATGAGCGGCCTCCTGGCGGCACTCGAGTTGCGCCGCGCGGGCTGGGATGCCGACATCTACGAGCGCGTGGACAGCGAACTGTCCGGTCGCGGCGCCGGCATTGTCGCGCAGCCGGACCTGATCGCGCGGATCCGCCGGCTGGGGATCGAGCCCGCCGAGTTCGGGGTCGCGATCACGTCCAGGAAGATTCTCGACGCCGCCGGTGGCCTCATCTGCGAGCGCGGATGCCCGCAGGTGCTGGCCGCCTGGGAGGGGGTCTACCGGCTGCTGCGGGATGCGTTTCCGCCTGCGCACTATCACCGTGGGCGCGGCGTGGTCCGCTTCAGCGATACCGGCCGGTCGGTCGTGGTGCACTTCGCCAATGGCGAGACGGTTGAGGGTGACCTGCTGGTCGCGGCCGACGGCATCCGTTCGACCATCCGCCAACAATGCCTGCCGGCGCTGGCGCCGCAATATGTCGGCTATACGGCCTGGCGCGCGCTCATTCCCGAGGCGGCGTTCCCGCCCGACATTCACCGCGAACTGTTCGAGTACATGGCGTTCTGCCTGCCGACCGGGGAGCAGTTCCTCGGCTATCCGGTCACCGGGCCTGACGACGACCTGCGCCCCGGCCATCGCCGCTACAACGTGGTGTGGTACCGGCCCGCCGACGAGGCGACCGAACTGCGAGACCTCCTCACCGACGAACTCGGCACTGTTCATTCGATTTCGATTCCGCCGCCGCTCATTCGGCGCGCCGCGATCGACGCCATGCACGGCGCTGCCGAACGGTTGCTGGCGCCGCAATTCCGCGCCGTGGTGCGGCTGATCGACGAGCCGATCCTGCAGCCGATCTACGATCTCGCCACACCGCGCATGGCATTCGGCCGCGTCGCGATCATCGGCGATGCGGCGTTCGTGGCGCGGCCGCATGTCGGCGCCGGGGTCGCCAAGGCGGCGGACGACGCGGCGGCGCTGGTGGCGGCACTGGCGGAGGATGATGTCGAGCCGGCACTCAAGCGTTTCGATGCGGTGCGCCAGCCGATCGGTATGCGCATCATCGAGCGCGCCCGTCACCTCGGCGCCTATCTGCAGGCGACGCAGACCGCCGAAGAGCGCGCCCGCTCGCAGCGCCATAGCATCCCGGAGGCGGTGCTGGCCGAAACCGCGGTGATCGACTTTCTGCGGGCGTGATTTTTTAGGAGCTTGCTTTCAGCGAGGGTGATTGATCGCGGGGTGATTGAAAAATCTTGCGGTGACGGCGGTCTGCTCCCTCCCCCCTTGAGGGGAGGGGTGGGGAGGGGGGTATTCGCGAGTCCAGAATATTTGGCTACCCCAAGGGGGGAGGGACGTTGCGGCGCCCGCGTTCTCCAAACGTTGATCGCGGCGAGGCATTCCCTACCGCTTGCGGCGCGCAGCCCGCTTCTTCCCACGCTTCACGCGCGCCATTTTCTCCAGCACGGCACAGACCGCGGCGGTGTCCTTGGCGCCGAGGCCGGACTTCAGCGCCTTGACGTAGATCGGCACGGAGGCATCGAACATGGGAGTCGGACAGCGCACCTGCTTGGCGTATTCCCCGATCACCGCCATGTCCTTCTGCCAGACCGAGATCTTCATGGTGGCGTCGTCGTAGTCGTCCTTCACCATCATCGGTGCGCGCAGTTCGAACACCCGCGAGTTCGCCGCGCCCGACTGCACCATGTCGAACACTATCTGCGGGTCGAGTCCGGCCTTGAGGCCGAGCACCATGGCCTCGGCGCTGGCGACGTTGTTGATCGCGACCAGGAGGTTGGCGACATATTTCATCCGGCTGCCGTTGCCGAACGCGCCAAGGTCGCGGGTCGCGCGGGCGAACCCGGCGAACAGCGGCTTGAGCTTGCGGATCGCCTTGCTGTCGCCGCTCGCATAGACGACGAGGTCGCGGGTGCGCGCCTGCGAACCGGTGCCGCTGACCGGGCAGTCGAGCAGGACGTGCCCGGCCTTGCGCAGTGCGCGCTCGGCCTTCTCCTTGTCGGCGAGCGTGAAGGTGCTGGCCTCGACGATCACCTTCGGCTTCAGTTTCGCGGCCGCCAGCGCCTTGACCGTGGCGTCGAGCGCCGACGGCTTCGGCAGGCTGGTGATGAAGACCGGCACCTTGGCGGCGAGCGTCGCGACGTCGGGCGCGATCTCCACCCCGGCGCGCGCCAGCGCGCGGCATTGCGCGCGGTCTACGTCGAAGCCGACGACATGCCAGCCGGCATCGACCAGATTGCGCGCGAACGATCCGCCCATGATGCCGAGGCCGACGACTCCGACCGTCTTCTTCTTGCCGTTCGCCATTCCTTGTTTCCTCCGACGTGTTGTGGAGCGACGCTATACGTCGGCTCCGTTCCGGTTCAAGCCGAATGTCGACGACGCTGGGCCGCGGCCGTCTTTCTCCCGCGCTGCCGATCCCCTATGGTCCGGTGCGACTGCCTGACAAATACGGAGCGCGGGGAGGCTGTTCATGCACATTGGCATTGCCGGCATCGGCAAGATGGGCGCCGCGATCGCACAGCGGCTGATGGAGGTCGGTCATCAGGTGACGGTGTGGAATCGCTCCGCCGCCAAGACCAGACCGGTGGTCGATGCGGGCGCGACGCTGGCGGCGACGCCCGCCCAACTGGCGAGCAAGGCCGATGCCGTCATCACCATGCTGACCGATACGGCGGCGATCGACGCCGTCTACAACGGCCCGTCAGGGCTCTTGTCAGGCGACGTGCAGGGCAAAGCTGTTCATCGAGATGAGCACGGTACCGCCGTCGGTGCCGGTGGCGCTCGCCGAGAAGGTCCGCGCCAAGGGCGCCGCCATGGTGGAATGTCCGGTCGGCGGCAGCACCGGTCCGGCGCGGCAGGGCAAGCTGCTCGGCCTGATGGGCGCGACATCCGAAGATGCGGCGCGCGCCAAGCCGATCCTCGAACAACTCTGCCGGCGTATCGAGCATGCCGGGCCGGTCGGCTCCGGCGCGATCCTGAAATTCACCGTCAACATGCCGTTGATGATCTACTGGCAGGCGCTCGGCGAGGCGCTGGCGCTCTGCCGCTCGCTCAACCTCGATCCCGAACGGCTGATGGACATGCTGAGCGAAACCTCGGGCGCCGCCACGGTGCTGAAGGTGCGCGCGGGGGGCATTGCCTCGATGCTCAAGGGCGGCGACGGCGGGCCGGTGACGTTCAACGTCGATGGCGGGATCAAGGACTTGCGTGCCATGCTGGCCGAAGGCGAGGCGCAGGGCGTCGACCTGCCGCTCGTCGAGACGACGCTGGCCTGCTACGAGGAGGCGCAGCGCAAGGTCACCGGGGACGCCGAAGTTTCGGCCGTTTCGGTCTACTGGGCGCAGCGCGCCAAATCCTGAACTCTTTCATCGCAATCCAGGAGCCAACGATGTCTGTCGTCACGCTTGCGCAAGCTTCCACCATCGTCGATACGGCGCTCGCCAAGGGCCGCGAGACCAACTGCGCGCCGCTCACCGTGGCGGTGCTCGACGCCGGCGGTCATCTCGTCGCCTTCAAGCGCGAGGACAAATCGGGCCTGCTGCGCTTCGACATCGCCTACGGCAAGGCCTGGGGCGCGCTCGGTATGGGATTCGGTTCGCGCACGCTGGCGGAGCGCGCGGCGGCGACGCCGCAGTTCTTCACCATGCTGGCGGCGGCGAGCGGCGGGCGCATCGTCACCAATCCGGGCGGCGTCTTGATCCGCGACGCCGCCGGCGACGTGATCGGGGCGGTCGGGATTTCGGGCGACACCTCCGACAAGGACGAGGCCTGCGCACTCGCCGGCATCGCGGCCGCCGGCCTCAAGGGCGACGCCGGCGGCAAGAGCTGATTCAGGGCTCTTGAGCGCGGCCATCCGGCGGCCCGAATGCGATTCGTGATGATGCGAGGTCCAATGAAGCTTGGCTTCTTCACCATGCCGATTCATCCGCTCGACAAGGATTGGCGCCAGTCCTTGCGCGAGGACCGCGAGGCTTTCGTGCTGGCCGACCAGTTGGGGTTCGTCGAAGGCTATGTCGGCGAGCACGTCACCGACCGCGCCGAGAACATCACGTCCTGCGTGACCTTCATCGCCAGCCTGATCGACGCCACCAAGTCGATGAAGCTCGGCACCGGTACCATCAACATGCCGAACACGCATCCGGCGACGGTGGCGTCGCAGATCGCCATGCTCGACCATCTGCTGGATGGCCGCTTCATCTTCGGCATCAGCCCGGGCGGACTCCTGTCCGACGCCGAGGTGTTCGGCAATCTCGATGCCGACCGCAACGCCATGTTCCTCGAGGCGATCAACCAGGTGCTGGCGATCTGGTCGGGCGAGCCGCCGTACAATCTCAAGGGAAAATACTGGACGATCAGCGTCGAGCGGCAGTTTCTTCCCGCGCTCGGCCAGGGCTATATCCCGAAGCCGCTGCAGCAGCCGCATCCGCCGATCGTGGTGACGGCGGTGGCGCCGTTCTCCAAGGGCGTCACCGAGGCCGCGGCGCGCGGCTGGGAGCCGATCTCGGCAAACTTCCTGATGCCCGAATGGGTCAAGAGCCACTGGCCGAAATACGTCGAAGGCTGTGAGCGCGCCGGCCGTCCTGCCGATCCCGCCAACTGGCGGGTGGCGAAAAGCATCTTCGTCGCCGACGACGAGAAGACCGCCAAGGCCTATGCGACCGACCCGAACGGGCCCTATCGCTACTATTACAGCCAGCTCTACACCAAGCTGAAGATGAACGGACGGATCGAGCTGTTCAAGACGCGCCGCGATCAGCCGGACGACGAGGTCACGCTCGACACCGTCTGCGATGCGCTCATCACCTACGGCACGCCCGACAAGGTCGCCGACGAAATTCTGGCGTACCGCGAGCGGGTGGGCGACTTCGGCACGCTCCTCTATGCCGGCAAGGACTGGCGCGATCCTGAGCTCGGCCGGCGCTCCATGGTCCTGATGGCGGAGAAAGTGCTGCCGAAGATCAACGCCGCGGTGACGTGATGAGCCGAGTTCGCGTCTTCGTCACGCAGCCGGTCGCCGAAAGCGCGCTGACGCGGCTGCGTACGGTGGCCGACGTCGAGGTCAATCCGGATTCCAGCCGGATCATCGACAAGGCCGCGCTGTGCGCCGGGATGGCGCGCTGCGATATTCTGTTCTCGCTGCTGCACGACGTGGTCGACAGGGACGTGCTCGCCGCCAACCCGAAGCTGCGCGCCGTCACCTCGATGGTCATCACGCCGGATCACATCGACATGGCGGAGGCGACCAGGCGCCGCATCCCGGTCACCAACATTCCGGCGATCGTCACCGATGCGACCGCCGACATCGCCTTCGGTCTCCTGCTCGCGGTGGCGAGGCGGATCGTCGAAGGCGACAAGCTGTTCCGTGAGGGCGTCTATCCGGGCTCGCAGTCCAATCATCTCGCCGGCGCGGCCGTCACCGGCAAGACGCTCGGCCTGATCGGCGGCGGCCGCATCGGCCAGGCGGTGGCGCGCCGCGCGCAGGGTTTCGGCATTCGGGTGCTCTATGCCGATCCGGTCCGGCTGCCGGCCGAGCGCGAGCAGGCGTTCGGCATGACGCATGCGGAGTTCGACCGCGTGCTGCGCGAGGCCGATTTCATCTCGCTGCACCCGCAGCTCACGCCGCAGACCCGCCACCTGATCGGCGCCCGCGAACTCGGCCTGATGAAGCGCTCGGCCTTCGTGATCAATACCTCGCGCGGACCGGTGATCGACGAGGCGGCGCTGACGCAGGCGCTGACGGAGCGCCGCATTGCCGGCGCCGGGCTCGACGTCTACGAGTACGAGCCGAAGGTGACACCGGCGCTGGTCGGCATGGCGAATGTCGTGCTCACACCGCATCTCGGCAGTGCGGTGTTCGAGTTGCGCGAGGGCATGGCGCATGTCGTGGTCGACAACGCGATTGCGATCATCGAGGGACGCCGCCCACCCAACTGCCTCAACCCCGAAGTGTATTCGGCCTGAGCCGGCTTTTCGCTTTTTGGACGTCATTCCGGGGCGCGCCGAAGGCGCGAACCCGGAATCCAGAAGAGCTGGATCGTCTTGATGATTGGATTCCGGGCCCGCCGCTTTGCGGCGTCCCGGAATGACAGCGGAAGCCTTTCAATCGGTCTGGCAGGATTGCGCGCGGCTAAGGTTGTGCGCCGTTCATCGTCGTGATTAATGACCTTCGAACAACGGCCGCGCGCGCCCGCGCAGTGTGGACGAAGAGCCGAAGGGTGCAGGGAGGATTTGGATGTTCGTGGAGCAGCGACTCTACACGTGCGCGCCGGGAAACACCGCGACGTTCCTGAAAATGTATGAGCAGGACGGCCGCGCGCCGCAGACCCGCCACCAGGGCCAGCCGATCGGTTACTACATCAGCGAAATCGGCCCACTCAACCAGATCACCACATTGTGGGCGTACGACAGCCTCGACGAGCGGGTGGAGCGACGACGTGGCCTCTTTCAGGACCCGGCGTGGATCGGTTACCTCGACAAGTGCCGTCCGCTGCTGACCACGCAGGAGACCCGCATCCTGCTGCCCGCGCCATTCTTCAAGGAACGCCTTGCGGCGATTGCCGCGCTTGGGAGGACATCATGACAAGAAAACATTTCCGCCTCGGTCTTTCGGCGCTCGCCGGTGCCGCACTCGCCGTGCTGCATTCGCTTCCGGCCGCCGCACAAGCCGACTATCCGTCGAAGCCGATCAAGTTCGTCGTGCCGTTCGCGGCCGGCGGCGGCATCGATTTCACAGCACGCACGACCGCGCAGGTGCTCTCCGAGGTGATCGGCCAGCAGGTCATCGTCGAAAATCAGGGCGGCGGCGGCAGCACGATCGGCACGAATGCGGTGGTGCGCGCCGCGCCCGACGGTTACACGCTGCTCTATCAATCGGTGACCGGCGTGGTCAGCTCCGTGGTCGGCAAGGATTTGCCGTACAATTGGCTCAAGGATCTCGCGCCGGTTTCGCTGGTCACCCGCTTTGCCCCGGTGCTGATCATCAATCCGTCGCTGCCCGCCAAGGACCTGAAGGAATTCATCGCGCTGGCGAAGGCCAATCCCGGCAAATACAGCTACGGCTCGTCCGGCGCCGGCACCGCGATCCATCTCGCCAGCGAGATGTTCAAGGCAGCGGCCGGCGTCGATCTCGTGCACGTGCCCTACCGGGGCAATGCCGGCGTCATGCCCGACCTGCTGGCGGGACGCATCCAGATGCTGATCGACGGCGTGCCGCCGCAGCAGAAGAACATCGAGGCGGGCGTGGTCCGCGCGCTCGGGGTCACGACGCGGACGCGCGCCGCCTCGCTGCCGAACGTGCCGACGATGATCGAGCAGGGGATCGACTACGAGGTGCCGTACTGGACCGCGGTCTACGCCCCGGCCGCGACTCCGA
The DNA here is from genome assembly GCA_050179645.1 of Xanthobacteraceae bacterium. GTDB lineage: Bacteria > Pseudomonadota > Alphaproteobacteria > Rhizobiales > Xanthobacteraceae > VAZQ01. The sequence goes on along the minus strand of JBFXEX010000012.1, from coordinate 48,488 downwards.
AACCGATCATCGATAAGCTTTCGGCGGCGATCGCCAAGACCATGAGAGACCCGGGTGTGGTCGAGCGATTGAAGAAGGTCGGCACCGAAGCGGTCGGCTCTACTCCGCAGGAGCTCGACGCCTTCAACCGCGCGCAGTTCGAGCTTTACCGCAAGGTCGTGCAGGACCCGAAGTTGAAGCTCGGGCTGAAGTAGTTCGCGCCTATCTGACGTGGGCTGATCGCAAGATACTCCGTTCGTCCCGCGCAAGCGGGGACCCAGTGTCACAAGCACCGCACTTTCGGCCCCTGGGTCCCCGCTTGCGCGGGGACGAACGGAATTTATTAATTCACTCCGCGGTCCAGCCGCCGTCGAGCACCAGCGCCGAGCCGGTCATCAGCGACGAGGCGTCGGAGGCGAGAAACACGACGGCGCCGGTGACTTCGTCGAGCTGACCGAGACGGCCGAGCTTGATTTTTGACAGCACCTCGTCGCGAAACGCCTTGTTCTCGAAGAACGGCCGCGTCATCGGCGTCTCGAGAAACGTCGGTCCGAGCGAATTGACGCGGATGTTGTGCGGCGCGAGCTCGATCGCCATCGCCTTGGTGAAGCCCTCCATGGCGTGCTTCGACGCGCAATAGACGGTGCGGCGCGCCGCGCCGACGTGTCCCATCTGCGACGAGATGTTGATGATCGACCCGGGCCGCTTCGCCGCGATAAGGCGCAGCGCGACCGCCTGCGCCATGAAGAAGGCGGCGCGCACGTTGAGCCCCATGACGACGTCGAAATCTTCGACCGTGACGTCGGGCAGCATCTTCGGCCGGTTGGTGCCGGCGTTGTTGACCAGGATGTCGAACGGCTCGGCCTGCGCGACGGCGCGGCGAACCGCGTCGATGTCAGTGACGTCGAGCGGCAACGCCTCGGCGTTGTCGCCACGCGCGCGGATCGCCTCGGCCGCAGCCTCGATTTCGGCTTTGGTGCGGGCCGCGAGTGTCACGTGCGCGCCGGCTGCTGCAAGCGCCGACCCTGCAGTGAGCCCGATCCCCCGCCCGCCGCCCGTGACCAGCGCGCGCTTGCCGTCGAGGCGGAAAGACGCAGGCTTGGCGAGCTCAATCGTCATCGGATCGCGTTGAACAATAGCAGCAGGGCCGTTAGCACGAGAATGCCTGCGGTTGTGGCCATGCCGGTGGCGCGCAGCCGGATATCCTCAGGTTCCTGCGAGACGCCGTAGGCATGGAGCGCGCGGGCGCCGAGCAGCACGAGGCAGAGTGCGTGCACCAGCCAACGCGGCCAGCCCTGCCATTCGATGAACAGCAACAGGATGAGTGCCATCGGCACGTATTCGGTGAAATTGCCCTGGGCGCGAATGCGGCGCTGCAGGAGTTTCTTGCCGTCGTCGCCAAGTGCAACGCGCATTTCGCGCCGGGTATTGGCGACGCGCAGCGACAACGCGACCAGCATCAGGGCGAAAATCGCAGCGTAGACAGGGACAATGGTGGGAACCATTTGCGCCTACTCCGCCGCCTGCGCGTAGGGCACGTTGCGGCCACCGTAGCGGCGCACGCGGACATTGGCCTGCTCGGCGTGGGCGGTGAAGCCTTCGAGCATGCACAGCCGCGAGCAATATTCGCCGATCAGCGTCGAGGCCTCGTCGCTGAGGACCTTCTGGTAGGTGCAGGTCTTGAGGAACTTGCCGACCCACAGCCCGCCGGTGTAGCGCGCCGCCTTCTTGGTCGGCAGCGTGTGGTTGGTGCCGATCACCTTGTCGCCGTAGGCGACGTTGGTGCGCGGGCCGAGAAACAGCGAACCGTAGTTCGTCATGTTGTTGAGGAAGTAGTCCGGGTCGCGCGTCATCACCTGCACGTGTTCGGAGGCGATGCGGTCGGCCTCGCGCACCATCTCGGCTTCGTCGTCGCAGACGATGACTTCGCCGAAGTCTTCCCAGGCCTTGCCGGCGAGATCGGCGCTGGGGAGGATTTTGAGGAGCCGCTCGACCTCCGCCACGGTGTCGCGCGCGAGCTTCTCCGAATTGGTGAGCAGGATTGCGGGCGAGGTCGGGCCGTGCTCGGCCTGGCCGAGCAGGTCGGTGGCGCAGATCTCGCCGTCGACGCTGTCGTCGGCGATCACCAGCGTCTCGGTCGGTCCGGCGAGCAGGTCGATGCCGACGCGGCCGAACAACTGACGCTTGGCTTCCGCCACATAGGCATTGCCCGGGCCGACGATCATGTCCACGGCTGAAATCGTATCGGTGCCGAGCGCCATCGCGGCGATCGCCTGCACGCCACCCAGCACGTAGATTTCGTCGGCGCCGCCGAAATGCATGGCTGCGACAATCGCCGGATGCGGCCCGCCACGGAATGGCGGCGCGCAGGCGATGATGCGCTTCACGCCGGCGACCCGCGCAGTCACGATCGACATGTGCGCCGAGGCGACCATCGGATAGCGCCCGCCCGGCACGTAGCAGCCGATCGAATTGACCGGGATGTGCCGATGGCCGAGCACGACGCCGGGCAGGGTCTCGATCTCGAGGTCGCGCATGCTGTCGCGCTGCTTCTGGGCGAAGTTGCGGACTTGCGCCTGCGCGAACCTGATGTCGTCGAGGTCGCGCTTGGCGACCTGGCCGATGGCGTGTTCGACTTCTTGCGGGGAGAGCTTGAACGACGTCGGCGACCAGTTGTCGAACGTCTGCGACAGCTCGCGGATCGCCGCGTCGCCGCGGGCCTTGACGTCGTCCAGGATGCCTTCGACGGTCGCGCGTACCTTGGCGTCCGCGGCCTCGATCGCGCCCGCGTCCATTCCGCGCTTCAGGTAGCGGGGCATCGCAATCTCCATTCACGTCTGAGCACGGTCCGCACCAACGGGTTCGGATCGTGCTCGTGCACTTATCGATGTGGCCGCGCGCTCCGGTTCGCGCCCGGCCCTAGCCGGTGACTTGGATTAGATCGCCAGCTTGCCGGCCTTGGCGGCCGCGTAGCGGTCGCCAACCTTCCGCCAGTTCACGACGTTCCACCAGGCCTTGAGGTAGTCGGCGCGGCGGTTCTGATAGTTGAGATAATAGGCGTGCTCCCAGACGTCGTTGCCCATCAGGACGCGCTTGCCGTCCATCAGCGGCGTGTCCTGGTTGGGCTTCGCTTCGATGGCGAGCCGGCCCTCGGGCGTCACGGTCACGAACACCCATCCGGACCCGAACACCCGCCCGCCGGCGCCGTTGAAGTCGTTCTGGAATTTCTCCATGCCGCCGAGGTCGCGGGTGATTGCTGCGGCGAGTTCGCCGTCCGGCTTGCCGCCGCCCGGCCCCATGATCTCCCAGAACATCGAGTGGTTGGCGTGGCCGCCCAGATTGTTGCGCACGCCGGTGCGTACGGCGTCCGGCACGTCCGACAGTTTCGCGAGGATTTCCACGATCGGCCGCTGGCCGAGCGATGGGTGATCCTTGGCGAAGCCGTTCATGTTGTTCACGTAGGCCGCGTGGTGGCGATCGTGGTGAATTTCCATGGTGCGCGCGTCGATATGCGGCGCCAGCGCGTTCGCCGCGTAGGGCAGCGGCGGAAGCTTGAACGGTCCGGCCGCTTGCGCGAAAGCCATAGACGGAAGGTGTTGGACCGCCACGACGGTGGCCAGCCCGGTCAGCACGTTACGTCGGCTTAAGTGTATCATGATCTCCTCCGGTTGGGCGGTCGGCAGCAGAGCGGCGTCCCGCCATCCTTATTTAATGGCCTGCGGGTTGATCGGCGAGCCTGTGCCGCCGGTAATGATCAGGGGCGGGCCGCAGAAGAAGAACTCATAGATGCCATCCTGATCGCAATCTTCGGCGAGTTCCTTGAGATAGAAAATCTCGCCCATGCACAGCCCCATCGCGGGGATCACGACCCAGTGCCAGGGCTGGTTCGCCTCGGTGGTCTCGTTCGGCCGCACTTCGACGCCCCAGGTGTCGGTGCAGATCGCGGCAATCTCCTTCTCCTGGCACCAGTAGCAGTTCTCGAACTTCACGCCCGGGGCATCGCCGCCGGCATAGCCGCCCCACTCTTTCTCCGCGAGGCAACGCTCCATCTGGCCGGTGCGGACGAGCACGAAGTCGCCGCGGCCGATCGAGACGTTCTGCTGCTTGGCGCACTTGTCGAGCTCGTCGTTGGAGATGCTTTCGCCGTCCTGCATCCAGGGCACGCCGCGGAAGCGGGCGATGTCGAGCAGCACGCCGCGGCCGACCATCTTGTTCTTGGAGTGCTCGATGCCGAGTACGTTGAGGCCGCGGGCGTCGACCATCTTGGCCTCGTGGCCGTTGTAACCCTTGTCCTCGTAGAAGATGTGGCCGAGCGCGTCCCAGTGGGTGGCGCCCTGCACGCACAGCATGAGCGTGTCGTCGGCGTAGCGAATCTTGTTCCAGTCCTGCCGGCCCGCAATGGCGTCGGTGCCGGTCGCCAGCATCTGGTGGATCGGGTTGAACCGGCCGCCGAACAGGCCGGTCTGCGGTCCCTCCCGGTCGAGCGGAATGCCGAGTGCGAAGGCCTTGCCGGTGCGGATCAGGCTTGCGGCCTTGACGATGTCCTCCGGCCTGACGTGATTGAGCGTGCCGATCTGGTCGTCCTTGCCCCACCGCCCCCAGTTCGACAGCTTCCTTGAGGCTTCCTCGATCGCCTTCAGGCCCACCTTGATGTTCATTGTTGTGCGTTCCCTTCCCCGGTTCGATTTGAGGCGATCTCTCGCTCCGCTCGTGCCCGCGCAAGCGGGCATCCAGTTGTTATTGTCCGCGCATTTTGCGCTGGGTCCCCGCGTCCGCGGGGACGAGCGGAGAGAGATCGAATTTCGCCGAAAAAAGCCTGCTGCGCTAGACCTTGCCGAGCGCCCGCAGAATCCTGTCCGGCGTGAACGGCATGTCGGTCAGCGGCTGCGCGCCGAGCGGTCGGAGCGCGTCGTTGATGGCATTCATGATGCAGCCCGGCGCGCCGGCGGTGCCGGCTTCGCCCGCGCCTTTCGCACCCAATTCGGAATCAGCCGTCGGCGTCACGACGTGACTGACCTCGATGTCGGGCATCTCAGCTGCCATCGGCACCAGGTAGTCGGCCATGTTGCCGTTGAGCAGTTGCCCGCGTTCGTCGTAGAGGCAGTGCTCGAACAGCGCGCCGCCGATGCCCTGCACGATGCCGCCCCTGATCTGCTCGTCGACCAGCTGCGGATTGATGATGGTGCCGCAGTCTTCGACGCACCAGTGCTTCAGCAGCGTGACGAATCCGGAGTCGGTATCGACCTCCAGATAGCTCGCCTGGATGCCGTTGGTGAAGGCGAACGGCCAGCCGCGCGGCACATAATGGCGCGTCGCCATCAGTTCGGCCTGGAAGCCGGGCGGCAGGGTATCGGGACGGAAATAGGCGATGCGGGCAAGCTCGGCGAGGGTGAGCCGTTCGGTCCAGTGTCGCCGTCGACTACACTGCCATTGCGGATGTCGAGCGCCTCGGGCTTGGCCTGCAGAATGGAGCCCGCGACAGAGAGCACGTTGGCGCGCAACGCCTTGCCGGCCTGCCAGGCAGCCTCACCGCCGATGCCGGCGGCGCGCGACGCCCAGGTGCCGCCGCCATAAGGCGTGTTGTCGGTGTCGCCGGTGATGACGCGCACGCGCTCGATCGGCACGCCGAAGGCCGTGGCGGCGACCTGCGCGATCACCGCCTCGGCGCCCTGGCCCTGCTCGGTGACGCTGGTCTGGCAGACGATCGCGCCCTGCGCGTCGAGCTTCATCGTGACGCCGTCCTGCGCGGAGATTTTCGCGCCGCCGACGCCGTAGAACGCGGCCGACGGGTTGGTCACCTCGACGAAGGTCGCAAAGCCGATGCCGCGATAGATGCCCTGTTCGCGCAGCCGCTTCTGTTCGGCGCGCAGGCCGGCGTAGTTCATCATCGCGTCGAGATGCGCGAGCGACTCGTGTTGCGACAGCTTCTCGAATTTGATGCCCGAGGGCGCCGTCCAGGGGTAGCTTTCGTCCGGGATGAGGTTGCGCCGCCGGATCTCCAGCGGATCGACGCCGATCGCCGCAGCCGCCAACTCGACCAATCCCTCGGTCACCGCGGTGGCAATCGGATGGCCGACCGCGCGGTACTGGCACATGACATTCTTATTCTGGAACACGACGCGGGCGCGGGCGCGATAGTTCGGGCAGGTGTACCAGGAGCCCGTGAGGTTGACGATCTGGTTGGCCTCGATGCCCGAGGTGCGCGGGTAAACCGAATAGGGGCCGATGCCGGTGAGGTCGTCGATCTCGAACACCGTGATGGTGCCGTCGTTCTTGACGCCGATCTGGCCCTTGACGCGGTGGTCGCGCGCGTGGATGTCGGTGACGAAGCTCTCGAGCCGGTCGGCGACGAACTTGACCGGCCGCTTGAGCAGTTTCGACAGCGCCACCGTCGCCATCTCGTCCGCGTAGGTGTGAACCTTGATGCCGAACGAGCCGCCCACATCTTTGGTCACCACGCGCACCTGCTGCTCCTCGAGGCCGAGGTGCTTGGCGAACAGGTTCTGCATCATGTGCGGCGCCTGCGTGCCCTGGTAGACGGTGAGGCGCTGCTCGCCGGGATTCCAGTCGGCGACGATGGCGCGGGGTTCGTTGCAGACCCCGGTGTGACGGCCGAACACGAAGGTGGTCTCGATGATCGTATCGGCCTCGCGGAAGCCCTTGTCGGGATCGCCGGCGACATGGACGCGCTCGAAGCAGAGGTTGTCGCCGATCTCGGGATGCAGCACGGGCGTGGCGGCATCGAGTGCGGTCTCCGGATCGGTCAGGGCCGGCAGCTCTTCGTAGGTGACGTCGATCAGCTCACAAGCGTCCTCGGCCTCGGCGCGCGTGCGCGCCACCACGGCGCACACCGCCTCGCCCGCCCAGCACGCGCGCTCGATCGCGATGGCGTGCTGCGGCGCAGACTTGAGGCCCTTGAGGTGGGTGAGCACGCCGACCCAGGGCGTGATGACCTTGGCAAGCTCGGCGCCGGTGACGACCGCGATCACGCCGGGCGCTTTCTTCGCCGCGGCGGTGCCGATCGAGACGATCCGCGCATGGGCGTGCGGCGAGCGCACGAAGGCGGCGTGCGCCATGCGCGGCAGCGTGACGTCGCTGACATATTGGGCGCGACCCTGCGCCAGCCGGTCGAGATTGGGCCGCGGCACCGAACGGCCGATATACGAGTTCGGCCGGTCGAGCGCGGTGAGGACGGGCGGGGCGTCTTCGGCGATTTTCATGCGTGTTCACTCCGGCCGTGCCACACGTCACCTCCCCCTGGAGGGGGGAGGTCGCCGGGCGAAGCCTGGCGGGAGGGGGTGAATCGCGTAGCGAGTGTCACCCCACCCCGGCTCGCTCTGCTCGCCGACCCTCCCCCTCCAGGGGAGGGTGGGGCCGGAATCCGTGGCAGCTCCGCGTTTCGATCAGCGCGAGCGCAGCGTCGTCGCGATCACAAGAACCGGGTCGGCCACATCAGCGTGCGCCACATGTGCGACGCCGGCGTGTTGTCGAAGCCGAGGCCTTCCTTCGGCTGCTTGAAGTTGCGGCCGATGATGTCGACGAAATCGTCGAGGTCGACCTTGGCGTTGGGATCGAACGAGTAGATGTCGTTGACGCAGATCAGGCGCGCGGTGCCGTACCACTTGTGCTTACGCGCCCGCTCGTACTCGGCGACGATATAAGGCTCGGGCTTGTAGTCCGGTCCGAAGAACTTGAGGTAGACGTCCGGATACGCGTAACCGGCGGCCTCGTCCGGGAAGAAGCGCAGCGCCTGGTGCATGCGGATTGCCCAGCTCACCTCCTCGTCGACATAAGGTTCGATGAGCTGTGCGCCCCAGTAGCCGTGGTCGCAGCGGATGAAGCCGACGACGCCGATGTCGTGCAGCAGGCAGGCGAGGATGGTCTTTTCGTCGTGGCCAGCCTTGAGTGCGTGCGTCGCGCTCTGTAGCAGATGGTTCATCGAGCCGAACCGCAGCTTGAAGAAATCGATCAGCGTCGGCTTGTCCGGCATCTTGGGCAGCCGCGGGTCCGCGCCCATCAGGAAGTATTTGCCGGGATTGCGCGCCATCAGCGATGCGCCGCTCTCCATGCCGACCTCGCCGTCTCCGAGCGTGTACAGCACCGACTTGGTGGCGATCTTTTCGTTGAGCTCGTGCATCATCTGCTCTTCGAGCTCGTCGGCGCGCTCCGACAAGGTCATTTCGTGGGGATGGTGTTCCTGCATTTGTGTACTCTTCATGTGTTGCGGGCGTCCGGGGCTGCTCCGCTTCCCGGTCGAGACGCTATCTCACTACCGTTTACGTAATTCTATCACCGAAGCTGCCTGCGGCGAAACGGCCGTTCACGGCAATATCATCCACGGCCTGCCCGGGCCTGCGCCACCGCCTCGATCGCGTCCACGATCGCCTGGTAACCGGTACAGCGGCAGTAATTCCCCGAAATATGGGCGCGAATCGCATCGCGGCTGGGCGCTTTGCCAGTCTTCAGCAGGTCCTGCGCGGTCAACAGCATCCCGGGGGTGCAGAAGCCGCATTGCATGGCGTTGCGCTCCACGAAGGCCCGCTGCAGGTCGGCAAGCTCGTCCAGGTCGGACAGTCCCTCGATGGTGTCGACCCGCGCCCCGTCACACTGCGCCGCCAGCATCAGGCAGCCGCGCACGATCGCGCCGTCGACGCGCACCGTGCAGGCGCCGCAGACGCCGTGCTCGCAGCCGACATGACTGCCGGTCAGCGCCAGCGCGTCGCGCAGGAAGTCGACCAGCGTGGTACGGGCGTCGACCCGCTCGTGCACTTCCTCGCCGTTTACGGTCAAGCTGATGTCGTGCATCCGATCGGTCATGACGGCCGTGCCTCCATCAGTTGCCGTGCCACACGCCGCAGCAGCACGCCGGCGAGATGACGCTTGACGGCGCCCGAGGCCTGGACGTCGTCCGGTGGGTCGAGATCCTGCGCGAGCGCTGCGACCGCCGCGTCAACGCCATGCTCGGCCAATGTTGCCTCGGCCTTGCGCGCACGCACCGGGGTTGCGCCGACGCCGAAATAGGCAAGCCGCACATCGGCTAGCTTGTCACCTTCGGCCTGCGCGGTCGCAGCCAGCCCGGCCATCGCGTAGTCGCCGTGGCGGCGCGCGAATTCGGCAAAGCCGTAGCGGCCGCCGGGGCCGGCCGCCGGGACGCGGATCGCAGTGAGCACGTCGCGCCCCGTCAGCGCGGTCTCGTACAGGCTCTTGAAGAAGTCGTCGGCCTTGACGGTGCGCCGTCCGGCAGGTCCGGCGATCTCGACCTCGCCGTCCAGCGCCAGCAGGCAGGCGGGCAGTTCGGCGGCCGGATCGGCGAACGCGACCGAGCCGCCGAGCGTGCCGCGGTTGCGGATTGCCGGGTGGCCGATATGCGGCAGGGCGAGCGCGATCAGCGGCGCATGGCGGGCGATCTCCGGCGCGCGCTCGGCCTGCGCATGGCGGGTCAGCGCCCCGATCTCGAGCCAGCCGTCCTTGAGGGCGACGCGGTCGAGGCCGGCGACATGATTGATGTCGACCAGCAGCGCGGGGTGCGAGAGTCGCATATTGAGCGTTGCGATCAGGCTCTGGCCGCCCGCGAGGATGCGCGCGTCGCCGTTCGCGGCGGGGGTGCCGAGCAGTTCGATCGCATGGTCGAGGGACTTCGCCCTGGCATAGGCGAACGGCGCCGGCTTCACGCGGTTCCTCCCTAGAATTTTTCTTATTCTGTCCGGGAATGCGCGATTGGGCAATGCGGTCCATTGCCTGCCGATGGTGAGCCACTTGCTCTGTCCTCATCCTGAGGAGGGCGCGAAGCGCCCGTCTCGAAGGATGGTGGCAGGTACTGAGTCTGGGGCCATGCTTCGAGACGCGCACTCCGTGCGCTCCTCAGCATGAGGAGCTGCTACGCGACGAGCCGCTTCACGATGTCGATGGCGCGGCGAATCAGGGTCTCGGAGGCCTCGAAGGTGCGGAAGGCCGCATGCGAGGACAGCGTCACGTTGTCCATCCGGGCGAAAGGATGGTCGGGCTTCAAAGGCTCGGCGTGAAAGACGTCGAGCCCGGCATGCCGGATATGGCCGCTGTTCAGCGCCGCGATCAGCGCGGCCTCGTCGACCAAGGCGCCGCGCGCGGTGTTGATCAGGATCACGCCGGGCTTCATGCGCGCGATCCGCGCCGTGTCGATCAGGCCACTGGTCTCGTCGTTGAGCGACAGGTGCAGCGAGACGACGTCCGCGGCCGCCAGCACGGTATCGAGATCGGCCGGCGGCGCGCCGGAGTCGGGCCGCGGTGTCCGGTTCCAGGCGATCACCTCCATGCCGATGCCACGGGCGATGCGGGCGACCTCCTGTCCGATGCCGCCCAGCCCGATCAGGCCAAGCGTCTTGCCCTGAAGCTGCATGCCTTCGAGCGGCTCCCAGGTGCCGCTCCGCGTCGCGCGGTCCATGTGGGCAAGTCCGCGCGCCGCCGCGAACATCAGCGCCACGGTGTGCTCGGCGACCGCGACGTCGCCGTAGCCCTTGATGGTATGCACCGTGATGCCAAGCTGCGCGAGCGCCGGCACGTCCATGTAGCTCGATGCGCCGGTGCCGAGAAACACGATGTGCTTGAGTCCGGGGCACCGCGCCATGATCTCGGTCGGCATGTAGGAATGGTCGTCCATGCAGATGTCGTAGCCGGCAAGCAGCCGCGGCAGATCGGCCGATTGGAACGGCGCGGTGTTGACGGCGATCCGGGGATCGTCGGCCCGGTGCACGCGATGGAATACCGCATCGAGCTGGTTGTTGCAGTCGACGAAGATCGTTTTCATGGTTGTCTTGTTCCCTGGACCCCGCCGCACGCCGGAGTGCGGGTTCGGCAATAATGGCGAGGGTCTGAGCGCCGCGCAGCCCACGATTCTGTCTGCGGTCGCGCCCGCTGCGCTCGCGCCCGAAACCCGGCTTCGCGGCCACAGGCCAAAATCGCGCGTGTCGCCGGCTACCGGCGTCGGTACGGATGAACGCGCGCAGGTCGGCCGGGCAAAGGCGCAGCAGGGCACCCGGACAAGCCTCCATCGCCTGGGCAATCACCCAAAGTCATTGGGCGATCTTTTGCTCGACAGCCTGGCCCCGATCCCGACCAGGCCGTCGCATTCCGTCGGCGTTGTCGGCATCACCCACGGAAAACACTTCCCTGAATGCCTCGCAGTACCTCGTGAAGAACTCTCGATATTTCGAATTCCTCTTGTTCTTAAGGTCGTTGAACGGAAGTCTCGACCAACCAAGCTGGCGAAAGAAATAGGTCAAGGCGGAGGCTATTCCCAGCGAAGCAAGGGGTATCCAGGGGCTTGGATAAAGCGCCGTCAGCCCCAGTGCCGCGACCAGAACAACATTCACATAAGAATTGCGCCCGTATCCAACTGCCGCAATAAACGAAGAGACCGGATTGAGCCACACGACGAGGAGCATGAGAAAAAAAATCGGCGTGTGGAAATTAAAAGGCTGTTGGTACCAGGTCATGATCAAGCCGACATAAGCCGTCGACTGTAACAACACATAAGTCAGCAGCCAGTCGAGAACTATTGAGAATCCATTATGGTCTTTGTAAATCCGATCAACCATTTCCTTCACCCCCTCCACTTTGTAGGGGCCATCTTGTCGATATTTGAAAGGGGTATTCGGAAATATATAATGTATAATCAGGTCTTTAAGGCTACGACAATCCAATACGTGTGAATTTACCTTCATTGCAGTTGCAACGTCATCGTTATAAAAGCCATATGAAACCAGATGGTCTATCGGTCCTGCCGATTTGGAAATGCGGTAATATCTATCGTACTTACGAATACGCTGCGTGATGTTTTGATAAATATTCTCGCGGAAGCCGGAGTCCGTGATCATTTTGTGCGTAAACAAACACTGCATTTCGGTGATGCTGTTCAGGCCCCCCGTAATCGGCCTCACATATCCGATGAAATAGACGTTTCTCAAATCCTTCGGTACGATCCCGAGGAAACAGTCTCGGCAGACGTATTCGTACTTTTCAGTCGCGCCGTCATCATGATGAATAACAATGTCGGGAAGATTCGGAGTTTCATAATCTCCGTCAATGATGTAGTCGTATTTAACGACATCGTTTCCCCATCGAATCGTCTGCTCTTCGCGATTAATTGCCGTTTCCGCCTTCGGCCATGCCTCGATCAGGCCTTGTTGCAGGAAATAGGCTAGGTCATTGAGCAGGTATCCATCCTTGATCGATTGTTTGAGCGAGGCGTTGTCAAATAACTCGCGAAACGCATCTATTGGCCAGTATTTTATTACGATACTTCCATTTGGAACGGGACTCGGGCACAGAAAATACCGGGGATCAACGGCTCGGCGCATATGGGGGTAGCGAAAGTAGACGTGCTCGATGGGTGGAAACCTCAGGAGCATTCGGCACATGGCTATAAATTCCGTGCCAGTAAAGAACGTCTTGCGATAGAGCATGCTCGAAATGTGGCGGACATTGTGGTATTCGAGTTGATCAAGCGTATAAGAATTTCCATTGTAGAAAGAGATTTTGTCCAACATGAAGGCCCCGTTCGTGACCAGCACGATTCGATTGTTGTACGGGATCAGTTTCGAGATCATCAGGTTGACGGAGTCCCCCATCGCCGTGATCGCGATCGTCTTGTTTCTTGCGGATGCGTAGTCGAATTCGTTGAGCGTCTGGTTCATTCGCCTTTTGAAAGCCGTCGCACAGACCAGATGCTTTGCCTCAAAAACGCGACCGCCCCGCGTGCGCACGACCGAGTGCGTTGCGTGATTCTCCACCGACGTGACCCAGTCGTTGATTACCTTCGAGTCGTATTCTTCCCGGTACTTCTTGATGAACGCTTGAAACTCCTTCACGGGCAGATAGCGATCCTTGCTGTCCCGCTTGACGAGTTCAAATGAATAGAGGCTGGTGTGCATGCTGCTGACCATGTCGAAATCTAGTCGCGCATGCTTTTCCAGCTTGTCCCAGATGCTGTCTCCGCTGGAAACGACGACGTAGTCGATGCCATCCCGCTCGAGTTCCCGAATCAGCGGAATGACCGAGAACCCGAAGCCGATTATCAATATCTCCGTCGACGTCGCGCCGTCTCTTTCGCGGTCGGTAAATCCAGCTGCCGGACGCTCGGTGTGCATAACGGTTGCCCCTCGGTGACGATCTTCAATGGCGATCGAGGCCGCTTGTGTAAACGGTGCGTAAAAAGTCGCGCAGTGGGCAGCCCCGATGGATCTGTTGGCGCGCTCCTGCCGTCCGAGCGCCTTCCCAACGCTCTGAAGCTGTCAGATTTTAGGGGCGCTCTCGGCATGGTTGCAAGCCGCATCTGATTGGCTGCGCGTGCGCCGATGGCGTCCAATCGGCTTCCGAGGTTGAGCCGACGGGGCCTCGCTTCCGGCTGGAACGAAAGGGCCTGAAAAATTGGCGACCCGACTTAGGCCGACGCTTCGAAAAACGCCAACGGACCGGAGACCTCAAGGCGCGTCTGGGTGAGGCCCGCCGCGGCAATCCAACGTGCCAGTTCATCGGCGGTTCCGCCGGGGCCGAAGGCTTGGTTCCCCGGCCGCATGATTAGCCGCTGTCGTAGACTCGGCCCGCGACAAACCATGGCTCCTATGACGCGTCCACCTCGGCGCAGGCAGCGAGCAATCTCGCGGACGGCGGCCTCCGGATGCGGCATGCAGTGAAGGCCCCAATAGGACAGGAAGAGATCAACGCTGCCGTTTGCAACCGGAATGCGCTCTGCGTCGCCTTCGATGAAGTTGATCTGGGCCAGTCCAAGCGACTGCGCTCGCCGGCGCGCTCGCTCCAGCATGAGCGGCGACAAGTCCAGCGCCAGATAGTCCAGCTTGCGATGCGGCGAAAGTGCTGCGAACGCTACGCCGGCCCCGCAGGGCGCGTCCACGATGAGGGCTCCGTCGGGGAGCTTCCCGATGGTCGACATGCTCTCGTAAAACGGTCTCGCGTCGCCTCCCCAGTATGCTTTGAAGACCGCGCGCCCCAGCCATGGCGGTTCCATCAAGAACGAGTAGACGCGACCGAATACGCCATCAAAAGCCGCGGGTTGGCGGTCTCGGTTCTCCGCGGCAGGTATGTTGGTCACGCGCGAGCACCCGGCTCCGGCGGGGCAATGTCACGGTACATCGCCGACACTCTGAATTGCTGATGCATCGAACCCAATGGGAACCTCCCCTCAAAGACAGCCGGATCATGTCATACAAGACCTGACGGCGCCACGCCCGTCCATCCAATGCCGGCGGTGTTCAATGTCGTCGGACTGGTTGCTATTCGCGATCCCGGGAAGCAGGTTGCTAAGCCTGAAAAGATCGCAATACAACTGACGACCGTGCCTCATATGGTATGGACACGTTGCCTGCCCGGCGTGCGTGCGCCTTGTCGTGGCGAAGATGTTCCTGCCTGAAAATCGCGCCGCGAACCAGGGCACCGTACGCATCGCTGGGGGGCATTCGGATGAATGCGCGGTGCTGCGCGCTTCAGTGTTCGATGTTCCTTCTCGCCGTAGCCGAGAAAAGTCGTTGGACATTCCCGGCTGCGGGGCAATAAATTTCTAGGAGACCATGGTGACAACTTAGTGAAATCGACGCGAGGCGATTTCGTCATGTTGCCAGGCCACGCCTGATCGACCAATCGTACAAAGATTCAAAGGCCAAGCCCCATGCAGGAAAAGAGCGACGCAACAGGGCCGATCGGCTGTGAAGTATCCGGCACCGCGGTGACGTCGACGGAGGTCTTGATCATCGGCTTCGGGTTCTCGGTCATTCCGCTGATTCGGGAACTCGAGCGGGATGGCATCGACTACGTCGTCGTTTCCAGCGGAGACAGCATCTGGGACAAGCTGGAAAAGCATGCGCGACTGGATTTCGACATGGTCAGCAGCATGCATACCAGCCTCTATTCATTTGAACTCGTCAAGCGGGACAGCAAGGATCGCTATCTGCCGGTGAAGGAGTTTCAAGCGTTCATCAAGCAGTATCTGGCCGAATACGATTCAAAGGTGATCAACGACTGGGTTACGTTGGTGGAAAATCACGCTTCGGGCTCGATCGTGCACACGCGAGGCGGTCGCGTATTTTCCGCCAAGCACCTGGTCTGTGCGACGGCTTTCAAAAGGCGAATGAACCAGACGCTCAACGAATTCGACTACGCGTCCGCAACGAACAAGACGATCGCGATTACGGCGATGGGGGACTCCGTCAACCTGATGGTCTCGAAACTGATCCCGAACAACAATCGCATTGTGCTGGTGACAAACGGGTTCATGCTGTTGGATAAGCTGTCATTCTATGACGACACATCGTACACGCTCGACCAGCTCGAATACCACAACATGCGCCGAGTATCGTATCTGCTCTATCGCAAGATGATTTCGGGCGGATTGGAGTGTGTCTTGTTATGTCAAAAACTGTTTCGATTCTTGCGAATCGATCAGGTTTATTTCAAGTATCCACTAGCGATTCGAAACTTTCGTTTCAATCTGAAGCTCTTGAGCCTCTCCCGTAGCCCGGTCCCGAACGGGATAATTGCCATAAAATATTGGCCCATCGATTCGTATCAGAAACTGTTCGACAACGAGGCGCTGACGCGATCCATAAGCGAAGGATATCTGCTCAATGACATAGCTTTTTTCCTTGATCAGGGCTTGGTCGAGCTATGGCCTAAACATGAGACGATCATCGATCGGGAATCGAGCACCATTCGGTGGCGGGACAATGTGATCAAATTTGATCATATCGTCGATGCGGATCATGAGATGCCGAATCTTCCCGATATCGTCGTGGTTCGACCAGGAGCCCAGAAACGCAAATATGAATATGTCTACCGAAGCGCTTTCATGGGAGTCATTCCTAAAGAATTGAGCAATGTCTACTTTATAGGGTATACGAGGCCAACGACCGGCGGATTGAACAACATCATTGAGATGCAGTGCCTGTTGACGCACAAGCTCATCGTCGATTCCGATTTTCACCGTGAAATCCATGAAAACGTCGAGCAAAGAATTCAAAAATATGACCGCTACTATTACCTGCTGGAATCAGACGGTCGCACCGATCATCTGGTCCACTATGGCTTTTACACCGACGATATCGCGAAATTGATGGGAATTTCTTCGCGATTGTCGGAATGCCGGAGTATCAGAGATCTGGTGATCCACTTCATATTTCCCAATACCGCTTTCAAGTTTAGGCAAGGGGGGTCATATGGCGTTCCCGGCGTAAAGGAGATGGTCGACAAGATTTACGACGATCACAAGGGTTTTTCGGTCATCATCAATTACTTGCTGACCTACGCGCTGTTGCAGTTGACGGCTTATGTCGCGCTGTTGGTCGCCTACTCTCGGGGGCAGCTTTCCACGGTTTCCCTGGTGGTCTTGCTCCTGATTGTGTTGGTGAACCCGGTCACGGCTTTTGTTGCCGCCAACGGGTTCGGGCGCAATTCGGTCCTTAATGTTGTCATGGTGGCGGCGCTGGGCCTGACGGCGTGGTACCAAGATCCCGTCATCCCGGTTACGTCATTATTGGTCGTGTTCGCATTGACTTATGTCTTTCGTCGGTTTGGATGGACAAGGGCCCCGTTTAATGACTTGAAAAATAAGAAGAGCCCAAAATACAAGGCGTTTTTTGAGAGATACTGTGATGCGTTCAGGCGAGTGGGCCGGCCGGTCAGCGGTTGAAAGTGGCGCGACGAGACACGTCGGAGGATCAAGGCAACTCCGGGCGGCTTGCACTGGTATTCTGCGCAAATTCCTTCAGCGCCGTGATGACCTCATCAGGGCGTTCCTTGTGAGGCGCATGACCGCAGTGGTCAATGATGATCAGTTGCGCGTTGGGCAGGTCACGCGCGAGGCGTCTTCCAAATCTTAGCGGAACGACGCGATCTCGACGCCCCCAAAGCACCAGCGTGGGTGCCTCGATTGACTTGAGGCGGCGCACATAGCGTGCAAGGCGGTCAGCGCGGATAAGACGGGCAGTCTTGATCAGAGCGTCTCCAACGTTCTTTCGCGCGTAGTATTGTGAGTATTGGGGCGGCGGCAAAGCGTCCGGAAGAGCGCTTACGGCCGCTGATAGGAGGCCCCTAACGAGCGGAACGTTCAGGGCGAGCGGCCCCAGGAACGGCGTTCGCAGAACTTCGAAGAACAACGGAAATGCCTGTGGGTACGCGACCGGGCCTATGAGACAAAGCGCGCGAACTCGTGGCGCCAATTCATCCCTGTTCCTCAGGATCGCCAGCAAGATGACCGTCGCACCAAGTGAAGCGCCCACCAAGGTGAGATTTTTCAAGTCTTTCATTACGACGAAGTCGGTCAATACATCAGCGAAATGTTCCAGCGTGTAGTGAAAATGTCGCGGCGCCGGAGAGTCGCCGGAACCCGGCAAGTCGATTGCGTAATAGGAAAATACGTCTTTGAGACCGTGGCAGACCTCTCGCCAGGTGGACTTATCGGAGCCAAAGCCGTGGACGAAAATGGCGGGGTCGCCGTTGCCACCGACCTCAACCGCCAGGCGCCCGGGATCGAACTTGATTTTCTTGTTCATCCTGGGTTCCAGTGCTCCAATCGTCCGTGCGGGCTGGTCAAGTCTACGTGGCTTTGGACCTGCAATTAAGCGTGGGCCCGCAAATGCGGCCACGGACCGCCGACATGCACAATCCGCCTTTCTGTGATGACCGTCACATCCGGATCCGGATAAATGATTTTATCGTTCGGCACTTCTATGTCGTTTCGGCATCGTTGGCCGAAGGAGCGTCCATTGGCCCCATCTCAAAGCGCATCTCCATCTGCCGGCAGGGCAGGTCGATTTCGCGTTAAAAATCAATGCGGTATTTCAGGAACAGGCGAGCTTCCGTGGGCGCTACGTCTTTACCCTCCGCAGTTGTCGGGCTTCCCCTCGGCCGGGAATGTAGTATCGTGTTCACGGAGCGCGACGCGGGCCGCAGGCTCGAAGATTTTGGCCGCAATATTGAAGCCAATGACGTGCAATAGCGCCTGGATGGCGGCTTCGCCACGTGGTGCACCGGCGATACCAACTATTGGCTTGGCGCGAGAACGGATACGCGAGATTGGCGTGCCCGTGGCAATCGCAGTGCAGTCAATTTTGCAGCGAAGGAGCGGATCTTGATATCCGGATGGCGGAGCGGAATGTTCGTCTTCATTGGTGTGCTGCTGCTCGTCTTGCAGTTGGTGCCGAAGCAAGCCGCGGCTCAGCAGTTCGACATCGGGGCTGCACAAAAGCGCTTTCAGGCTCTGTATGTGGCTGGTGACTACACCGGCGCCCTTGCCGAAGCACAGAGAAACGAAGCAGCCGCCAAACGCGGCGGTACCAACAATCTTGCTTATGTCTTGGCGCTGAACGATCTGGGGCGAGCCAACCAGGCGTTGGGCCGGTACAATGACGCGGCAAGGATGTTCAAACAGGTGCTCGGCACCCTGCAAAGAAACGTTCCGCCGACCGATCCCCGGGTGGCTCAGCTTCAGGCCAACCTGGCCACCGTGTATCTTCTGCAGGGCAGTTACGGCGAATCCGAGAAACTGTACAAACAGGCGCTCGAGAGTACGAGGAAGGCGCTTGGCCCGGACGATCCGAAGGTCATCCTGCTCATCAACAATCTCGGCGACGTTTACAAGAGTCAGGCGCGCTACGACGAGGCAGAGGCGCAATACAAGCAGGCCCTTGCGTTGGCGGAGAAGGCCGGCGGCCCAAACAGCCTGCAGGTGGCCCTGGTTCTCAACAATCTTACGAAAGTCTACGAGGATCAAAGCCGCTTTGACGAGGTGGAGACGGCAGGCAAGCGGGCGCTTGCAATCCGCGAGCAGGCGCTCGGTCCGAACCATCCAGAAGTGGCCGCAAGCCTCAACAACCTGGCCCACGTGTATGAGCGGCTCGGTCGGTACGCTGAGGCTGACGCCCTGTTCAGACGCGCCATCGAGATTTGGGAGAAGTCGCTGGGCCCGAAACATCCCCATCTCG
Organism: Xanthobacteraceae bacterium; assembly: GCA_050179645.1. Taxonomy (GTDB): domain Bacteria; phylum Pseudomonadota; class Alphaproteobacteria; order Rhizobiales; family Xanthobacteraceae; genus VAZQ01. The sequence continues at coordinate 29,541 of JBFXEX010000012.1, read as the reverse complement.
CCACGGCCCTGTTGAACCTCGGAACCGTGTATGCAAGCGAAGAGCGGCCCGACGAAGCGGAGGCGCTCTACAAGCGGGCCCTCGACATCCGGGAGACGGTTTTCGGCCCCAATCACTCCGAGGTCGCGACCGTGCTCAACAATCTCGCAGCGCTCTATGAGTCCCAGGGCCGCTACGACGACGTCGAGGTGTTCTCCAAGCGCGCGCTCGCCGTCATCACGAAATCCCTCGGCCCGGACAATCCGGATACCGGCAAGATTCATCGCAAGCTCGGCGTGGCCTATGACGGCAAGGGGCGCCACGCCGAGGCGGAACAGCAGTTCAAGCGCGCGCTCGACATCTTTACCAAGGCGTTCGGACCGAACCACCGTTTTCTTGCGACTGTGTTGATCAATCAGGGCCATCTGTACCTGCACCTGCGTCGCTATGACGACGCCCAGAAGGCTTACGAGCGGGCGCTGGCAATCAATACGGCATCGCGCGGAGCGAACCATCCGGAGGTTGCCCGGGTCCTCAACGATCTCGCGGTGTTGAGCGTCGCCCGCGGCGATCCCAAGAACGCAATCGCCTATTCGCGCAAGGCGACCGAAACGGTGCTGGCACATGCCACACTCGGCGACACAGGAGGACCGCAGACAAGCGACGCCGGCGGCTTGGTCGAGCAACGTTCAAGCTTCTTCGAATCTCACGTCGCCAGCCTTGCGGCCGCCATGCGTGCGCGCGTCGAACCCGACTCCGTTCTCGGCGAAGAGGCCTTTGAAATCGCCCAGTGGGCGAATCAGTCGGCCGCCGCTGCCGCGGTCCAACAGTTGAGTCCCCGCTTCGGCGCTCGCAACGACGCCCTTGCTGCGTTGGTGCGCCAGCATCAGGACCTGACGGCGTTCTGGCGTGACCGCGACCGGGCACTCATCCTGGCGCTGTCGAAGCCCGGTGGACAGTCGAACGCAGCGCAGATCGACACCATTCGCAATCAAATCGCCGACAGCGAGCGCAAGCTCGCAGCGACGACGGCTCAACTGCGGGCCGATTTTCCGGATTTTGCGGATCTGTCGAATCCAAAGCCCCTGAAGGTCGGGGAGATCCAGAAACTGGTCGCAGCCGATGAAGCCGTCGTTTTCTTCCAAACCGGTGAGAAAGAAAGTTATGTCTTCGCTTTGACGCGCGACGGCTTCGATTGGCGCACGATTGCGAGCGGCCGGGAAGATCTGTCCACCAAGGTCGCGGCGTTGCGCCACGGCCTGGCCCTGGACAAGATGGAAGAGTTTGAGCTCGATGCCGCCTACCAGCTCTATAGGCTGCTCATCGCGCCAGTCGAGGCGCTGGTTAAGGACAAGAGGCATCTGCTCGTGGTTCCCTCGGGACCGCTGACGGCTTTGCCCTTCCATTTGCTGGTGACCGACAAGCCGGCCAGTTCGCCGGACAAGGGCAAGGCCGATTCGTACCGGGATGCCGCATGGCTGATCAAACGCCACGCGGTCAGCGTCCTTCCTTCGGTGGCGAGCCTCAGCGTGCTGCGGTCGTTCGCGCGGAAGTCGGAGGGCGCGAAGCCGATGATCGGGTTTGGGGACCCGGTGTTCGATCCGAACCAGCCTGCGGAAGGCAATCAGCGGTCGGCCCGCAGCCGGGGAGCGCTTCGATCCTATACCGATTATTGGCGGGGAGCCGGTGTCGATCGCTCGATGCTTGCGCACACATTGCCCGCTCTCCCGGACACCGCCGACGAGCTCCTGGCGATCGCAAAGCAGATCGGCGCCGGTTCCGAAGACATCCATCTCGGTCGGGATGCGAGCGTTACGGCGGTGAAGCGTGCGCGCCTCGCCGACTATCGCATCGTCTATTTTGCCACGCACGGGCTCGTGGCCGGTGAGGTCAAAGGTTTGGCGGAGCCGGCACTCGTGCTCACCTTGCCGGCCAAGCCGTCCGCCGACGACGATGGTCTGCTCAAAGCGAGCGACGTGGCGCAGCTCAAGCTCAACGCCGACTGGGTGGTACTCTCGGCGTGCAACACGGTTGCGGGCGACAGGCCGGGGGCAGAAGCCCTGTCCGGACTCGCGCGCGCATTTTTCTACGCCGGCGCACGGGCATTGCTGGTGTCACATTGGGCGGTGGCCTCGGACGCGGCGACGCGCCTGACCACGTCAGCCTTCGCGATTCTCAAGGCTGATCCGACGCTCGGACGTGCCGAGGCGATGCGGCGAGCGATGCTGGATTTCCTCAACGACCGATCGTCGTTGGACAACGCCTATCCGGCGATCTGGGGGCCGTTCGCGGTGGTCGGCGAGGGCAATAGGCCGTAGCGACCGTTGGCGCTCGACTGTTCTTCGGGTGCTTCAAGACAAGAAGAAACCGCCCCGGACCGAGTCCGGGGCGGTTTTGATTGAAGAAGTTTAGTTGAGATCGAGGCCGAGGCCGACCAGGAACCTCTGGTTCGTTGCCTTCAGGTCGATGTGCGCGTTGTAACCGCATGAGGTTGGAAGGCACCCAGGCACGTTGTTTGCCAACGGCACGTCTTTGGAGAACTTGCCGAGGGTGGTATAGCGGTACTCGGCTCGCGCCTTGACCCCTGCCCCGATCGCGGTTTCCACGCCGCCGCCGACCGTGCCGCCGACTCGCGTCTCGCTCCAGCTTGCAGCGCCATACACGGCGTCACCGATGAAATTCTCGCCGTAATAGCTAAACGTGCCCGTGACTTGTCCGATCGCCACACCGCCGGTGGCGTAGACCAACGTCCACGGAGTGACGAGGACACCGGCGCGCAGGCGAAGCGAGCCGTCCCAGCCTTGCTTCTGTGAGCCGGTAAACTGCTCATAGAGAAGCCAAGGCGGCGGGGTGTTCTGGACTTTCGAGCTTGAACCGCTCTTCCAGTTGACATCGCCCTCGACGCCGACCACGAAATTCCCCATCTGTTGACGGTATCCGAGGAAGCCGCCGATGATGTAGGTGGCTTTGTTCGAGCTGAACTCGAACGGCGTTTCGTAGCATGGGCCGCCGCAACCGATGAAATTATATGCGCCCGGTTCGACGAAGTTGTTGTTCACGGAGCTTGAGCCGTTGGAGCCGCCCGCCTGGCTGCCGTTCCAGTTGGCAGACTGCTGCTGCGCAGGCTGTGCCGCCCTGGCGGGAGCAGTCGCGCGTGGCTTTCTCGGCTTCTCAAACCCGTCGGCCACTGCAGGTCCGACGAACGACAATGCGGCCAGCAAGCTGATGCCGCAAAACAGCACTTTCCTCATGACACGCGCCCCCGTTGTCCCCTGATGATCCCCGAAATTCAGCAATCCTTAACGATGGACGGTATGGGGGAGGGCCTTTGAGATCAAGCGGCGTGTTGCATTTTACGCGTGCGACGAGTGGCAATTTCGCCGGTTGTTGTCGGCGGATCACACCTGGTTGGAGCTTCTGAGGTGGCGAGTTTCACGTCGGCGTCCAACGGGAATGTCTAAATTTCATTGCAGTCGCAAGATGTTCCGTAGCGTGCGGCGATGATTTTGGCGGCTTGCTGCAGCGCGCCGCGCTCCACCTTTCGCAAATGCGAGAGGCCGTCGCGGTACTTCCGGTCGTCGAGCGCTTTGCGGCCTGCCACGAACTCGGGCAAGCCCGGATCGTTCTTGGGCACGAGCGCATGAACCGATTCTGGTGTGTCGAAACCCTTCAGCTCCACATCGTCGATTCGGACCAAGGCATTGTCTGCCAGTATGCCGGTCGAAGGCGTAACCGACGGCGAGGACATGATCAGTTCTGCCGTCGAAGCCGACACCAGCAGCGGAAGCCCATAGAGATCGGGGATTTTTTCGAGGCGAAAGGTCTCGTTCACCGCTGGCCCGATGATCGTAAAATTGCTTCTCTGCTTGGCGCCGAGGTCGCCGACATAGACCCTGCCTGAGCACACGACAGCTCGCGCAGCCAAGCGATGCGTGCCGGACACGCCGCCGACGGCGTCGATAATTTCCGCAGCCGCCGCGAGCGCCTTCAATGCATGGTCCGGCTCGTCGGAGAGGCCATTCCAGAAAGCCAACACGGCGTCACCGAGAAACTTGTCGCTGCAGCCGTGGTGGCGATCGATTGCCTCATGCATCATGGTGAAATAGCTATTCGCGACGCGAACGATCTCCGAAGCAGTGAGATCGGGTCTGTTGGAGAACGTCGTGAACCCAACGAGGTCGACCAGGAGGATCGAGACCTCCCGCTCCTGACCTTCGGCCGGGTCGGCGAACCCCTCGCGTGCCAGCGTGACGAGTCGTGCCGGCGGCAAATAGCGGCCGGCGGTCCGGTACAACCGCCGGAAGAATGCACGGTGGCGGACGGATCGCTCGCTGAGGATGATTCCGAATGCGAGGTTGGTGGCGACGATCGGATAAGCCATCGGCAGCCAACGATCGGCGAAAATGAACGCGGCCGCTCCTGCCAGCAAGCCGACGAGGCCAGGCCCGGCCAATCCGATGGCGACGGACCGGGCCAACTGCGTCAAGACGACCGACGCCGGCGCGACGTCGCGTTCGCCGATGGTCAGGGCGCTTTCTTCCTGAAAAGCCAGACTCGCGAAGATCAGGCCGAGGGCGGCGCCCGCGAGCAGGCGCAGCCAAGTTTCTGCGAGCATGATCGGCCGGTCACTTGCGGCCGATTGGATCGCTGCGATCTGCAGCAGCGCCCCTGGGCCTTGATCCAGGTCCGGACGCTCGAACAGTCCGCGGCGCGGCGCGCAACCATCCCCGGGTGCCGTGGGCGAGGCACGGCCCAGAAAGCGTGTCGGGCCGCGATGCTCGTCTTCGCCGATCACGGCCGTGCCGATGACGACGATCCGGTTTTCGACGGCGGCGCGAACCTGGCGGGCGCCCTCCGAGGACGAGAGGCAGGCGAGCAGGGTTTCGAGACTGTAGGTGGGCGTCTCGGCCAGCGGGGCAGTGGGAGCGATCAGGATCCGCTCTGCGGATGCGGCCTGGCGCACGCTCAATCCAGCGCCGAGGGCCGCAAAGCTCATGGCGATCCGTCCGTTGGGAAGACGCAGAAGTGGGGCGGCGCTGCGCACCCTGCCGTCGGACTCAACCCGCAGGTCGAGAACTCCGACCCGCGACGCTCCCACGGCCTTGGCGAATGAGGCGGCGGGCGCGACGCTCGGAAACCGCCCGAGAACAACCCGGCCGCGGCCCCGCTCGAGACTGGCAATCAGGCTGCGATCGTATTCGGGAAGCTTGTACGCGTCGATTTTAAAATCGGCCCCGGCATAGGCGAACACGACATCGAAAGCGATGCGTCGTGCTCCGGAGTCCAAAAGCCCGTCGATCAAGCGGGCCCATACCGGTTGGAACAAAGGCCGGGGAAGAGCCGCCAGATCGGGGTGCGAAAGCGACGCGTCGTCGACGGCAACGAACACGGCGGGTACGGTCGGAATGTCACGACGCCAGGGCTCGGATATCTTCAGCGTCAGATCGTAGAGCAAGCCGTTCAGGCCGCCGAGCGCCGGGAGAAAACCGTTGTAACTGGTCAGCGCGCCGACCAGTCCACAGACTACGACGAGGAGAACGGTGGTTAGCGAAGACAGCAGCCGCCAATGCCGAATGCTCCAGTCGCCGAGATCCACAAGCGATCCTACCGAACCACGACGATTAGCGGACCCGCTTGGTTTGCCCCGCTCGCCTGCAGGATCATCTTCAATTCGTCGCCATCATGCCGCTCGACCACCAGCAGGTATGACTTGTCCTGCTCGAGTACCGGCCGCCCCATATTGCGGGCGAAACTCGCCGCCAGCGGCCGATGCATATCGTCCCAAAGGGTGATCTTGCGGATTGGACTGGCCCCGCGGTCGACGACCTTGATGTTCGGTCGCAACGGAACTTTTGCTGTCGTCAAGCCGGCGCTGCGGGTGACAAATCCTCCTTGAAAGGTCGAAATCACGGGGGCCGCACACGTCTCCGACGTGGCATCGATTGTCTTGCCGCTTTCCGTCGTCACACCCGAGGCGGAGACCGAAGCGCGCAGCGGTCCCCGCAACCTGAGGATTTTTCCTATCCGATGATGACAGATACGCAATTCGCTTTTCGCCGGCAAATCCAGCCGGGTCTGATCACCGATGACATCGAGCATATCAAGCGGCATCGGCGCCGCCTCCCGATCGGAGGCGACCACGCGTCCCCGTACCGACTCCACATACGCTACTTCGGCATCGGCTCCCTGCGCCGCAGCATGAAAAGTGCCGCCTCCGAGGCCCAGGACCAACGAGAAGACAATGCCCTTTATGGCCTTGTTGCCATTGACGCTGCGTCTGCGACTAAGATGTTGCATTTTCATCTCCGCGGACGACACCGGATCCTTCCGATAGACGCCGTTCAGTTGGCCTTTGGTGCGGTGGCGGGGGCCACAGCTTCCGTCAGCTATTTGTCTGCGACGTTGATGACCTGCACGCGGCGATTCTCGGCCGCATACGGGCTGGATGTTTTCTTCAAGCGAGTCTCGCCGTGCCCGACCGTGAGCAAATGGCTTGCCTCGATCCCGTACTTTTCCATCAAGAAACGCTTCACTGCATCCGAGCGCTGCTCCGATAGGTTCTGATTGTAGTTGGCATCGCCCATGGCGTCAGTGTGTCCCGCGAGGACAAAGGTGCGACCCTTGAGGTCGGGGCTCGTCAACGCCTCACCGAGCGCCGTAATTTGCGGCATTGCCTTCGGCCCGATGGTGGCCGAGTTGAACTCGAAGTTGATTTCGAGATCGATGCTCGGCCTGTCCTTGGCGATGGATGCGATCCTGCTGCGCTCGTCGGTCGAAAGCGAACGGGTATCCCGGTTGCGCAATGTATCGATGAAGCGGTTATCCTCGGTGGCGCGAGCGGTATCGCGCGGCGCCGTCGACAGGCCGCGTGTGATCCTTGGCGGCTTCAACGCCCTGATGATCTGTTCCGCCGAGGGCTGCTCGGCGGCGCGTGCGAATTCGATGCCTGTGGGCAAGGCCACCGCTGCTGCCAAAACCAAACAGAGCCAGTTCGGTGCTGTTGACATTGGTCACTCTCCCAGTGTTATCGGCATTGGTTCTCAGCGTACGCCGTAGCCGGCGAACTCGTCGGCGATCGCGGGTTGAATGGCTTTTGCTGCCGCAATGTCATTGTTTCCGGCGGCCTTATTGCCGATCCGCAACTTGGCGATCCCGCGCCCGTACAAGGCCGATGCGTGTTTGGGATTGATCCGTATTGCGAGGTCGTAGTCGGCAATCGCCTTGCTCGGCTGGCCCAGCTTGAGGCTGACAAATCCGCGGCTGTCCAGGGCATCGACGTAGCGGGGGCGGATTTGCAGAGCCTGGTCGCAGTCCCGCAGCGCCGACTGCAATTCGCCGATGAGCGCGCGCGCCCAGCAGCGGTTGTTCAGCGCCTCGGCATCATTTGGACTGAGACGCAGGGTTTGATCGAAATCCTCGATCGCGCGCTGGAAGTCTCCGAATTGCGCAAACAGCTGGCCGCGCCTGTAGTAGGCGGTGGCATCATCGGGGTTGAGTTGAAGCTTCCGGTCGAGTTCCCGGATCGCGGGGTCGTCCGGGCGGGTGTCTGGCTTACCGAGTCTTGCAAGCCGATCACGGGCGAGATCGGAATAGCGACCCGAGGGATACTTGGCGAGGAAATCCTCCCAGGCCCTCCGCGTTCCGGCGCGCTCGGCGGACTGATACTCGTCCCGAGCATCGGTGTCGGAATCGGGCTTCTGCGGGGCGGAATCGGGCTTCTGCGGGGAAGGGCTCAGGTTGGCGAGCCGATCACGGGCGAGGTCGGAATAGCGGCCCGAGGGATGCTTGGCGAGGAAATCCTCCCAGGCTCTCCGCGTTCCGGTACGCTCGGCGGACTGGTACTCGCTCCGCGCATTGGCGTCGGAAACGGGCTTCTGCTGGGACGGACTCAGCTTTGCGAGCCGGTCGCGTGCAAGATCGGAATAGCGACCCGACGGATACTTGGCGAGGAAATCCTCCCAGGCCCTCCGCGTTCCGGTGCGCTCCGCGGACTGATACTCATCCCGAGCATCCAATTCGCGATCTGGCCGCGGTGAACTTGTCGGGCGCGCGGTCTGATTGGTAAATGAAAACTCATCGACCAGCGACGAGGAAAACCAGGGGGCCTGCTCGCCCCGGGATATTTGCGACACACTGGAGAGGGTGCGGTTGAAAACCTCTTCGATCTTGCCCGGCGATCGCATCGCCTTGAGCAACTCGTCCACGAACAGCGGACTGTCGCCGTCTCTCACCACCATGCTCGGCGCGGCGGCGTACATCACCGCGGTATTCTTCGGAGCAATGACCGGCGCAAGCCCGGCGGGAACGCTCCGGAAACGCCGCTCGAACGGATTTCTCCGTGACGCGTCGAGAATGGCAATCTTGACCCGGGCGCCCTTGGAATTCATTTCGGCCAGAATCGAATCAAGATTGAATCCGTCACGACGTACGTCAGCCTCAGTCCAAATCTGCGCGTTGACCGGAGCGATATAGGTCTGTCGGTTCGATTGAATCCCATACCCACTGAAAAAGATCAGAGCCGTCGAGTCTGGTTTGATCTTGCCGTAGAAGCGTTCGATCGCCGCCCGCATCGCCTCCTTGGTGAGGTTCTCTCCTACTTCGACCTCGAAGCCCAGTCGCTTTAGCTCATCGACAATGGCGCGCGTATTGCGCATTGTTTCCTTCAGTGGCGCTTCGGCGTCGGGATAATTTGCATTGCCGATGGCCAATGCCACGCGGCTCCCGTCTTGCTGGGCGGAAACTTGGCGAACGCCGGTTACGGCAGCGAGCGCCGACAGGAAAAGGAGCAGAATAAGACGCGAATTCCTATGCGCCATGCTTACGCGCTCCCATCGTTCGCAAGTTTGGGGTCGACCGGACAACAGGCGCGCACAGCCTTTCTCGCGAAGCCAAGTTTGACGCCGTTGATGTAATTGTCGCATGGGAAATATAGCCTCTGAGACGCCCGCAAGCAATTGTCGCCGGCACCCTAGTTCATGCCAAGTAATTTTGTTGCCATCGACAATAGCACCTCCACTTCGCCGACCGGAATTGCCAATCTGCCGCATCTCGAACCTGTTTCGGTTCGCCTCAGCAACGAGGGACCGACCGAGGCCGGGCCCTCGACCATTTCGGGCCCGCGACTACCGAGCGTTCGCGAGAGCGATCTGCTTCGCGGTATTCATTGCCCATTCACCGGTACAGACATCCTTGAACATCACGACGCCGTTTTGGTTGTTCTTCTTGGTCAGGCAGGCGCTCCGGATCTTCGAAGTTTTCGCATCATCGTCGATTGAATTGACCGCCCATTCCTTCGTGCAAACGTCCCTGAACCGGACCACGCCGGTGTCCAGATATTCCTTGACCAGGCACGTGTCGGTCGGAGTCGCGATCGGGGTCGAACCTGTCGCATCGGCAATGACCGCGGGCTTCGCATCGGCAACGCTGGCGGGCTTTTCGCTGGCGGGCTTTGCACTGGCAATGCTGGCGGGTTTTGCACTGGCAATGGTCTCGGATTTGGCGGGATTTTCGACCGGGGCCTTCGCCGGGGCCTTCGGTTGTACCGCCTTCGCGGTCCGCTGCTGGTGCGACGGTTTCGTGTAGGGCGCCTTGCTGATCCGAACCTGAGGTGGGGCTTTGTAGTACTTTGCAAAGCCGCCCATGCCTCGTTGGCAGAGGAACCCGGCCTCGGCACCTGTGTGCGCTGCCATGACGAATATGGCGGCAGTGGCGGAAATCAGCAGGGAAGTGCGAGTTACCAGCATGGGACCCTCCGTCACGCGTTCAAGACGCGATCCATTTCGACAATCCCACCCTAAGACGGCCACCACATTCGCGATGTGATGGTGGTCACAAAAGAGCGCTTTTCCAGCCGATCGGGTTTCGCCGCTCTACGACCCCGAACGAGGGCCGTTTCCTGCGGCAACGATCGACGAACAGCGAAGCGCCGCCGACGCGCCAAAATCGGCCTTTCTCGCAGGGGAGCGCACGACTAGGTTCCAATTGAGGAAACTGGACTCGCTGGTGCCTCCACCGGATTTCAATTATAGTTGAATAGAGAGCACGAAAGGATCACTCGGGCATGTCTATGCCACGCAGGAAGATCGTCGTCGGCGTCCTGGCCGTCGTGATCGTGTTGGTCGGCGGCGTCTGGGCACTGAGATGGCTTTCGCCGGGTCTCGTGGATCGGCGGCCGGCCCTCGTCGAGATGACCCCGCTTTCGCCGGTCACCCGTAATTCGCGGATCGTGCTGCCTGCGGTCGTCGCGCTCTCGGCCATTCGGGATATGATGGAGCGGGCGCCGCGCGAGGCCTCCGGCAAACTCGATATGGCGTCCGGTCCCTTCGGCGGCATGCCCGGGCCCTACGGTAAAGGTCCCGACTTCACTTGGTCCTTCTCACGCGGGACGTTTGCTTTGTCGGGCGGGCCGGACGGCCTTTTTCTGTCGACCGCACTGAGCGGAGCACTCCGCGTCACTGGTCAATTCGGGCCTCCCGGACCGGGGTTTGGCCCGCCTCCGGGGTTCGGTGGTCCAGGCAGCTTTTTTGGCGGTCGGGATCAACAGCAATCCCGGACACAGAACGAGCAGTCGACCGAACAGCGCATTGAGATCAGAGGTAACGTCGAGTTGACGGCGCGGCCGAGCCTGTTGCCGGATTGGAGACTTCAACCCAATCTGGTGGCGTCCGTCACCATCGGTCAGGCGTCTGCGGACATCATGGGCATGAAGTTCAGCCTGTCCGAAGAAATGAAGCCAACGGTGGAGCGCACCGTCAATGAGCAGGTTTCGTCCTTGCAGGAGCGGATGGCCAACAGCCCATTAATCGAGCAGGCAGCGAGAGAGGAATGGTCCAAGATGTGCCGCTCGGTCTCGCTGGGCGCGGTCGGTGCCGGCATGCCGAATCTCTGGCTGGAGGTGCGTCCGACTCGTGCGTTCGCGGCGCAGCCCATCATCGACCGGTCCTCGGTCACGCTCACATTCGGCGTGCAGGCCGAGACTCGCATCGTGGGCGAGCAAACAAGACCCAATTGTCCCTTTCCGGCGCAGTTGGAACTGGTCCCGCAAATGGAGCGGGGTCACGTCAATATCGCCGTGCCGATCGATATCCCCTTCACGGAAATCAGCCGCCTGATGGAAGCGCAGCTTCTCGGCAAGACCTTTCCGATGGACAAGGGCGGCGCGTTCACCGCGACCGTGAGGGGCGTCAATGTTGCGGCCTCCGGCGGCCGCCTGCTGATCTCATTGCGGGTCAAGGCCAACGAGCACAAGACCTGGTTCGGCCTCGGTGCGGAGGCGACCGTGCACGTCTGGGGGCGGCCGACGCTGGATCGACGGCAACAGACTTTGCAGATCGAGGATGTCTCGCTGGACGTTGAGTCAGAGGCAGCGTTTGGCGTTCTCGGCGTGGCGGCCCGCGCGGCGCTGCCCTTTCTGGAAAGGGCACTGACCGAGAACGCGTCCGTCGACCTCAAACCGATCGCCGAGAATGCTCGCAGGGGCATCGGCACAGCGATCGCCGAATTCCAGAGGAGCACGAAGGGTGTGCGCGTCGACGCCGATGTTGCCGATCTGCGCCTCGGCAGTATCGAGTTCGATTCGAAAACCTTGCGCGTGATCGCAGAGGCCGACGGGACCGTCCGGATCGCGATCACGGAGCTGCCGGCGCAGCAGGGACGGTGACGTTGTTGGTGCCTGCCGACTGCTGCCGATCCGGACATTTTTCAACGAGTTGAAAAATGAGCTGTAGCGGCACTGTGTGGCACTCCCCACGTGGCATCTATGTCTTGCCGCCGGATGAGGTTCACGTCTGGCGCGCCAGCTTGGATCAGGTGCAAGGCCAACTCGCGAGCCTGATGCACCTCTTGTCTCCAGATGAGCGCGAACGCGTCAACAAGTTTCATTTCGAGACGGACCGCCAGCGCTGCATACTGGCGCGCGGCGCGGCGCGGCTGCTACTCGGTCATTGTCTCGGCAAGTCCGCAACTCAAGTGCAATTTGAATATAATGAATTCGGCAAGCCGATCTTGGCCGGCGGCTTGCACCCGTCCGTACAGTTCAACCTGTCCCACTCCGGTGATCTCGTCCTCATCGCGCTCAGCCGCGGCCGCGCGCTCGGTGTCGACATCGAGCGAGTGCGCATGGATGTGGCGGCGAACGAAATTGCGGCACGGTTTTTTTCGGCTGACGAATGCAGGGCGCTGGCTTCGGTCGCGCCGAGCGCGCGGTGTGCGGCATTCTTCGACTGCTGGACGCGAAAAGAAGCATACCTGAAGGCGAGGGGCGACGGCCTGTCGCTCCCCCTCGCGCAGTTCGATGTGTCCTTTCTTCCCGGAGAGCAACCCCGACTGCTCGCGGCCCGGCATGATCCCACCGATGTTCACCGCTGGACCTTGCACGCGTTGAACGGAGGGGAGGGCTATAAGGCCGCGCTGGCTGTCGAAGGCGGCAATTGGAAACTGAGATGCTGGGACTGGCCGGCAGCGCCTGCGAGCATCAAGGCCGACGATGACTCAGAGGTTCCAACGCTTCAAGAGTTGCTTACCGGGTCGAACGGACTTTTCATCTCGGCGAATGCATGATGGCCTTGGCCAACGTGCGAATTTCCGGCGGATTTGAGCGTAGGCGAGATATTCGTTCTTGGCTCTCGTGATCGGCTTCTCCAAGTCAGGTCCGGGGCGAGTTCGCGACGGTTGCGTTGAAGTCGACCAACGGATCCCTTTCGGCCGAGGATCCGCTGGGGTCAGGTGGTCGAAAGCAGATCCGTGCGAACCTGATCTCGGTCTATTCCAGTGAAGTAACCGGTGACCGGTTTGGATATTGCCCGTATCCGACGACCAACGTAATTTGAGGGTTGGCGACTGACGATTTTCGAGGACCGGTAATCTGCAACGAAAAGACTGAGCGAGAGTTCAAATGCCGAATCACAGGGAAACCAAGTTGTCCGAGTCTATTTGGCATGATAAGCTATTGGAATTATGGAAAAAACTGCTGAAGTCCGAGGATGTCTCGATCGACGACGACTTCTTCGAGAAGGGCGGCGATTCGCTCCTGGCCATAGACATGCAGTTGGAGCTCCAGCGGCTGACCGGTCTGGAGTTGCCGGAATCGCTCCTGTTCGAATCTTCGACCGTTCGTGCGCTGGCAGACAGGCTCTCCCGCCAGTTCAGGTTGCCGCCCGGCACGGTCATGTTCACAGGGCGCGGGGCGGTTGGCGAGTAACCGGCGCATGGCTGACGGTCCTGGCGCGTGATCTGCCATAGGAGGGCAAACAACGTGCCCGAGGACGAGGTTCGAACGCGCAACCGCGCGAGCTTTGACGGGGTCTTCGGTCGGCTTTACTCGTTCTGGATGGAGCGGCCATGGTTAGGACGTGCCGTCGGCCTGGTGCTCTGGGGAGGCGACGCGAAGCCTTACTATGAAAGTATGCGTGCCGTCGGGGATCTTCCTGCGGGAGCGCTTGTCGTAGACGCACCCTGCGGGGCCGGCGTCGCGTTTTCGGCGCTTTCGCCGCGCCAGCGGGTGCGCTACTTGGCGCTCGATTTATCGCCGCTCATGCTGGAGGCAGCACGCTCCCGCGCCCGCTCGCTCGGACTCGACCAGATCGAGTTCGTCGAGGGCGACGCGGAGCGAATGCCGCTCGAAGACGGAAGCGTCGATCTTTTCCTCTCTTACTGGGGTCTGCATTGCATGCCGCACCCGGACGCCGCCATTCGTGAGATTGCCCGCTGCCTGCGAGGCGGCGGACGCCTGATCGGTGCGATGATTTGCCGTGGCCCGAGCTTGCGGCAGCGTTTGTTCATGCGGCCGGGGACCGGCGCTTTCGGCCCCGGCGGGACCGCGGACGATCTGGCGCGTTGGCTCGCCGCGGCCGGTCTCGCCCAGACTCGCCTCGAGATCTCAGGTTCCTTCGCGTTTTTCGAGGCGTCGGCATTGTCCGGCGATAACCAAGATTGTTCCGGAACGACTGTCGGATGAATATTGATGCGTTGGTGCAGACTGGATTTCCGCAATCTTCGTTAATCGAAGCGGTCGAAGTTTGAAAAAACTCCTGGCTGCGTGACCGCCTTGTGAGCCGACGCTGGTCTCGCGGGTCTGTCTGCTCGGCAAGGTCGCAACCACCAGCGGCGAGTGCGGCGTGTCTTTTCCCTGCGCGCACATTTCACGATGATGCCGGCCCCGTCGTTCGCGGCTCATTTGATCGCCCCGACGCCCTGCGCCTTGGGAAATCGGGGCGGTCTTGACGACGGCTGCGGCACCGCTGAAATTGTCCAAACTTGAGACCTATTGATCATGTGACCTTGGGCATGGGGCGACCTTAGGCAGAGCATGGGACAGGCGAGTTCCAAATCGACAGAGATCGAACGCCAAACGATTTGTGCTTGGAACTGTGGCGCAAGCCATGAGGACGACGGTGCGATCCCGCACATGTTGTCTGCTCGTGCCCGCTCTAGCTCATGGTGCCCGGACTGCACTTCGGTGGCCGCTGCGGCATGCGCGAGATTTTCGACCACGTCCCACCATGGCGCATGGTGATCACATGGCGGATGTCGAAATTCGGGACTATTGCGGCGACTACGAGGACTTCAGCGAATTCTGGAAGCGAATTTGGTTTTCACAATATGCGGGAAAGATGTGGTTGACGGTACCGGATGCGAGCTTTTTTCGCTGGCAACTTGGACCTCAAAGCGGTGCGCTTTGCCACGTTGCCAATGAGGGCTCGAAACTCGTTGGGGGCGTGTTTTCTATCCCATATTCGTTGCGTATCGGGTCTTCGATCCACCCGATCGGGCTGGCTTCCGGATTTACTGTGGATCCGGATCATCCGCGCCTGGCGCTGACTCTTGTCGAGCGGCTTCGTCGACGAGACGCAGAGCGTGGAATATCGTTTTCCCTCTCGACGGTCTTCCGCGATACTGTGACGCCTTCCCATCGCTTCTGGGTCAAGTACGCGCAAGCGTTTCCCCGTAACTTCAGATTCTTGTTTCCCATTAGCTATTGGGCCAAGTGGTTGGCGCCGCATGCACTCGTACAGGCCGGCATCAAGCCTTGGGAGCGACTGACGGGCCGCGCATTGCAACCGCTGCTGCCTTTAACCCCGTTTGGATGTGATCAGCACGTGCGACCTTATCGTCCAGCGGATCTGGAGCAGTGTGCTCAACTTCTCGACAGGGCATCGGCCAGATTTGATTGGGCCATGCTCTGGACGCGGGCGCAGCTGAGCCGCCAGTTGGAATATCCAGCAGGCGGAACCTGGGTGTATGAACGCGATGGAAATGTTCAGGCGATGGTGAATTACCATTGCGCCGCAATGCACGGGCGAGAACGGATTTTCGGAGCTGTGATCGCCTTATGGGCCGATGACGGCCTCGCCGGCGTGCAGCGTGCGCGGCTTCTCGGCCATGTTTGCAATCACCTGCGTCAGAACGGCGTCCACCTTGTGGTTGCGCAGCGCTCCGCAATGATGCCGGCATCGGCGTTCGTGGCGAATTTGTTCGCGCCGATCCCCGCGCCCTGGTACCTCGGAGCGGTGTTGACCCCGGCCGCAACACCACTGACTTTGCCCAAGACCTGGGGGTTGCTGGTTATGTGACCTCCGCAAGGCTAAATTTGCGGTACGGCGGTGAGTTGAGCGCTACCGCGTGGGACGCGGTGGGCACCGAGCATCGCTTGAATAGGCTGCGCAGAGGACGCAAGGTCGCGGACCATCCGGGCGCAAATGGGAACCTCATGTCAGCAGTCGAAATTCGGTCCTACTCCGGGGATTTCGAGGATGTCGCCGACCTGATGAGCCGTGTCTGGATTCCGGAATATCGCGGGAGACTTTGGGTTCCGATTCCGGATGTGGAGTACCTCAGCTGGCGATTTGGACCGGCGAGCAACGCTGTGTGTCTGGCTGCCTACGAGGGCACCAAACTCGTAGGCACCATATTTTCCGCTCCATCTCCCTTGCGCGCCTCAGGTTCGGTCTTCCCGGCTTCGCTTTCGAGCGTGTTCACCGTGGATCCGGATCATCGTCGCATTGCATTGCCTCTCGTTCAGCATCTTCGTCGATGCAATGAGGAACGCGGGATTGCAATTACCACCGGCATGGTCCTCGGCGATACGACGTCGGCCTCATACCGATTCTGGACAAAATACGCAGAGACGTTTCCAGAGAACTTCCGCTTTCTGTTTCGAGGTAGCTATCTGGCCAAATTCCTGTCGCCGTCGGTCATGGCGCAGTCGGGCATCAGAGCCTGGGAACGGATGGCAAGTCGTGCTCTCAGCCCGTTGCTCGGTGCGGTTCCCTACGGATACGATCAGCATGTGCGACCTTACCGCGCCGGAGATCTGGAGCGGTGCGTTCAAATCCTCGACAACAACGCCGCCGGCGTCGATTTTGCTCTCGTCTGGCCGCCGGAAGAACTGTCGTACCTCTTGTCGAACCCCACATCCGGCACTTTAGTGTTCGAGCGCGAGGGTCGCGTGCTGGGGTTGGCGCACTATCATCTGCTGATGATGCAGGGGCGAGATCCCGTTCGCGCGGCGTTGTTGGATCTCTGGGCCGACGACAATCTCACCGGCACGGACCGTCGGCGGTTCGTTTCACATCTGTGTCACTTTCTGCGCGACGCCGGCGTGCATGCGTTAGTCGTGCCGCGTTGCGCGATGATGCCCCAAGCAGCGTTGCTGGCAAATCTGTTCGTGCCGGTGTCGGACAATTTCTATATTGGTGTTCACGTGACGCCGGGCGGGGTTTCACCCTCGACACCCCGGCGCTGGAGCTTCGTGCTCACCTGATCGTGGATCTGGAGCTTCGTTGCGCACCTGATCGTGGTTGTTGTCAGGACCACAAACCGGCAGCTGCAACTTGACGACCTGCTCGCGGGTTGCGCCGTTAGACTGGCCGAGATAAACTTCCATTTAGATGTGACTTGAGGCATGAGCGCTACACAAGAGCGCCTCCTGGGGCCTTTTTGGTGGGCATTGGCATGAGCGACCTCGGCGCGGAAGCTTCTGCGAACGACGTTGAGCTTCAGCGCACTCGCTCCGGTCCGCCGCGGATCGATCGCCAAGTCGATGTGTCCGACAAAGGCGATCAAACGACCGAGCCGTCTACGATTGGCGCGGCGATCCGAATCCAGGCCGGGCTTCGTCCGGAGGAGCCGGCCATTGTGGGCAACGAGTTTGCCCCGTTATCATTTGGAGAACTGCAGCAGCAGATCGACGAAGTCCGCACCTGCCTGCGCCAGGCCGGGTTTGATCGCGACGCCCGGATTGCAGTTGGCATCGCCAATGGCGCGGAGGCGGCTTGGGCCATCGTCACCGTTGCCTGCTCGGCCGCGGCGGTCCCGCTCGATCCCAAGCTTACTGTCGCGGAAGTCGAAAAGTGCCTGCTGGTTCTCCGCCCAAGCGCTGCGATCGTTCTTCGTGACAGCGGTGCGGCGATCAGGCCTGTTGCGGAGAAGCTCGGCATTCCAATTGTCGAAGCGGCTCCCGTGCAACCTGGAAAGCTCGGCCTGCGGCTTTCGATGCCCCGTATCGGTTCGGCGTGTTCACTGGATGATCCTGACACGGATGCTCCTGCATTCATTCTGCACACCTCAGGGACGACAGGCGAATCGAACCTGGTTCCCTTCAGCCATCGCAATGTGCTGGCTTCGGCCAAGCGGGTGCAGACTTGGTTTGGGCTGACACCGCAGGACCGGTGCTTGAACGTCTCTCCGGTCTACTATTCCCACGCTCTCACGACGACGGTATTGCCGCCGCTGCTTACGGGGAGCAGCGTCGCGTTTCCTGCCAATCCGTTGAACGTGGAGCTTTCCGAATGGCTCGGCACCCTGCGACCGACTTGGTATTCGGCCGGGCCGACCCTGCATCTTGCCGTGCTCGAGAAGGCCCAGTTGCGGCCGGACGCGCGGACCATGCATTCTCTGCGACTTGCTTCGTCTGCTGGCGCCCGTCTTCCCAAGAACGTGCAGGAAGGCCTGCAGAGCGTGCTCGGCGTTCCGGTGCTTGAGCACTACGGCTCCAGCGAGACCGCGCAGATTTCCTCCAACCTGCCGCCGCCGGGGCCCTGCAAGCCAGGAACGTGCGGCATTCCGTGGCCCGGTATCATCGAGATCGTCGGCGAGGATGGACGGCCGGTGGCTGCGGGCGAACAGGGCGAGATCCTGGTGAGGGGCCCGAGCGTGATGTCGGGCTATCTCAATACACCCGAACTCAACAAGTTGGTGTTCGTCGACGGCTGGTATCGGACCGGCGATATCGGCAGCCTGGATGAACAAGGCTTCCTTTCGCTGCATGCTCGCAAGCGGGAGATCATCAATCGAGGAGGGGAGAAGATAGCGCCGCTGGAGGTTGATCATGCGCTTATCCAGCACCCGGCGGTGATCGAAGCCGCAGCTTATGCCGTTCCGCACGCTCGTTTAGGCGAGGATGTCGCCGCCGCGGTCGTTCTGCGGCCGGGCGCGAAGGTTACGTCCGATGAACTGCGGGCATTTCTCGGCGAGCACCTCGCCACGTTCAAGATTCCCCGTCGCATTTCTTTCGTCGATCGGTTGCCAAAAGGAGTCACCGGAAAGGTACAGCGGTCCCGGTTGAACGAGATCGTCGCGCGGACGTCTGTGCCGGATGCGTCACCGGACGAGCGGCGATTCCAATTTTGGCGAACACTCAAGCAACTCGCGACGTTCAGGAGGCCCGATCAGGCGCCCCGGACTCAACAGAACGAAACCACTTTAGATATGCCCGTGCTGTCGGAAGCGCGTTTGCAGGCGGAACTGCTGTTGATCTGGAAAAGGATCCTGAAGGTCGAGAGTCTGTCCATTGATGACGATTTTTTCGGGAAGGGCGGAAATTCGCTGCTTGCGATGGACCTGCATGTGGAGGTGCAGCGGCTCACAACCAAACCGGTTCCGGAATTAATTCTCTCCGAAGCTTCGACGGTTCGAGCCCTGGCCAAGGCTCTTTCTGCCTGAACGGCTGCCTTCATTCGCCTGTGGGGAGGCTTGGTAGCCGCAACTCGTCTGGAGCCGCAATCGGCTCTGCCGATGTATAGGAGGATAGACTTGTGGCCGGGAGCCTGGGCGCCAAGCAGTCTATATTTCGAGCAGTCGACATCTAAAGCAACCGGTGCATTTAAAGCAGCCGGTGCCAATTTTCTCGTGTGACGGAAATGCTAATTGCGTCCACAATTTTCCTCACGTTGCGGCAAGGAAGAAGAGATTGACGCCGCCGTAGCAGGCCTGCATTCTACATGCTTGAATGGGCGGAAGGCTGCATGAAACCTGTCGAACCGATCGCAATAATTGGTATTGGTTGTCGATTTCCTGGCGGCGTAAGAAACACCGACGACTTGTGGAAGTTGCTGGTGGATGGCGTCGACGCCGTCGTCGAAGTCCCCGAAGACCGCTGGCATTTGCCGGCGCTATATCACCCAGATACTGCCAAGCCAGGGCGAATGAATACGCGGCGCGGCGGTTTTCTGGATCAGATTGATAAATTCGACGCGGAATTCTTCGGGATCAACCCTCGTGAGGCCGCCCACGCGGACCCCCAGCAGCGATTGTTACTCGAGGTTGCCTATCAGGCGGTCGAGGATGCCGGCTTGCCCCTGACTGCCTTGTCCGGCAGTCGCGCAGGCGTTTACATCGGAATCTCCACTTGGGATTACAGCTTCCTACAGGTCAAGTCGGAGGAACGCGCTTCGATCGATGCGTATACCAACGTCGGTACCGCGCTATGCATCGCGGCCAATCGGATATCCTATTTCTTTAATCTGGTAGGACCCAGTCTCGCTGTCGATACCGCGTGCTCATCGTCGCTCGTCGCCACCCATCTGGCCTGCCGCAGCCTCTGGAACGGCGAGAGCGAGTTGGCATTCGTCGGCGGGGTGAATGCGCTGGTGCAGCCCGAAGTCACCATCGGCTTCTCGAAAGCCTCCATGCTTTCGCCTGACGGTCGCTGCAAGAGCTTCGACGCGCGTGCCAACGGATACGTGCGCGGCGAGGGCGCCGGCGTCGTTATTCTCAAGCCGCTCTCGCGAGCGCTGGCTGATCGCGATTCGATCTACGCTGTCATTCGCGCGACGGCAGTGAACCAAGACGGCCGCACCGCTGGCATCTCGCTTCCGAACCAGGTGTCCCAAGAAGCAAACATCGTCGATGCCTTGCGGCTTGCGGATATCCCGCCGGAAACCGTGCAGTATGTAGAGGCTCACGGGACCGGAACCCCGGTTGGCGATCCCATCGAGGCCGCCGCGATCGGCGGGACCTACGGCAAGGCCCGAACGAACGGAACCCATTGCGTGATCGGTTCGATCAAGAGCAATGTTGGTCACCTGGAAGCGGCTGCCGGCATAGCGGGGCTGATCAAGACGGCGCTCTGTCTGCGGCACCGTCGGATTCCAGCCAATGTGCATTTTGAAACTCCCAACCCACAAATCCCCTTCGAAGATTTGCGATTGCGCGTTGCGCAGCAGTTGGCGCCGTGGCCGGAAACCGCTGGGCAGCCGCCGCGCGCCGGCGTGAATGGCTTCGGGTTCGGCGGTACGAACGGGCACGTCATCCTGGAAGCGGCGCCGGAGACCGGCCGTGCCCGTGCCGAGGGTGCAGAGGGGCGCGCATGGCTGCTGCCGATTTCGGCGCGCAGCGCAGCCGCACTGCCTGATCTGGCACGATCTTATCTGAACGTGCTCCGCAAGGACGGGAGCCTGGGGCGCGAGGCGCTCCGCGACATCAGTTTCTCGGCGAGCTTGAAGCGCTCCCATCATGACTTTCGGCTCGCACTCGTCGCGCACGATCATGCCGAACTCATGGAGCAACTTGAGGGGTATCTTGGCGGAGAACAGCGCGCCAATTGCTCGAGTGGCCGCGCGTCCAACCTGCCGCTTGGACCTGTCTTCGTCTGCTCCGGCATGGGCCAGCAGTGGTGGGCGATGGGGCGCGAACTACTGTCCGAAGAGCCGGTGTTCCGCGGCGCCGTCGAGGAGGTCAGCGAGCTGTTTGCCTCGCTCGCCGGCTGGTCGTTGCTGGAGAAGCTGACGGCCGACGAGCAGAGTTCGCAGCTCCAAGGGACGCGCTTCGGGCAGCCAGCAATATTTGCGCTGCAGGTCGGATTGGCGGCGCTATGGCGATCATGGGGCGTCGAACCCGCCGCAATCTTGGGTCATAGCGCCGGCGAAATGGCAGCGGCGTACATTGCCGGCGCGCTCTCGTTGCAGGACGCTGTTCGCGTCGCTTTTCATCGCAGCCGCCTGCAACACCGCATGGCCGGCCAGGGCGCAATGCTGGCGATAGGGTTGTCCAGCGAGGAGGCCAGGCGTCTCGTTGAACGACATCCGCGGGCCATATCGATAGCCGCCATCAACGGTGCCCGTTCGGTTACGCTTTCCGGCGATGCCGCGATTCTCGCCGAGATTGATAAGGCTCTTAATGCTGAGGACGTCTTCAGCCGCTTCTTGCAGGTCGATGTGCCTTATCACAGCCCCAAGATGGAGCCGCTCGAAAAGGATCTGCTGGAGTGCCTGCACGATATTCGGCCCCAGCCGGCGACGACGCCGTTCTTTTCCACGGTGACTGGCACTGCGCTGGTTGGGCCTGAATTGGATGCAAGCTACTGGTATCGCAACGTCCGCGACCCCGTGCATTTTTCCGATACGCTCGGGAACGTCATTGAAGCGGGACACAGGGTATTCCTGGAGTTGGGTGCACATCCCATTCTCCGGCGCGACATTGCCGCCTGTTTGAGCGCAAAGGCAACGCAAGGACACACGCTTGGTTCGCTGCGCCGGGCGGATCGCGAGCGAGCGGCGCTGCTGGGCTCGCTCGGCCACCTGTACGCCCTTGGTGCGGAGATCGATTGGCGCAAGCTGTATCCGCTCGACGCGACGGCGATAAAGCTGCCCGCCTACCCGTTTCAGGTGGAGAGCTATTGGAATGAATCCGACCAGAACCGTCGCATCCGCGTGAGCCGACCGAGCCATCCGCTGTTGGGGATACCGTTTGAATCGCCCAAACCATGCTGGGAAGGAGATTTGGGTTCGGTAGACTTGGCTTATCTGGCGGATCATCAAATCGGCGACTCGACCATTTTTCCGGGCGCCGGATATGTCGAAATGGCGCTCGCGGCGGCGCGAGAGACTTTCGGGGCAGTTCCCTGCGTCGTGGAAGATATCGAATTCCAGAAATTCTTGCTCCTTGATCAGATCGTCCCCCCCACCGTTCGACTGGAGCTCGATCCTGCTTCGAGCGAATTCGCGGTGTACGTTTGTGACGAGTCCGACGGTTCTTGGGATGTACACGCGCACGGACGCGTGAGGCAACTTGCTGACGCCAAGGAAAGCAGCGTCGATCTGGCGCAAGTGCGGAAACGTTGTCCCGTTTCGTTTGATCGAGATGAGTGTTACCGCCGATTTGCAGCCTCAGGATATCGCTATGGCCCGACGTTTCAGGGAATGGAACGATTGTGGCTGGGCGAACGGGAAATGCTGGCCGAGGTCCATGTGCCGGGCGCGTTGAACCAGCATATTTCCGAGTATCGACTCCATCCCGCTGTTTTCGACGCCTGCCTGCAGACGATGTTGGCGGTGTTTTCGCCGTGGAGCGGGCGGGACATGAAGGGCGAAATCTTCGTACCTGTGAAGATGAATCGCCTTCGCTTTCGGGCGTCACCATCCACGCGCATGTTTGCGCACACGCGAGTGACAAAGTTTGGTTCAACCGAACTGAAGGTGGATCTGCAAATCGTCGATGAAAGCGGCAACCCCTTCGTTGAGGTTCAAGGTATCACCGTTCGGCAGGCTGGGCACCGCCCGCAAAAACTTGACAGCACTCTCTACGAATATCGGTGGAAGCTTGATCCTCGGAAGGTGACGAGCGCCGGGCGGGACTCGAATCACCTGCCCTCGCCCGAGGTGCTGGGCTCCGTCATGGAGGTGGAAGGCGAGAGCCTAAGCCGACGGTTCAATCGCGCTCGGTTTCAGAATGAGTATCAACCCCAGTCGCGGGCGACCGCGGCGGCCTACATTGTGCGCGCATTGCGCGAGTTGGGCTGGACACCGGCGGACGGTGCGCTGCCGATCGAGAAGCTCGCCGACCGGCTGGGTATCGTGCCGCAATACCACCGCTGGCTCCGCTTGATGTTGAAGGAGTTGACCCCGCAGGACCTTGCTTCGGCGCAGGACCCTCGGCAACTTTGGAAGGCGCTTTGGGAGGAGTTCCCAGAGTGTCAAGCAGAACTGAGAAATCTGCGACTTTGTGGAGAGGAATTGCCGGCAGTGCTTCGGGGCGAGGTCGATCCGCTCAACCTCATCTTTCCGGAAGGCGCGCTTGGCGGTGCGGAGGGCCTTTATCAGGATTCACAGACCTTTCGCTACCACAATCTGTTGGTGCAGAAAGCGGTTGATGAGATCGTGCAGCGTCTGCCAAAAGGAAAGGCGTTGCGGATCCTGGAAATTGGCGGGGGGACGGGCGGAACAACCAGCTTTGTGCTTCCTGTTCTTCCGCAACATTGTACCGAATACGTTTTCACCGATGTCTCCGCGCGCTTCACGGCTAATGCTCAATACAAATTTGCTCAGTATCCGTTCATGCAATTCCGGACGCTCGACATTGAGCGTGACCCCGTCGAACAAGGATTCGATCCGCATTCGTTCGACCTGATCATCGCATCTGACGTCCTGCACGCCACGAAAGACCTGCGCAAAACGCTCGATCAAATCAAGGCGCTGCTCGGTTCCGGCGGTATGGTGTCGATCGTGGAACTGACACGGCCCTGGCTCGGGCTTACGCTGGTCTTTGGATTGCTGAAGGGCTGGTGGCTCTTCGACGACGACGTCCGGCGGGACGAGCCCTGCGTTCCACAGGGAACGTGGAAGAGCCTGCTGCAGGACGCTGGGTTCACCGACACGGTCTGCGTTGCCGATTGTCCGGAGGCCGACAGCGCCCAGCATTCGGTGATTGTCGCGCGCGGTCCGCAACTCGCACTATCGCCGGCACTCTCGCCGCAAGACCTTGGAGAATCGCGAACCTGGGTGCTGATGAACGACCGAGGCACTGCGGGTTGCCCGGGCGTCGGGGCGCAACTCGGCGCCAGGCTGCGAGCACGCGGAGACGCCGTCATCGAAGTAACGCAGGGCACGGAGTTCCGGCGACTCGATTCGTCGAATTTCAGCGTCCGCGTTGGAAATTTCGAAGACGTCAAACGTCTGATCGAGAGCATCGGCCAGCAGGCGACGCATCTGGCGGGTATCGTTCATCTCAGCAGCCTCGACGCGGAAACCACCGAAGCGATGACGGGCGATGCGCTTGCGTCGTCGGCAAACTTGGGTTGCGTCGGGGCGCTGCAATTGATTCAGGCGGTTGCAGCGATCGATGGACTCGTCGTCGACGGCGTCTGGCTCGTGACCCGTTCGGCACAGGCGATCGATGGCAGCAATCGTGCGATTCAGGTGGCGCAATCTCCATTGTGGGGGCTGGGCAGAGTCGCGATCAATGAATATCAGAATTTGCATTGTCGGCTGGTCGATCTTGCGACCGGTGCCAGCGAGGAGATCGAATCGCTCGTTCGAGAGTTAGATGCTCCGACCGAATCCGAGGATGAGATCGCCCTGGTTGGTGAATTGCGGTATGTGCATCGGCTATTGCCGACGTCCGCCGATACGGTGCATGGCGCGGCTTCGGCAACCGGGGGGGATCGGGAGCCGTTTCAGATCGAAGTATCGCGGCCGGGGATGCTTGATTCGCTGCGTGCGCACCGTGTCGAGCGCGCGACGCCACAGACCAATGAGGTTGAGATCGAGGTCGCCGCGGCGGGTCTCAACTTCATGGACCTGATGCTTGTCATGGGGATGCTTCCCCCAGAGGCGACGGCGGACGAATCGACTCGCAACCTGCCCGGCCTGGAGTGTGCCGGACGCGTGGTCGCGGTTGGCGATGGGGTCTCGGAATTTGCCGTCGGCGACGAGGTGGTCGCCATCAAGCGCGGCAGCTTGGCGACGCACGTCGTCGTGGATGCACGGTTCGTTGCCCCTAAACCGAGCCACCTGACGTTCGAACAGGCGGCGACGATCCCCATCGCTGTTCTCACCGCCTTCTACTCACTTCATACAATGGGCCAGCTGCAGCCCGGAGAGCGGGTCCTGATTCATTCCGGTACGGGTGGAGTCGGGCTGGCGGCGGTTCAATTGGCGCTAAAGGCCGGGGCGGTCGTCTTTGCCACCGCCGGCACGCCCGAGAAGCGGGAACTTCTCACGGCACTTGGCGTGTCGCATGTCATGGATTCGCGCAGCCTCGCCTTCGCCGACGAAGTGCTGAGTTTGACCGACGGAGAGGGCGTCGACATTGTGCTGAACTCGCTTTCCGGCGACGCGATCGACAAGAGTCTCTCGATCCTGCGGCCGCTAGGACGCTTCATCGAAATCGGCAAGACGGATATCTACAAGAATCGCAAGATCGGGATGCGGCCGCTGCGCGAGAACATTTCCATGTTCGTTGTGGATCTGCTCAGCGTGGGCGAAGCGCGACCGGACCGCGCACGCGCCTTTATGCGCGATGTACTTGGCCGATTTGAGGACAAGGAAATCCAGCCGCTTCCGCACCATGCCTTTCCGGTGGCGCGAACCGCCGAAGCGTTTCGCGAAATGGCGCAGGCGAAGCACATTGGCAAGCTGATCGTCTCTTTACAGGATCGCCAGGGGCTGCAGGTCGAGCGTGATCCGCGGCAGTCCGTCGCCATCGATGCCGATGCCAGTTATCTCCTCACCGGAGGTCTCGGAGGATTTGGATTGGCCGTGGCGCAGCACCTCGCACGACGCGGCGCGCGGCACTTGGCGTTGGTCGGGCGCAGCGCACCCTCGCCGTCGGCGCTGGCGGTCGTGGATGGCCTGCGTCGGAGCGGCGTCGAGGTCATGGTCTTTTCGGCTGACGTCACCGATCTCGAACAGGTCCGGCAGGTCGTCGACGCCACTCAACGCAACATGGGGCCATTGCGCGGAATTATGCATGCCGCAATGGTATTGGATGACGCTCCGATCGAGCACCTCACCGAGGAGCGGATGTGGAAGGCGATGGCGCCCAAGATCATGGGCGCATGGCATCTCCACGCGCTGACGGCAGGGATGCCGTTGGACTTTTTCGTGCTGTTCTCGTCGTTCGCCTCGATCGTCGGCAACGCAGGGCAGGCGAACTACGTTGCGGGCAACGCTTTTCTCGGTGCGCTGGCTCATTATCGACGGGCATGCGGGCTTCCGGCGCTGGCAATCGACTGGGGAGTCATCGGCGATGTTGGCCATGTGGCGGCGAGCCGGGAGATGTCCGACCGACTCGAGCGGCTGGGCCTTAAGGCGATGCCCCTGAACGAGACGCTCGACGCTCTCGACAAGTTGATGTCCGGCGATGCTGCGCAGATCGGGGTGGCGGAGGTCGATTGGAAGAACTTGTTCAGGTCCACAGGAATGCGCGCCTCGGCACGGTATTCCGCTTTTGCCGGCGATACCGGGCTTGAAGAAAGCCGTATGAGCGTTAGCTCGGGGGTGCATGACATACTTGAAGCGGAAGCGGATGTTCTTCCATCGTTGGTAGAGACGTATATTCGGGATCATCTGGCGCGGGCCATGGGAAGCGTCCCGTCGCGCATCGATACGCAGAAGTCGCTCCCAAACCTCGGGATCGATTCTCTGATTGCGGTCGAAGTTCGAAATCGCATCAATACCGATCTCGGTGTGAACGTCCCGCTGGTGAAATTGATGCAGAATGAGAGCATCAATTCGTTGGCCGCGTTCGTCGCAGAACGGCTGCTCGAACGTAATGCCGGGGAGGGCCCCAAGAGTTCGAGCAAGGTGACCGACGTCCCGCTCGGCCGGGTGGATTCGACGGGGCTTCTCGAACGCATCGACGAGTTGACCGACGAGGAGGTCGAGCACCACTTGAAGTTGCTCGAGCAGAAGGGGCAATTCTGATGCCGGCTGCCGATCTGGATCGGCTCAGCAAGGCACAGAAGCGCGCGTTGCTGGCAGACCGCCTGCGCGACCAAGGTCGCCCCGCGACGGCGCCCGTCATGCCCTCCGAAGTCGATTCATCGGAACCGAAAGCCGGCCGCAACTCTTTTCTCGACGGCGAGATTATCGCGCTGGCTTCCGTCAAGGACTGGGACCTTGCGCAGCAAAATCCCTATGTGAGGTACGTCGCGCCTTACAAGGGCTTCCTCTATCAACGACTTGGCCTCGACAAGACCTTCGTTCGCGGAGAGGGATGCTATCTGTTCGACGCGGACGGAATTGGCTACGCGGACTGCATTGCGCAATTCGGTGCCGTGCCATTCGGACACAGCCCGCACTCGATTTGGCAGGCGCTGGAGAGTACGTGGCAGGCGGGGTTGCCAAATCTCGCCATCACGTCGATTTCCCCCACGCAGGGCGAACTCGCCGAGAAGCTTCTGGCGATTGCTCCAGCTGGCTTGGCCCACGTTGTATTCACGAACAGCGGTGCCGAATCGGTCGAGGCTGCGATCAAGCTGGCCCGCTGTCGCACCGGCCGCGTCGGCATCCTGTCGGCGCGCAACAGCTTCCATGGCCTCACGCTCGCAGGCATGTCGGCGACCGACACGGAATTTTTCCAGCGCGGCTTCGGGGCCCCGGTGCCCGGGTTTGATTGGGTGCCGTTTGGTGATCTGAAGGCGATCGAATCGGCGCTTCAGGCGCGACCCGGCTTCTTCGCCGCATTTCTGGTGGAGATCATCCAGGGGGAGTCGGGGATTCGTGTCGCGCCGCCCGGCTATCTGGCAGCCGTTCGCGACCTCTGCCGCCGCTACGGCGCGCTGCTCATTGTCGACGAAGTGCAGACCGGGCTCGGCAGAACCGGGAGACTGTTTGCCTGCGAAGCGGAGGGCGTGACTCCCGACATCCTTCTCCTTGCCAAGGCGCTCGGCGGCGGCCTGATGCCGATCGGCGCGTGCCTCTACACCAAGGAAGCCTACACCGAGCACTTCGACCTGCGACACGGTTCCACATTCGCGGGCAACACGCTTGCCTGCCGGGCGGCATTGGCGGCGATCCGCGAGCTGACCATGGACGACCAACGATTGGTGCGCCATGTGGCTGCGATGGGCGATCGCCTGCAGGAGGGCCTGCGGCAGCTCCAATGCGAATACCCGCTGCTGCTCAAAGAGATTCGCGGGCGAGGGCTGATGCTGGGGATCGAGCTGGATTTCGACCAGATCGCCGAGCACCAGAACAACCTGATCTCGCTCCTGCAGGAGCAGGGGCTGTTGCTGTACATAGTGGTCAGCTATCTGCTCAACGTCGAGCACGTCCGGATGGCCCCCTCGTTCACCCATGGCACCGTGCTTCGCATCGAGCCCCCTCTGATCGCTGACGCAGCGTTGTGTGATCATCTGATCGGGGCGCTGAAGCGGTTATTGGACTTACTGCAGCGTGGGGAATCGGGCGAACTGCTCGGGCACCTCATGGGCGGAGCCCGTGGTCGCACGCCGTCTCAATCCAATGCGCGAGCGCGGCAGCATCTGCGCCCACGATCTGCAACCCCGACGCCGCAGCACGCCCGCTTTGCATTCGTTGCGCATCTCTTAGGTGTCGACGACCTGCGGCGGTTCGATCCGACCGTCAAGCCATTTGACGACACGGAGCTTGAGACGTTGAGATCACGTATCACGGAGTTCATGAAGCCGTGTCCGCTCGATGAACTTGCCGTTCAGTCGGCCGACGGGCGGAAGGCTGTCGGTGAGTTGATCGCGCTGCCTTATCTGCCGTCGGAGCTCGTCGCGTTGCCGCAGGATCAAGCGGTTCAACTCGTTCAGAATGCGGTCAATCTCGGAGCCGAGCGGGGCGCTGAGGTGATCGGGCTTGCCGGTTTCGCCTCGATCGTGACATTCGGCGGACTGGCGGTACAGGCACCCGCCGGAGTGCGAGTGACCAGCGGGAACAGCTATACCGCCTGGTCGGCAATGCGCGCCGTGGAGGCGGCCTGCGACAAGCACGGCATTGCGCTTGGGGATTGCAAGGTTGCGATCGTCGGCGCGACCGGAGCGATCGGCCATGCGTTGAGTCTGCTTTGCGCCGAACGCGTGGCCGACCTGGTCTTGATCGGCAACCCCCAGGTCGAAAGCAGTCTGGGGAGATTGCGGGTCGTCGCCGGGGACTGCAAGCGGCACGTGGCATCGCGTGCCGCTTCGGGGCACAAATTCCACGCCGGGTCGGTTGCGGAGCGCCTCGACAGCTGGCCTGCGGATTCGAATACGGGAATAACCGTCACAACCGATATCGAGCAGTACCTTCCCAGGGCGGATATTGTGCTGACTGCAACGAGTGCCGTGCTTCCTTTCATCTCGGCGCGTCATCTGAAGAATGGCGCCATGGTGTGCGATGTTTCCCGGCCCTTCAACGTTGCATCAGGTCTCCGCGACGAAAGATCCGACTTGCGATGGGCGGATGGAGGCCTTGTCCGAGCGCCGGATCTATCCGTTTTGGGGCTTCTGGAGGAGCCAAACCGGCCGAATATGCTCGTGGCCTGCGCGGCCGAAACGATCATCCTCGCCCTGTCCGGATTTCGCGGCGAGAATCTTTGTGGGCGGCTGGAGCCCACGAC